>NZ_JADEXT010000003.1:0-472748 GCF_015206985.1 Nostoc sp. LEGE 12447 | reverse complement strand
GTCTTTCCTGGTGTCTATTGCGCGGTGGAACCACACTGATCCCTTCCCGAACTCAGAGGTGAAACGCTGTTGCGGCAACGATAGTTTAGGGGTCGCCCTACGCAAAAATAGCTCGGTGCCAGGGATAATACTTAACAAACAAAACCCGCTAGCTTATCTAATAGCTATCGGGTTTTAGTTTTACGAGCAAAATAATGTCGTAGCATCAGCAGTGGATGATCGCGATTTTCAAAAAATTGTGGTTTATGGTAAGCTAATCGTCATTCATTTTTCTAGAATGATTCGCTTGTAGTAAGAGCTTCAGCCCTACTTTTATGCAACTTAAATGCCGATTAGCTTATGACAATTTTAGATAAATTGCGATCGCTGACCCTAAATCCAATATGACCCCAAATCCAATAATAGAAAATGAGCGGACTTGAACTATCAGTTAGCCCAGAACTTAAGTTCTGGACTAGATGTAGATCAGTTTAATACTTTAACTGTTACAAAAATGTGGTTAATTCCAAGGTTCTGCCTTCTGCCTCCTTCAATCATTGCTATTTTTGAATTTACGTTGCAATTGTTTTAGCGATTGATACATATCTGGTAGGCGACTATAAACAGCACATACCTTAAGATATAGTTTGTAAGGAATGGCTGGAGTTCCTGAGACAATTTCTCCTGGTGCAACATCACTGTGAATTCCAGTTTGAGCAGATGCGATCGCACCATCTCCTATTTTTACTTGATTAGCGATTCCTGTTTGTCCAGCTAAAATAACGCGATTCCCCAGTTTAACGCCCCCCGCCATACCAGCCTGACCTGCAATAGCACAGCCAGAACCAATTTGGCAGCCATGACCTATTTGTACTAAGTTATCAATTACTGTATTGCGGCCTACCCGTGTTTCTCCGACTGCTGGGCGGTCAATAGCGGTGTTACAGCCAACTACCACCCCATCTTCTAAGACTGTATAGCCAGATTGTTCCATTTTTAACCAACCAGTACGGCTAGGAACAAAACCAAAGCCTTCTGCACCAATGACTGCACCACTGTGAATCACACAATCTGCACCGATGTGGGTGCGTTCGTGAATAGTACAGTTGGCGTGTAAGATGGTGCGATCGCCGATTTTGGTATCTGGATAAATCACCACATTGGGATGAATAATTGCACCGTCGCCAATTTCCACGCCTTGCTGAATCACAGTATGGGGGCCAACGTAAACATCACTACCAACTTTTGCGCTGGAGTGAATTACAGCAGTGGGATGAATTTCTGGAACGGGGCGATATGGTTGGTAAAAAAGTGCGATCGCTTTGGCAAATAACAGTCGCGGATCTGAGGTCGATATCCAGACAATACCGTTCTCTTGTGCAAGCTCCTGTAATTTTTCATCTTGGGGCAAAATTAAAGCTGTAGCATTGGTCTTACTGACAAAAGACCCAAATTTTGGCCCTTCTACGTAGCTGAGAGTACCGTTAGTGGCTTCATCAATGGCTGCTAACCCTATAATTTCTGGGTCATGGTCTGGGTTGCTAGTCAGGCTATGATTGGTGGCTGTTTCACCAAATTGGCTGATAATTTCGCTAAATTTCATTGTTGGGTGTGTTCAAAATTGACCTACAAAGGATGGTAGCTTTATTTTTGCCGCTTTGTACTAGCAAGATAATTAGTAGTTAATATAGAGATTATTTCTCCTCTAGAAACTTCGAAGTTTTGAAATGATTAATCATATATAAGAATTAAGAGAACGCTTGTTTAATAGTGGAATAGTAAAAATAGTAATCTACTACATTATTTTTAATAAGTTCGCCGTAAGGACTTTAGCCTTTGATTTCTAAGCACTAAAGTACTTACTACAAACTCTCTTAAGCTGTCTGGCTATTCGCCATTGCTATCCCTGCCAAATACCCAGTTGTCCAAGCACTTTGGAAGTTAAACCCACCGGTAACACCATCAATATCTAAGATTTCTCCGGCAAAATAAAGGCCAGGAACTAACCTACTTTCCATCGTCTTGAAGTTGACTTCTTTGAGGTTAACGCCGCCACAGGTAACAAATTCTTCTTTAAAGGCTCCTTTGCCGTTGATTAAGTATTGTCCTTGAGTAAGTTCTTGCACCAGTTGATTTAAGGTTTTACTAGATATTTCTGCCCAACGGTCTTGTGTGGTAATGCCTGCACGGGCAATGATATATTGCCAGAGACGATGGGGTAAATCAACGCCGCGATGCAATGCGATCGCTTTCTTTCCCCATTCATCTTTAACTGCTAAAACTTTTTCTCGCACTTGTTCTTGGTGCATAAGGGGCAGCCAATTAATCAATAATTTGGCTTGATAGCGGCTTTCGTGCAAAACTCTCGCACCCCAAGCAGAAAGCTTTAAAACAGCTGGGCCACTCAAACCCCAGTGGGTAATGAGCAATGGCCCAGTTTGTTGTAATTGGGATTTTCCACCCGCAGATAATCTTAATTGGACAGGGTTAACGCTAACTCCAGCCAACTCTCGCAACTTTTGATCGAGAATGTTAAAGGTAAATAACGAGGGCACTGGCGGTTCTATTTGATGACCTAACTCTCGGACAATTTTATAACCGACAATACTACTGCCGGTGGCAAGCAGTAGGCGATCGCATTTAATCGTCTCTCCCGACTTAAGAAGAATATCAAACCCCTCATCTGCTGCACTTCGTTTTACCGAAGTTACGTGTGTACCGACACGGAGTTTTACCCCAGATGTCGCCACCGATTTAATCAGACATTCCACAATGGTTTCTGAAGTATTGGTGACAGGAAACATCCGGCCATCAGCTTCAGTTTTTAGATAGACTCCACTAGCAGCAAACCAAGCTACTGTATCTTGAGGGCCAAAGCGAGTCAAAGCACCCCGCAAAGCTTTTGCACCTCTGGGGTAATTTTGTACTAACTCCTCCGCGTCAAAGCAAGCGTGAGTGACGTTGCAGCGTCCACCACCAGAAATTAGTACCTTTGCCAGTGGTTGACGACTGGCTTCGAGTAAAGTAACCTGGGCATCAGGATTGGCTTTAGCACAAGCGATCGCGCCAAAAAATCCCGCAGCCCCACCCCCAATAACTACGATTCGTAACGGTAGCAAATTCTAAAATTTCTCAATAGCACGTACTTTACTAGGCTAGCTGTTATCTTCACTATTCAACTAGTTCAAATTGATCTTTTGTGGCACCACAAGTCGGGCATACCCAATCATCTGGTATATCTTCAAAAGCTGTTCCCGGCGCTATATCGCTATCTGGATCGCCGAATTCTGGGTCATATTCATAGCCGCAAACGGTACATATATACTTTGCCATGTTTCTTTCCCCTAATAAATTGTTGGCATCGCTTCCCTATTAAATACTTTTGGCAGTAAGTGAAAATGCTCACGCTAAAATTCTTAAACGAGAGGATAAAGGCCTATCGGGTAAGGCGTGTAACCTTGGCGGAAATTTCCCAGATTATGAGAAATTCAGATTACAAACGCCACCAAGTCCTTTGAGCATAACTGATAATCCCGATCGCGATCGCCCCTAGTAGTAGTAGCAAAATTATTCCACCTGGAATAAAAGTAAGAATACCAAAGCCTCTCAGTACCCAAACGGCTACACTAACACCAAGAAGAATACCAAAAATCTGGATTAATCTACGATTTAAAGAAGATTGACTCACTTAATTTTCCTCTCAACTCAACAGAAATTACACTTGATATTGACAAACAGATATGAAGTTATGATGAAGTTACAGTTTCATCATAAATAATACGCAAAAATCGAGAGATCCTATCCAGAGGTTGGGGTAAGGTGCTTGATATTAAATAGTGTTTGTGCCATTCTAGCTGTTAAGAACTTAGTTTTTCATTTATAAATAGTGTTATTATCAAGCCCGCTTAAGTATTAATTGTGTTAATTGTGATCGAAACTACAGGTTTTACAGTAAAGTAACTGAAATAATTACCAAAAACTCACCCTTTCCGGAAAGGATCGGGATTACACTGGAACTAAAATTTAATGGGTTGGATCTAAATCAAGTTTTATAGCTTGTAGTTTCAATTCTATTTAGGTGGATGAGTTGAGGAGTAACTAAAATCATTATGTCTGCGTCTCATATCTCAGACTCAATTATTGCAGGTTCAGATATGGCTTGGAGTCAAGATAAACAAAAGTTGCTGGTACAGGGTGAAATTTTGGTAGAAACGCGATCGCACAAGGCGTGTGGTGGCGCGGTGACAGCCTGGATGTATTTGCCGATGGTGCGATCGCAAGTTTGGCAGCAATTAACTGATTATCCCCGGTGGGTGCAATATTTTCCTGATATCACTAAAAGCGAGATATCACACAAAGGTGAAGTGAAGCGTCTATATCAAGCAGCACAAAAAGCCTTTTTCTTTTTCACGGCTCAAGTGGAAATTTACCTCAACGTTGTAGAAGTGCTGGGGCAACAAATCCAATTTCGCATGGAAAAAGGGACTTTTGAGGATTTTAACGCCAATTTAGAACTCAAAGATTGTGGAAATGGCACGTTGCTTGCTTATACCGTGCAAGCTACACCTCTGATTCCCATTCCATCAATTTTCATTCAACAAGCAATGAACTTTGAATTGCCTGCAAATATGCGGAAAATGCGACAAGTAATTTGTAAACAGTAGGGAATGGGGAATGGGGAATAGTGTAGTTCAATTATTTAAAAAGTGAGTTTAAACAACCTCTCCCCGCCTTGAACTAAAGTTCAAGCTGATCCCTCTCAGACTTGGAGAGGGACAGTTTTACTACGTAAAACGAGGGAGAGGTGTTTTATATTCGACTAATTAGCTGCTAAACACCTCAACGGGTAAGCGACTAAAAGAAAGACGCTCATTTTGCACATCTACAAAGATGGTATCGCCGTTGTTGAATTCACCGCGCAAGATGGCTTTGGCAATTTGAGTTTCTAACTCTCGCTGAATTGCCCGCTTCAGTGGACGCGCCCCATACACTGGGTCATACCCTACTTCTGCTAAAAAGTCAAGTGCAATATCCGAAAGTTTGAGGGATATTTTGCGATCGACCAATCTTTGACGCAATCTTTGTACTTGCAACAGCACAATCTGCCGTAATTCCTTCTTATCTAAACCGTGGAAGATGATGATTTCGTCAATCCGGTTGAGGAATTCTGGACGGAAGCTATTCCGCATCGCTTCCATGACTCGACGGCGCATTTCGTCGTAGTGAGCGTTATCCCCAGCGACATCAAGAATGTATTGCGAACCGATGTTGCTAGTCATGATGATAATAGCGTTCTTGAAGTCCACCTTATGACCTTGGGCATCAGTGACGCGACCATCATCGAGAATTTGCAAGAAGATATTAAAAACATCAGGGTGGGCTTTCTCGATTTCGTCAAAGAGAATCACTGAGTAAGGACGGCGGCGAATCGCTTCTGTTAGTTGTCCGCCTTCTTCGTAACCCACATATCCTGGAGGCGCACCGATTAAACGGGAGACGGCATGTTTCTCCATATATTCCGACATATCGATTCGCACCAGCGCATCTTCGCTATCGAACATATAGCCCGCCAGCGCTTTCGCCAACTCGGTTTTACCCACACCTGTAGGCCCAAGGAAAATAAAGCTAGCGATGGGACGATTGGGATCAGCTAGTCCAGCGCGCGATCGCTGAATTGCATCTGCTACGGCTGTGACTGCTTCTTCTTGTCCAATCACGCGGTGGTGTAGTTCATCTTCTAAATGCAGTAGTTTCTCTTTCTCAGATTCCACCAGCTTGCTGATGGGAATTCCTGTCCATTTAGAAATAATTTCGGCAATATCAGCTTCTGTGACTTCTTCCCGTAATAGTGATTTTCCACTTCTTTGGGCGCTTGCCAATTCAGCTTCTACTGCTTCTAACTGACGATGCAAACTGGTTAAATTACCATATTTCAACTCCGCAGCGCGGTTAAGGTCGTAATCGCGTTCTGCTTGCTGAATCTCTAAATTGACCCGTTCAATCTCTTTTTTAACGGACTGAATTTTGTCAATGATATCTTTTTCAGACTGCCATTGAGTATTGAGGGTTCTTTGTTCTTCTTTGAGATCGGCAATTTCTTTTTCTAGTCTTTCTAGACGTTCACGAGAAGCGGCATCGCTTTCTTTTTGCAGCGATAGCTTCTCCATTTCCAATTGCAGAATCTTGCGATCGATTTCGTCGAGTTCTTCTGGTTTGGAGGTAATCTCCATTTTTAATCTAGCGGCGGCTTCATCTACCAAGTCAATAGCTTTATCAGGGAGGAAGCGATCGCTAATATATCGACTCGACAATACGGCGGCGGCAACTAAAGCACTATCAGAAATCTTCACCCCGTGGTGGTTTTCATAACGTTCTCTCAAGCCGCGCAAAATCGAAATACTATCTTCTACACTGGGTTGATCGACATAAACTTGCTGGAAGCGTCTTTCTAGTGCGGCATCTTTTTCGATATGTTTGCGGTATTCATCTAGAGTTGTCGCCCCAATACAGCGCAATTCGCCCCGCGCCAACATCGGTTTTAACAAGTTACCCGCATCCATCGCGCCTTGGGTTGCACCAGCGCCAACAACGGTGTGAATTTCATCAATAAATAAAACAATATTGCCGCCAGATTCAGTAACTTCTTTTAATACTGCTTTCAGGCGTTCTTCAAATTCACCCCGGAATTTTGCCCCCGCAATCAAAGCACCCATATCTAAAGAAATTAGCTTGCGGTCTTTGAGGGATTGGGGTACATCACCTGCGATAATGCGCTGTGCTAATCCTTCAGCGATCGCAGTTTTACCAACACCCGGTTCACCAATTAGCACAGGATTATTCTTGGTGCGGCGAGACAGAATTTGGACAGTGCGGCGAATCTCATCATCCCGCCCAATCACTGGATCGAGTTGACCTTTACGCGCGGCTTCTGTGAGATCACGCCCGTATTTTTCCAGTGCTTCGTATTTGCCTTCTGGATTTTGGTCGGTCACTTTTTGGCTCCCCCGAACTTGTTTAATAATATCTTTTAGTTTGCCTTCGTCTAAACCGAATTCTTGGAATAAAGCTTTGCCAAAGCGGTCATCTTTAGCGTAAGCCAGCAATAAGTGTTCAATTGAAATATATTCATCTTGAAACTCTTTGCGATACACATCTGCCCGATCTAGAAGTGTATCTAAGCTGCGTCCCAAGTAAACAGAACTGCTAGTACCAGATACTTTTGGCTGACGTTGAAAAAATTGTTCAGTGCGATCACGCAGTTTTTGGAGGTTAACACCCGCTTTTGTGAGAATCCCTGTTGCTAGACCATCTTGTTCTAGCAACGCCTTCATCAAGTGTTCGCTTTCAATTTGCTGTTGTTGATATTGTTTAACAATATCCGGGGTATGGGCGATCGCTTCCCAGGCTTTTTCTGTAAATTGGTTAGGATTAGTAGGTTGCATAGGCTTTTTCAGGAACGTAGAGGCGTAGTGGTGAAGCAGCGCGGTCTTGGGGGTTTCCCCCATGAGCGACTGCTGTTAGCGCAGCGTTAGCGATGTTAGGAGCGTCACCCGGAGGGCTTGTCGCAGGCTACCACCAGAACACCAAGTAAAGAAAATTTCTACTCTCAATAGATATTGTATGAACAGGATAGCGATCGCCTAGATCGGTGTTCACGTCTTGTAAAAGTGGTATTTTCCCCTAGTTTTGATTTTCATGCGTGCGATTCTTTTTCATTGCACAATAACCGGAGTAGCTCATGGAACCCACGGTTTCAATTACCGGTTTGCGGAATGTCAGTAGATGCGCTCTTGTGTGCGATGGCACAAGCGCCCACGTAGGTGATCGCATTAGTCGGGTTTATTCCAATACAGTTCGGATAAGACCAAAACACTTGTAGAGACGGCGATTTATCGCGTCTCAAAAACCCAAAATTTTTGCCATTAGCCCTTAACCCAAGCGTATTGGGGTTTATTCCAGTGAGCGCTTAGAAGTCGGTACAGAGGTTTTTGGAGTCGCCCTCTGGAAGCTGAATCGTGCTTACTTGACGGCACTGAAAGAGAAAGTATTGCGTGTGCTGAGTTGGAAACTAGCAGCTAATGTAACAAGGGAATAATGCAACAATGCTAGAAATCAATGTTCATAGCAGTAATCCGAAAACTTTTGCGGTGCTTTGGTGATGTCTACACCCGTAGAAAAATCTAATTTTGAAAATCAAATTGCGTATTTGCATATTTAATGAAAAATTTACTGAATATTTCTTTAGATAGAGGTTTTTTCAACGTCTACTTACTTAAGGAGGAAAAATAATGAATCAATTCAAATATTCCAAGAAGATTTTTGGCGTTATTGCTGTTTTACTCGTAATTTGTGCAACTTTCTTTCCTAGAATGGCAATTGCAGATTTACTGACTGCGCCTATCAAGTCAGGTTGTACCGTCGTAGGTGATGTAAGAATAATACCAGATCCAAATAACCCCAATCAAATCGATGTTCTACCACCGACTGTGATAGTTAACAATGCCGATGGATGTAGCTTCAGTGCTAACGCGATGAAGTTACCACAAGCTCTGAGGGTTGAAAGAGCTATTATAAAGTTGCCTGCGGGTGTAACTGGGGTTGTTAAAAGCCTTCAGATCAGCAAAGTCGATGATGAAGGCAATAAAACAGTTATTTATGGTTGTTCTAATTTAAAAGTTAAGGATGGTACGGATTTAAATGTATCTTGCGGAGGGCCATCTTACTTACCATCAAACCAGTCCTTGCAATATAATGCAACTATTGCAGACTTTAAGCGAGGGACTAAGTTTGCCATTACGCTGGTAGCATCAGAGTCTAAACAACTAGATTTGTAGTAAATATACGCCTGTTACACCAAAAAACCTATTTGGTGTAACAGGTAAAACTGCTTAGTAAAAAAATGTTTGCTCCTTCCTAGGCGAAACTAAAAAAGACGGGCGTACCCCCTTAATTTTAAACGGAGCCAACTGTATGGCATACACTGCCCGTAATTAGCTCTAATATCCCCGGTTAAACAACTGAAGAATTCCAGTCGTGGCTAGAAAACAGTTTAGTTCTATGTTTTATCAAGAATCGTATACTTGATTTGGTATACGATTCTTTATTAAGTCAACACGATTAAATGACTAGCTCGCTTACTTAATTTTGATACAACTCCTATTTATTTCTGACTAAGACTGTAGTAGTTCGCCAAGTGAACTTGGCGGGGTAAAGGGAAAGGGGGAAGGTGGGGCCCCCACGAAGTGGGGATAAGGGGCAGGGGGAAAGGTTTTAAATCCCTTACCCTTTCCCCTTTCCCCTTTCCCCAGACCTCACAAGCGCATTTTTGGGTTGGCAGACTAGTGGCTTTCCCCGGAACTGCTTATTAAACAAAATTATTCATAACAAAGAGATTTAGAGCAGTCCAAATTATATTTAAAAGATGTGAAATGGTCAAGTAGATATTTCATAAGGTCAATTACACTTAATCGCATTGAAAACAGCTTACCCCCGAAAGCTAAAGCTTACTATTTTTTTCTTAGAATGTATGGGTAACTGTCTTAACAATATCTATAGAGACATGGTGATAAACAAAATTACTCCTTCATAAGCAGGAATCTAAATGCGTAAGTAAGCATGACGTATTAAAGTTCTTCTACCTTCCATCCACCATTTTCCTCCTACCCCACACAGAGTTAACATAATCTCAGGTCGCATAGTGGATGCTGAAAATGATTGACCCCTACGACTTTGAAGATGATGACTTTGATTTGGAGGATGAGGATTTCTTGAAAATAAAACCCATCAGCCAAATGACTGAAGGGGAAAAGTTACAGCGATTTAAGCGGTTCTTCGACAGCAGCAGCCGTGCTATGTTGCAAGACTGTCTATTTCGCATCGTCAATTACGAAGATGGTACAGGCACGTTAGAAATTCTTTGCCCTAATGAAGTTGTAAGACAACGCCTTTCCAAGAAAAAGCGCAAAATTACCAACAACATCAACACTTGCTGGAGCCATATCAGATGGTTTTCCCTATGTGTCCAGCAAGATAGTGAGTTGCATTGCCAAAAGTTTACCCGTAATGGCGATTTGGTGACATCTTAATTGGATATTGGAAATTTGGATAAAGAAAGTGTTTTCCCAATTACAAGTGACAAATGACGAATAACAAATGACTAAAAAACAAAAATTTCCTTACCTAGTTGGTTCTAAATGGACAGCACAGCGAAAAGTTGATGGCTGGCGGCACTTCCAAGTTGTCAATCGTAAAAATCAGGCTAAGTGGGTTTACGCCGAAATGGTTGCTTCTTGCGATCCTAAAGTCCGTTTTTGGATAAATGCTAAATTATTGCAAGATAACTCCCAGTGGCAAGCTGGCTGGCAAACATTACAAGAAATCCAGGAAATTAAAACTGAGGTGTCCTAATTACCTTGAATACATAGACTGAAATAAATTAGGACTTACGCACACTCTACGTTTCTTCTCTTACTCTTAGCCCACGCAGGTGGGCTTTATTTGTGTAGCCACGAATCCCAATACTTTTCGAATAAACCCAACAATCTCTCTTTTGGTCTGGATAAAGCTTACTGGGTTTGGGGTAAAGGTAAATTTAAACCCTTTCCCCTTAACCAAAAAGTATTGCCACGAATCCTATTCGCTCGGCTTAGACTTAGAAAATATTTGCAAAATTAATAATATTTTACAAAATCACACTCACTCACTCTCAAGCAGTAATTACATGGTTGTGACTAGCGACTGAAAACTGGCAATTTATCTGCGATTGCAAATTTCAGCAGTATTTCCAGCATCATGCTGCATATACCTCTGTTTGACCTTGCACCTGTGCCTCAATCCCATGAAAACACGTTGCACCAACATCAGCTAATTCTATGAAAACCATTCAAAAAAGCCAATATCAGCTTTTTGTCTTTTGTAACTCTTTTTATAAAAATAGATAATAAAAACTTTTTATAGATGACTTTTAGAGCTAAATAAGACTTTTTAGTTCATAAAAACTAAAATACCCATGATTAGGTTCTAATTCATCGGATAAAAACGTTTTATAAATTAAGAGCGACTTTCTTTTCTATGTAATTTGCCCAATAATGACATCAACAGACCTCACGCATCGCCATCTCAGGAAAGGTGAAGGCAAATGTTTGAGCCACAAGTTTGACAGAAAGCTATAAGAGGGAAACAACAGTGAAACTAGCAGTCTACGGAAAAGGTGGTATCGGTAAATCCACAACTAGCTGTAACATATCCGTCGCCCTAGCTAAACGTGGCAAGAAAGTGCTGCAAATTGGCTGCGACCCAAAACATGACAGCACCTTCACCCTGACTGGGTTTTTGATTCCCACAATTATCGACACCCTCCAAGAAAAGGATTATCACTACGAAGATGTCTGGCCGGAAGATGTAATTTATAAAGGCTACGGCGGTGTGGATTGCGTAGAAGCTGGTGGCCCGCCTGCTGGTGCTGGATGTGGCGGTTACGTAGTCGGTGAAACCGTAAAATTACTTAAAGAACTCAACGCCTTTGATGAGTACGATGTAATTCTTTTTGACGTTCTGGGTGACGTAGTTTGTGGTGGTTTTGCAGCACCACTCAACTATGCAGATTACTGCCTGATTGTTACAGACAACGGCTTTGATGCGTTATTTGCTGCCAATCGAATTGCAGCTTCAGTCCGCGAAAAAGCCCGAACTCACCCACTGCGTCTAGCTGGGTTGATTGGCAATCGCACCTCCAAGCGTGACTTGATTGAAAAATATATAGAAGCTGTGCCCATGCCAGTTTTGGAAGTTTTACCTTTGATTGAAGATATCCGTGTTTCCCGTGTGAAAGGTAAAACTTTGTTTGAGATGGCAGAGCAAGATCCTTCCCTAGACTACGTTTGCGACTACTATCTCAACATCGCCGACCAAATTCTAGCGCGTCCCGAAGGTGTTGTACCTAACGACACACCAGATCGGGAGTTGTTCTCTTTGTTATCCGATTTTTATCTAAATCCGGGTAAACCCCAGGTTCCTAATTCAGAAGAGGAACTAGACTTGATGATTGTATAAATCACCAAGTTCTCAGGATGGGGGACAATAATATGGCTTTCTTTCACAGCTTTACGGATTCAATAAGACAAAAGTGGTTGCAATTTTTCCAGAATAATCGAGACTGGATTACCCTGCACATGGAAGTGGAATCAGTGTACACCCCTGATGGCGGGAAGCGACCACCTTCTTACCTCATCCTGGGAGTTCTTAACGCCCTAGAGCCAAAGCTAGCGCAGTTAATGTTGCCCTTTGCCAAACTTAATCCTGATGCCGATACCCTGATTGAGGTGCTGGATTTGCATTTTGACCCAGATTTTGCTCTCGGTAATCGCTTTCTCGTCAACCCAGATGTAGAGAAGTACGCAGAAGAAGCAGCAGATGTCATTGACGAAAAGCCTGAAGAAGAAACATTCACACATTCTCATACAAATGGCTTTGCATCGGTGGCGGTAGTTGAAGAGTTCGCAATGGTGGATTCTGATGAGCAAAGTCTGGAAATTAGCGCGTTGGAGGAAACCGAAAATGGCTTTGGCGATATTTCCTTATCCAACGGACACGCTTTAAAAGATGAGTCTCTCCAAACCTCTAATTTAGAAGCAGATGAGTTTGGGGAAATTGCTTTCGATACAGATGCAACAGCTGTAATGGAAGTAAAGCTGGATGATGAAGTGCTTGAAGATATTCCACTAGATGAGAATGCGTTTAAAGACGTGTTATCAGATGTCTGGGGTGATGAAACAGCTTTGCAAAAGGCTGAAGAAAATAACGATTTTTTGGGGGAAGAACTGCCAGCAGGCGTTTTTGATGAATCAGAAATTGCCCGTCTCTTCCCCAACGCTTAATTATTGCCGTTCTTCGCAATTTTAAGGTTTAGATTTGGGGTTTTGGATGAGGAATTAGGGAAATTGTCGTTAGACAGCGGATACTTTTGTTGTCCCAGCCTTCAATCCAAAATTATCAATCCTTCGACTGAGCGTTCGCGTAGCGTCTCGGAGAGAAGCCGAAGTCTAAAATCTGAAATTGGTTGAACTGCCATTAAATATCAAGGGGAGAAAAAACCAAAATGACTGTCGCTCAACAACCAGAAGCTTTAAGCTTTGAATGTGAAACCGGGAATTACCATACCTTTTGCCCAATTAGCTGCGTGGCATGGTTATACCAAAAAATTGAAGATAGCTTCTTTTTGGTGATTGGGACAAAAACTTGTGGCTACTTCCTGCAAAACGCGATGGGGGTGATGATTTTTGCTGAACCCCGCTATGCAATGGCAGAGTTGGAAGAGGGCGATATTTCGGCACAGCTGAGTGATTATGAAGAGTTAAAGCGGTTGTGCTTGCAAATTAAACGCGATCGCAATCCTAGTGTAATTGTCTGGATTGGCACTTGCACTACCGAAATTATCAAAACAGATTTGGAAGGCTTGGCACCGAAGCTGGAATCTGAAATTGGGATTCCCATCGTTGTTGCGCGTGCAAATGGTCTAGATTACGCCTTCACCCAAGGAGAAGACACAGTATTGGCAGCAATGGCTAACCGTTGCCCTGATAAGGCTCCTGTGGCGGAAACAGAGAAGAGTGAACGTAATGCGATCGCTAAGTTGCTCAACTTTGGTAAAAAGAAAGAAGATGTCGCCCAAGATGAATCTGAATACGTAGATCATCCACCCTTAGTTCTCTTTGGCTCCCTTCCCGACCCCGTAGTTACTCAGTTAACCTTGGAACTGAAGAAACAAGGCATCAAAGTTTCTGGCTGGCTACCCGCGAAGCGCTTCACAGAATTGCCAGTATTGGAAGAAGGGTATTATGTTGCTGGTGTCAACCCCTTCCTCAGCCGCACAGCTACCACCTTAATGCGTCGCCGCAAGTGTAAACTCATTGGCGCACCCTTCCCCATTGGCCCCGATGGCACCCGCGCTTGGATTGAGAAAATCTGCTCGGTGTTCGGTATTACTCCCAAAGGATTGGATGAACGGGAAGCACAAATTTGGGCAGGCTTGGAAGATTACGTGAAACTGATTCGCGGTAAATCTGTATTCTTCATGGGTGATAACTTATTGGAAATCTCCCAAGCAAGATTCTTAATTCGTTGTGGGATGACAGTTCACGAAATCGGTATTCCCTACATGGATAAGCGCTATCAAGCTGCTGAGTTGGCATTGTTGGAGAAAACTTGCCAGGAAATGAATTCACCCCTGCCAAGGATTGTGGAGAAGCCAGATAATTACAATCAACTTCAGCGAATTTATGAGTTGAAACCAGATTTGGTAATTACTGGTATGGCTCACGCTAACCCATTGGAAGCACGGGGTATTAATACAAAGTGGTCGGTGGAGTTCACTTTTGCTCAAATTCACGGCTTTACGAATGCGCGTGACATGTTAGAGTTGGTGACTCGTCCGTTGCGTCGGAATAATAATTTGAAAGATTTGGGTTGGGATAAGTTGGTGAGAGAAGAAGCGAAGATTTAGATTTGGCTTTGGATTTAGCAACAGCATAATACTATGTTATGGGCGAACTTTTGGGTTTGCCTTTTTTTTACGAACCGTAGAGGCGCAGAGAACACAGAGGAAGAAAGCCTAAAAATATTACGATTGGTGGGTATGGCTGAATAGACAGGATAATTGAGGAGGTGATCTGATGCCTGAAATTTGTCGTTTTTTAGGGATTATCATTACTATGTACTATAACGATCATCCGCCCCCTCATTTCCATGTCCGCTACAATCAGCAAAAGGCAATTATTGATATAGAAACCTTATCAATTTTAGAAGGCAAACTCACTCCTAGAGTTCTTGGTTTAGTAATTGAATGGGCAGCTATGCACAAATCAGAACTTAGAGAAAACTGGCAATTGGCAAGAGAAAATAATCCCTTAGAAGAAATTCAACCATTAGAGTGAATTATGCTTAAAGACATTATAGAAGTTATTCCTCACGATAACTATCAACTCTATTTGAAGTTTGAAGACGGAAAAGAAGGTATTGTTGATGTTCACCAACTAATCAAATTTACAGGAATTTTTGCACCTTTAAAAGATTTAACCTATTTTAAAACTGTTAAACTTAACGCTGAATGGGGAACAATTCACTGGGATAATGGCGCAGATTTAGACCCAGATGTTCTTTATTCTGTGGTTACTAACCAATCTATTCCCACATATAGAAATCTGGAAGAATATGAAAAAAGTTGGAGTTAAAATAGAAGTAACTAAAGAAGTCGGTGATTTATTAAAGCCTAGTAATTTCTTTCCAGCAACTAAATTAGATGATGTAGCAGGTTGCTTAAAATATTTAGGAAAAGCTAAAACTCTTGAGGATATGGAGAATGCGATTCGCCAAGGTGTAGAGGAATCGTAGCATTTTTAAACGTAAAGGGACGCGGAGTAAGCGCATAGGGGCGCAGAGTCTTCCTAGATTTAATTCGCTACGAATAAATAAAATGCTGTATTTAGTTCATATCGAAGGCTGTAATTCTAGAGGTTTGGATGGAATTATATACATTAATTCTGTACCGTCTGGTTTAATTTCTGTAGACGGAGTTAATTTAAGCCAGTTATGAAAACTGATTCCTAGTTGGGATATTGCTTGCAATTCTGTTTGGTAAGATTTAAAACGGCAATGGGTTTCTATCATAGATTCTACCGCTTCCATAACTTTAGGAAGACGTTTATCTGCTTCCTGTTTTAAATCCTTATGATCTGGGCCGAACCAACCTCCTTGAACTTCATCACGAGTTAAAATTGCTGGTGGGAGTGAATCTACCCATTTATATGTAGAATATAACTCTTCTCCCATTTTAAATAAGTTCTCACGTTGCATATCAAAAACTGCATTTTCATCTAATTTGGGGTTAATCCACTGGTAAATTCGTGTTAGCCTACGCAAATCTATCTGACCTTTGTAACAAGGTTGTAAGTATGCTGCTGGGTTAGAAGTGAGTACAATGTCAATATATTTTTTAATACGTGAACGCAGAACTTTTGCTCCTTCTTGAAAGCGGCGAAGTGCTGTATCATGTTCTTCTAATTCTAAATAGCAACGTGCTTCAGCTAGGTAAGCTAAAGATAAAGTTAGCAAATATTCATTAATAATTTGGCTTTTTTGCTCAATTTCGATATCGGTGTATTCAGCATAAATATGCTCTGCTTCTAAAAAACGGTTAATAGCTTGTAGGGCGCTGTTTCTACGATTCTCAGTTTTGGTCATTGTAAAAGCATTATTTGCTAATTCGATTGCAGCACGAAAATTTGCATAGAAACTAAGGTCTATTTTACGATTAATGTTATTTAACACTTTTTGTGCTTGTTGTAAGCGTTGTTCTAATTCCTTAAGCCGTTGTGCTATTACAACAAAGCCTATAACTGAGACACCCAGGTTTAATATACTGGTTGCACTAGTTACTTGCAAAATTCCTGGAGGAGCTAAATCTTTAAAAGGAGATGAGTTAACCTCTCTTAACCAAGTAATTACTCGCTTACTGCCTGCTTCCCTAATTACACCTCCAACCCGTTCAAGAGTTCCATCTGTTAGTCCTTTGACAATCCAATCAGCAAGCATAAAGGTGACTGTAACTGGTAAACTCACAATTTTCTCCTAGTTGCTAAAATTTCAGCAGCGTGATGTCTGGTAGGTAGTTGCTTCGAATCTGCACAGCAAATACCTGCATTTTACTCAGTATTCCCAATTTGAGTTGTAGTTTATGCAATAACGCTCGCTCTTTTTAAACGAACCGCCTACGCCAACAAAGAAAAGCGATCGCTCTTTTTTCAGAAGATACAGAGCGATCGTAGATACAATCATAAGTAAAAGGCAAGCTGGTAGAAAATGGATGAAATTGACTGCGCTATCACTGAACTAGCTATCGAGTCATTACCAGATGAGAAGGTTTTAGCTCTGTGCGATATGCAGATGGAAACTCAGCAGCAAGAGGTTTTCAGTAACTTGCAAGCGCGTTACCGAGAGGGACAGCTTAATGATGCAGAAGTTAGTCAACTAGATGAACTCATGCAGGTCTACCGATGTGGCTTAGTAAGTAAAGCAAGAGCTTTAAAAGTAGCTGTTGAACGAAGGTTAAAACCCGTTTTTAACTAACAGCAAAATCTGTATATTTACGCACGGACGGTAACTGAAAACCTAAAACAATATCTTCTTTTGGGACACCTAAATCAACCAATTCATTAGCAATTCCTACCTCTGTCCCATCTTGCTGAATCCAGATTTTCTCGTCGATAATATCTAGATGGAGAACAGGACCATATATGCGGTCTTGCTCCCGCCAACCTATATAAACTAATTGATAATGATCATGTTCTATATCAAAAATTGTTTGTGCTTGAATGCGATTATCCCAAACAGTACTAGCGTGTTGTTGAAGCAAGTTCTTAATATATTGTCGATATTCGTCTAGCTTTGCCATTGTGCGATCGCCTCCTGTTCAATATTATAAATTAGTAAACAGAGTTGATTAGTTTGAATGACAGATTGAATAAATGGAAGTATAAAAAACTCATTGTAAACAGTACTAGGAACTGCTAAATATAAAGTCCGATTGGCTTCTTGTTTTTGTAAAGCAATTCGGTAAATGATAAATTGCCCTAATGCAGCATAAAGTTCTGTTATTTTTGATGGACTTAGAAAACTTTTAATTTCAACAGCTATTTTTTGTCCTTATTTTTCGGCTGCAATAACTTTTTCTGCTCCTAAATCAACATATAGCTCAGTGTTCCCGCCTGGAGAGCATAGGGATCATGAGTGATTAACCACCCTTCTTTCTCAAGTGCTGTTTTGACAACTGTATGAAAAGCATCTTTAGCAGACACGGGTTTAATTCCAATTTATGGCGGTGCTTGATTTAAAAATTTCCATTTTAATAATACATTGACAACTTAGTGAAACGCAAAGGGGCGCAGAGGTTTTAGAGAATTTGTGACAAAAACTTGCGTGTTCTTTCTTCTTTGGGGTTGCTGAAAAATGCGTCTGGGGTGGCTGACTCAACGAGGGAACCGCTATCCATTAAAATAACTCGGTCAGCGACTTCACGAGCGAATCCAACTTCGTGGGTGACGACTACCATTGTCATCCCATCACGGGCGAGATTTCGCATTACATCCAAAACTTCTCGTACCATTTCTGGATCTAAGGCTGAGGTAGGTTCGTCAAATAGCATAATTTTAGGTTGCATGGCTAAAGCACGTGCGATCGCAACTCGTTGCTGTTGTCCGCCAGATAACTGTCCTGGATATTTCTGCGCCTGTTCTAAAATTCCTACTCTTTCTAATAGTTGCATAGCCAATTCTTCAGCTTTTGCCTTTGGCGATCGCCGTACCCAAATTGGTGCTAAAGAGATATTTTGCAGCACTGTGAGATGAGGAAATAAATTAAATTGCTGAAATACCATTCCCACTTCTTTGCGAATGGTTTCAATATTTCGCAAGTCATGGCTGAGGGTAATGCCGTCGATTTCAATCCTTCCTTTTTGGTATTCTTCTAAAGCGTTAAATGTGCGAATAAAGGTAGATTTACCTGAACCAGATGGCCCCATCAACACTACTACTTCTCCACGATTGACTGTCAAGCTCACACCCTGAAGAACGTGGAATTTTCCATACCACTTATGAACATCTTCAGCAACAATTATCTTTTGTATATCTGACATATTATTCAAAGCCCTAATAATGAATATTAGTTTTATAACAACCAATAACCAATGACCAATGACTAATTATTTAACTGTCTCTCTAACCGCCGAGAAGCTAACGACATGGAATAACAAAATACCCAATAAATAAATCCAATAAATATATAAACTTCTGCATACCGACCAATAAATTGTGGTTGTGCCAATATGGAACGGGCAATACCTGTTAGTTCTACTAATCCCACCAAGGATAATAACGAAGTGTCTTTAAATAAGCCGATAAACTGACCAACGATCGCAGGTACAACGGTACGTAAGGCTTGAGGTAAGACGATTAACAAAACCACTAAGGCTGTGTTTAATCCTAGCGCTTTCGCGGCTTCAATTTGGCCGCGAGGAACTGACTGGAGTCCACCGCGCACGTTTTCTGCCATGTATGCAGCACTAAATAAAACCAATCCAGCAATTGCTCGTAATACCCGATCTAAACGCACATCTGCTGATAGAAACAATGGCAGCATTACTTGAGCAAGGAACAAAATCCCAATCAGTGGTACTCCCCTGACGATTTCAATGTACAGGATGGAAAACCAACGGACTACGGGTAAATTGCTTGTGCGTCCTAAAGCTAATAAAACCCCAATGGGAAAGGAAAGCACAATACTGATTGCTGCCATAAGTAGGGTAAGTAGCAAACCGTTCCACAAATTTGTAGATACAGATTGCAATCCAAATCCACCGCCAAGTAGCCAAAGAATAATGGGGAAAGACAGTAACCATAATAGAGAAAGCCAAGGAGTTAGTAACTTAGTAAACTTTCCTCCAACCCAAAAACCTACAAATAGTAAAGCTGCAATTAACAGTAACCAGAGGCGAGATGTAAAGTCTAATGGTAAAGCAACTAACAAAACGCCGATGATAAAAGCAAACAAAGCGGAGAATTGCTTTGTTAATTGTTGCTTACCAAAGAATACACCCGCAGTTACAGCGCCTAAAGTTGAAGCGATCGCCAGTACAATCCAAGTTCGCCAATATAGCGTTTGCGGAAACCTACCAACTAAAAATAAACGTAAGTTAACCTGAATTACTGCCCATTGTGCTTGAGTAGTTGCCCAAGTTGTAACTCCTCGCAGTACCCAAAATAACAACACCAAACAGATAACAGTTAACAAGCTGTTGTACCAAGTACTGAAGAGGTTTTTACGTAGCCAAGTTAATTTGTTATTTGTCATTGGTCATTTATCATTTGTAAAGACTCATACTTCAACCTCAGAAACTCAACTTTCGAGTTCAAAGGTGCAACTTCCGAGTTCAAAGGTGCAACTTCCGAGTTCAAAGGTGCAACTTCCGAGTTCAAAGGTGCAACTTCCGAGTTCAAAGGTGTAACTTCCGAGTTCAGAGGCTCAACTTCCGAGTTCAACTGCTTCCTTATCCCCTTTTTCTCCCCCATTCCCCTCATCTCTCTTTAATTTGCACACTGCGATTGAATAAATTCATAACTACAGAGATAACCAAACTCAGGGTGAGATAGGTGAGCATAATCAGTAATATCACTTCTACGGCTTTCCCAGTTTGGTTAAAGGTAGTGGAGGCGACAAAATAAATATCGGGGTAGCCGATCGCGATCGCTAAACTGGTATTTTTTGTCAAATTCAGATATTGACTCGTCAACGGTGGAATGATTACCCGCAAAGCTTGGGGAAAAACCACCAGCCGCATAACTAACCCTGGTTTTAATCCTAGCGATCGCGCTGCTTCCCATTGTCCCTTCGGTACTGATTGAATTCCACCTCGGACAATTTCCGCAATAAACGCACCCGTGTAAAAAATTAATCCCAACAGCAAAGCTGAAAACTCTGGTGATAACGTAAACCAAGGGAGTTGTAAGCCATTTTGACTAACGCCAATAAAACCCCAAAGGGATATCTTATTTTCTGTTTTGGGAAAACTGAGAAAAACAACAAAGTACCAAAACAGCAATTGCAGCAGTAAGGGCGTATTGCGGAAAATCTCTACATAAACCATCGTGATATTCCGCACTAACCAGTTGTCAGAAAGTCGGGCAATACCAGCACTTACCCCGACAATGGTTGTCAGAAAAATCCCTGCGATCGCCACCCGCAAGGAGTTAATTAACCCTACCCACAAAGCATGACTGTATGTGTCAGTGGGTTTATAGCTAATCAGCGTCTCGCCAATATCAAAAGACGCTTGTTGCTTGAGAAAATCAAATCCAAACGGAATACCCAATTGCCGCAAATTGCGCTGGAGATTGCTCCACAGTATTACTACTACAACTGCTGCTAAAAATACAGCAATGAGTTGTAAAGCAATCCGCCAAAAACGGACATCACGCCATATAGACGGTTTTAAATTTGTCATTTGTCATTTGTCATTTGTCATTAGTTATTTCTTCTCTGCCCTCTACCCCTCTGCCCCCCCCTGCTTCCCCTGCCTGCCCTGCTCCCCCTGCCCTCTCCTACCGAAACGGCGGAGAATAAAGCAGTCCACCTTTGCTCCAGAGTTGATTTTGACCACGAGCTAGATTCAGTTTTGTTTTGGGGCCGAGATTGCGATCGTAAACTTCGGCGTAGTTACCGACGTGCTTAATTATTCTGGCTGCAAAGTCGTTTGTTAAGCCGAGTCCTTCGCCAAGGTTGCCTTCTGTTCCTAAAAAGCGCTTAATGTCTGGATCGGTACTAGTTGCAAACTGACCCACATTTTGGGAAGTAATACCCAATTCTTCAGCTTTTACCAGAGAATAAACCACCCACTTAACAACATCTCCCCACTTAACATCTCCTTTGGCAACTGCTGGTGCAAGGGGTTCTGAAGAAATTACTTCATTGAGAATCACGTTATCTTCTGGTTTCGGTAGAATTGTCCCCCGCGAAACTAATGCTGAACGGTCAGCCGTAATGCCGTCGCAACGACCTTCGGCATAGGTAGCAAAAGTAACGTTAACGTCTTCAAAGACAACGGGTTTGTAAGTGATGCCCCTTTTTCGCATTTGGTCTGCTAAGTTCTGTTCGGTAGTAGTGCCAGTTTGAACGCAGATTGCTTTATCCTTCAGGTCTGCTAGGGACTTAATGTTGCTACTTTTGCGAACCATTATGGCTTGTCCGTCGTAAAAGACCACAGGTGCAAATTCTAGACCTACAGAGGTATCACGGCTAAGAGTCCAGGTAGTATTGCGGCTGAGAACATCTACTTCCCCAGTTTGCAAAGCTGTAAACCGTTCTTTGGAATTGAGATTGCGGAATTCTACTGCATCTGGGTTATCAAATAAAGCTGCGGCGATCGCGCGACAGACATCGACATCAATGCCGCTATACTTACCATCAGTCCCCACAAAGCTAAACCCTGGCACTTCGCCACTGACACCGCAAATTAACTGACCACGGCTTTTAATACTATCCCAGCGATTCCGAGTTGCTGGTGCAGCTGCATTACTGCCGGGAGTGCTGGGTGTGTTTGCTGTTTGCGAATCTCCACTACAAGCAGCGATCGCAAAGACTAGAGGTGTGATCGCTAAAATTAAAGCTGATTTACGCATAAATTTCATTGATATCGACAATCATAAATGTATTGCTCACTACAATCATTCTATAAAAACAATTTGTTGCTTGTAATATAAAACTTTACCAGCCTTTGTGCTAAATTTATTCGTTTTGAAAAACCGGATTTTAAGTTTTTACTTGTTTTTTAAAAACCTTAACTGCTAAGTGTAAATCTCTAAAGCTTGCTTGGAATTCCGAGGTTATTTTATTTTTTTACTATCCTATTTGATATAGAAATACATTCATTAAACTTGGAAGATAATATTAAACTTTTAGCTAATTAGTTTTATATTCTTCACTGGATAATATTTATAAGAATAGATTTTGCGCTTCTTTAAGAATTAGCAATAGAACCCCAGGAAATCTTATTCACAGCCCAGCATGAAAATCTGTTTATCCTATTTCAATGCCCTATGCCCCATACCCCATGCCCTAATTGCATACTTTGATGCGATCGGAAGTAGCCACACCAACCTAAAGAACTACCCCTAGCAGGTTAAACTAGGTCTGGTAACAACTGCTCCACCGTTCCTTATGAGGCTTTTATGGGAGCTAACCTCAAACAGATTGCCAACTATTTAGACAACCTTGGTTGGGACTACCGTTTTGATGATGAAGAAGACCGGATAATAACAGGTGTAGAAGCTGATAACCTAGAAGATTTTCTGATAGTTGTCCAGTTGGATGAAGAGGGAAAATTTTTTCGGGTATTTGCCCCTCAAGTTCTGTCAGGAATTCAAGACCACCCTCACAAGGGAGTTATCCTACAGACAATGCTTGCCATTTCCTGGGAAACCAAAATGTTGCAATGGGAGTATGACCCGTCTGATGGTGAAATTCGTGCCATTATTGAGTTTCCTCTAGAAGACTCAATTCTCACAGAAAAGCAATTTCACCGTTGTCTGAGTGGGTTAATTCAGATTGTAGATGGCATAGCCATACCTCGCCTCAAAGAAGTGATGGCAACGGGTCTTGATCCGGGGAATATAGAACTTGGCGAAAGACTGTTACTCACTATCCAAGAAGAAGCTCCAGGATTGCTAGATTTGCTAGAAAAGGCAATGGAGGCACGGAAAAAGCGAGGAAGTTTTCCCAAGGAGTGAGACGGATCATCACTTAAATAGCTATACTCCAAAGTGATACCCTCACTATATACTGAAATTTTCTGGGGCTGGATATTATGACATCCTATGCAACCTCCTCTGCCAAAGCGGAAATGAGTGAACTACGGCGGTTGAAAGGCTTACTACCGCCAGAATTACAGAGCTGGGTCACGGTTGAAGGCACAACTGAGGTCAATCCACCCCTGGTTCGTTGTGAAGAAATTGGTAAAGACCAGGTAGAAATTCAAATTGACCTGGTGAAATGGGATGCCCTCGCAATGGATCAGCGTAATCTGCTGTTCTGGCATGAAGTTGCTCGCGTTCAAAATGACACAATTCCTAAAGATGGTTGGGAAATGGCAGCATTAGCCATCGGTTTAGGTGGTGCTGTCGGCGAATTGTGGGTACAAGATGGATTGCTGCTGGTGTTAGCTTTGTCGCTGTGTGGCGTGTCAGGCTGGCGACTGTACCAAAAGAATAATGGGGAAAAGCAACTAAAAGAATTGCTCAATGCTGATGAGAAAGCGATCGCTTTGGCAACTCGTTTTGGTTACAGTCTCCCCAATGCCTACAAGAGTCTCGGTAGCGCCTTAAAAACCCTGATTGACAATACTCCTAGCAAGCGCCAACGGTCAAGATACGAAGCAAGACTCTCTGCCCTCAAACGCAGTGCCAATAAAGCAAAAGCTAAATCCAAAACTCCAGATGAAGGCGGGTTGTAATTTAGGAGAGACGCAACTAATCGCGTCTGTACAATTAGGAG
Organism: Nostoc sp. LEGE 12447; assembly: GCF_015206985.1. Lineage (NCBI taxonomy): Bacteria > Bacillati > Cyanobacteriota > Cyanophyceae > Nostocales > Nostocaceae > Nostoc > Nostoc sp. LEGE 12447. The sequence goes on along the minus strand of NZ_JADEXT010000003.1, from coordinate 448,676 downwards.
TGAAATCTAAACTCTAAACTCCTCACTCCTAATTCTGCCTTGGACTGGGAATGTCTACTAAGGGGCTGCTGCCTTGCTGATTAGCGGCAGCAATGCCCATTTCATAGAATCTTACTTTTTTCTTGACTACATCTTTATCAAACTCAAATTTTACAGAAGCTTTTACAGTTGGTTCAGCATTTTATGCGTCTGAGGGATCACACGCACGTGCTTGACAAACCCCTTCATCAAAGCTTGCCACGTTAAAACTTGATCGGCGGTAGGCGCAAGCATAAGTATTGGGGAGAATTGTTCAGATACTGCTAAAGGCGTAACAGGTTGTAAAAATACTGAGATATCTGGACTAACCTCTGCCACCAAAGAAGCTGAACGTTCCAACTCGGCTGGATCTGTGTTTTGAGACACAATTATCTTGACAAAAACATTTAAATATGAGTCATGACATAATTGGAGAAATTTAGCATGTTCTTGCCAATGGCTTTCGCCGCTAACACTGGGCAATTTGAAATCCATACCCACAGAGTCTAGATAGGGAAGAATCATCGCTAGTTGTTCTGAGCGATGTCCGCCAGTTTCTAAGTATATGGGTAGACCAGTTATGTCTCGCACCTGGGGTAGAAACTGCGTTAGAAATGGGGCATGAAGAAGTGGTTCACCCCCAGTTAAGCTAATGCTATCGTGTAGACAAGGTAGATTTTGCTGTTCCACCCATTCGATTAATATAGGTAATGAAACAGGGTTAGAGTGGATTTCAAAGTCGCGTAATCCAGGCGATCGCTCTATCCGACAAGTAGCAGGTGCATTCCAAGTGTGGGCACTATCACAAAAGTGGCAGCGCAAATCACACAAAGCAAAACGAATAAATATTTGACGTGTCCCTACATTCAGTCCTTCCCCTTGAATGGCAGAAAAGACCTCAACTAGGCGTGCGGTAGGTGTAACCGTAGTTTTAGCAATCATTTGATTTGATGAGAGCAACGCGATCGCGCTGCGTCGACACAACAGCAAGGATGTTTCTTGGCTTCTTGTTCTATTGTGAATCGTCGCTAGCGATCTCCAATCTCAGCCCCGGTAAAGAGAAATTAGTCCTTATTACTACTGATTCTAAATATTAGGTTAAGTAATTTTTTAGGACAAAATAATGTTTGGCAGATTACATTATACATGGCAACGAAAGTGCAGAGCTTCATGACTAGCCAACCGACAGAGGTCGATTTTCCAGTTAATTCCCTAAACGACACGGCTATAATGCAGGTGCCCGCGCGGTTGAGCGTGCTGGAGGCTTTAGACTTTAAGCAAACCTGCCAAAGCTTAATTCAGCCCAATTCACATCCTAAACAGATCATCATTGACTTTCACCAAACTACTTTTATGGATAGTAGTGGTTTAGGTGCCCTCGTCAGTAATTTTAAATACGCCCAGACTAAAGGAATTACATTAACACTGCGGAATGTAACACCTCAAGTCATGGCAGTCTTAAAACTCACGGGATTGGATCAGGTTTTTCCCTTAGAGTCGGTTGACGATGGGTTGCTAATAAAACAAGAAGACTTAGTAGATAATCGGAAGACAACTTCCCGTAAAGTAGAGCCGTTACCCACTACTCACCCTTCTGTGGCATCTTGGATGAAACGGTTCTTAGATATTGTCGGGTCTGTAGTTGGTTTATTAATTACAGGAGTTTTGTTTATTCCGATTGCGATCGCTATTCAAATTAACGATCCCGGCCCCATTTTCTTCAGTCAAACCCGTTGTGGTTGGATGGGAAAGCGGTTTGAGATTTGGAAATTCCGTTCCATGTGTGTGGATGCAGAAGCAAGAAAATCCCAAGTAAAAAACCAAGTGCAAGGTGCATTTTTCAAGAATGAAAATGATCCCAGAATTACCAAGGTAGGGCGCTTTTTACGGCGAACGAGTCTTGATGAATTACCGCAATTTTGGAACGTCCTCAAAGGAGAAATGAGTTTAGTAGGCACTCGACCACCCACACCCGATGAAGTGGAACGTTATGAAGTACCAGAGTGGCAACGTTTAGATGTGAAACCTGGTATGACTGGTGAATGGCAAGTCAATGGGCGGTCTACAGTCCGTAGTTTTGAAGATGTAATTCGTCTAGATTTGCAGTATCAAAAAAATTGGAGTTTGGTGTACGATTTAAAGCTAATTTTCAAAACTATAACTATTCTCTTTAATAGAAACAGTGGCGCTGTTTAGCTAACTACCCTTATTCACAATTGTTTGGTAACTCCCAACTTTCGCAATAATTATTAGATATACCCAAGCCCATAACAGGCTTGGGTATATTTTAGGTTTCTAAAGCAATAAGTAAGTGAAATTATCCTACAGCCTTCTGAATACCTACAACTTCAACCTGCTGAACTTCTGGCAACAAACGCTTCACACTTTGCTTAACAAATCCCTGCAAAAAACCAATCTGCTGATTTTGCTGAAATACTCTTTGCAATGTTTGCCGCAAATTCTCCAAATTCAAACCAGTCCCAGAATCTATTGCTATTTCCTGCTGTTGGAAGTACTCAACTAGACTTAACCCTGCGACTCTAGTCAAATAAGCTGCACTTACTCCCTGCACTACGCCACCAGCAACAAAGGTAACAGCATTACTTTTGAGAACAGTACTAATCGCCTTTGTAGAAAGTTCAACTAAACCCAGTTTCAGCATCAAACTTCCCATTGTTCCAGCTACAGTTTGTGCTTGTTCTAGGGAAAACTTCTGCTGATAGATTTTACCCAAATCCATTACCATTTGAGCATTAATTGCCGCAGTCGCTAGAATATCAAGGGCTGGAACTGGGTTAGCAAAGGCAGCAGCAGCAGCTATCCATTGATATTGTTCAATAATTGGGGTGGCGCGATCGCGTCTGGTTCCATTCAGCCAGTTTTTCGCCTCAGCTTTCAACAACCCGGCTTTCCTCATGGTTGTTACCCAAACTAGGCGCTGTCTTTGCTGTGCAAAAATTTCACCCAAATGCTGAGTTAACTGTTGGATATCTGCTGTTGGTTGTTCCATCCACTCTTGCACAGCACCATCAGCCTCATGCTTTCGGACTTTGATGGCTATGGGAGAAGCGGCTGTTGCAACCACATTTCCCTGCATTCGCTGTTTCAATGACAGCAAGATGCTGGCGCTTTCATCGGCTAAATACTGGTCTTGTTTGTTGAAAACCAGGATTGTCGGCTGATTTGCTGCTTTTAGCTGCTGTAGGGTTTGAAATTCTGAGTCTGTCAAATCACCGTTTGTCAAGAATATAACAAAATCAGATTTTGCAACTTCTGCTAAAACAACTGCATCTGAGTTGTCACCCGTTTCTCTAAATAAAGGTGTTGTCTCTTCTAAAGACACCAAATTTTGTGTCTCTAGATTTTGCTTTAATACTTGAATTAAGGTGCTTTTACCTACAGATTTACCGCCAGTCACAGCAACTTTAATTTCTTGTCTGTCTAATTCCAAAGACAATTGGGCAATTTGTTCTCGCAGTGTCTGTAACGCCGGATGGTTTTCGGATTCTTGTGCCAGTTGGTTAATTACAGTTTCAGTTTTAGCGATCGCACTTTCCACAGTCGCCCGATCTACGAGCATATCATCTAGCTGCTTTAAACTGTCTTTCGGGCGATTTTGCTGGAATAACCACAAACCACCGCCTACAGCTAAGGCACTCAACAAACCAAACTCACCCACCTGCACTATCGAATCGTGCCAACTGTCCAACATCCACAGAGAAAAGGACAGTCCCAATCCTCCCACTAAAATTGGTCGCTGCAACTTCACAACCATGATTCTCCGCGCCTTTTAGATGGCTATTTCTTCCAGAATAGATCAAAACAAAACAAAAACCCTGCAATCTTCACTGATTGTAGGGTTTTTGTTTTTTATTTGGTGGCGGGAAGTGGATTTGAACCACTGACCTTCGGGTTATGAGCCCGACGAGCTACCAGGCTGCTCTATCCCGCGTTGCTCTCGACTTATTTATAGTAACCTATAGTCAAGAGTTTGGCAACTACAAAAACGATAATTCTCCAATTACTTCTAAACGGGTGTATTTTCCCAAGGTGGCAAATTTTTCTGAGAGGCTTTCGGCGGCGCTAGGACTAATCCAACCCATTTGCTTGAGTAAGTGAATAGCAACGGCATGTTTTGCTCGTTTTGTCCCATCCATGACTTTGATTGCTAATCCCAAGCCTTCACCAAGTCTACCAATGCACTGAACTCCTTCGGCACCACTTTTACTAACCAGTTCCCCTGGAGTTAAGCGCATTAGTTCGGTATCAAATTCTCCATCTCCTGCTACCATCGCGGGGTGATGAGTCATAGCCCGGACGATGCGCTCCATATCTAGATTGGTGCTAGAGGCTAACAGTGCATATAAAGATGCCATGTGACCGAGTTGCATCAAATAAGTTGGTGCGCCACAGTCATCATGAGCGCAGATAAATTCTGCGGCTGGCATTCGCAGCAACTCTGCTACTTTGCCCAAAATCAATTGCTGTATTGGGTGCTTGCGATCCAAGTAGTTATTCAAGGGCCAACGGCGTTGCTGACAAACAGCTAACATTCCCGCATGTTTTCCAGAGCAATTGTATTCCAGAGGACTGTGCTTACCTTCAGGAGTTGGACACTGGAGTATAGTCGGGTCAAGATCAGCTCGCCAAAGGATGTTAAATACCTGTCGGACTTGATCTATTGTTCCTTTATGGGAACTTGTCATAATTGCTAAGTCGCGATCGCTGAGGTCATAGCGTTCCAGTGTACCTGTGGTGGTGACTGCGAGTGCCTGAAATGGTTTGAGGGCTGAACGGATAAATGCAGCGGTTTCAGAATTGCCGGCAACGGTTAGAACCCGTCCCCGATCGTCGCATACAACAGCCTGGACTATATGCCTGGATTCAATAATACCTTCCCGCAGCAACCGGACTTCCAGTGCTGTGGCTTGAGTTCGTTTTCCCATTGTCATGGGTTTATATTTATCACCTTTTTTTAATTAATTTAGTCATTGGTCATTAGTCATTAGTCCTTAGCTAATGACCAATGACTAATGACTTTTTAAAACAAATGCCAAACTATCGTACCAGTAACGTACATTCCCGCCAAGCCAGCGAAGGTAAATTGCAATCGCCGCAGAATAGGTTTGATTTCGTATGCAACAATTAAGCGATCGCGGTTAAGGATTTCCTGTGGTTTCGTCCAAGTTTGGCCGTCGTACCAACCGGACTCTTCATAAAATACTGTGGGACTGCCAAGGCGATCGCACACGTAGAACCAGCCTAAGTATAATCTTACCAGTGCCAGTACGACCCCAACACTGGCTGCTGCTGCACCACAAAGGATAAAATGTGCAATATACTTGTGGGGAGGAAAACTTGCTGCTGCCACAGGTGCTGCGATCAGCCAAGATAAACCCCAAATCCAAGCTATTTTCGTGATATATTCGCGCAAATCTAAAGTGCTATCACGAAATAGCCAGGAAGTTTTTAACTCTTCGTACTCATTGAGCGGTTGTTGGTCTATGGGAACTGGGCAATTTGAAACCGAAGACCTAATCATGTTGGCTTACCTTCACCCTCATCAGATTCTGGAAGGGAAATACGTTCTGCATGAATCCAGAACGCTTCTAAATTATAAAACTCCCGTTCTTTGGGCATCATAATGTGAACGATCACATCACCGTAGTCTTGTAATACCCAACTTCCCTCAACTTTTCCTTCTGTCCTTATGGGACGACGTTGCAACTCAGTTTCGACTTTTCCTTCAATTGCTTGAGCGATCGCTCTGACTTGTACCCTAGAATAGCCAGTCATCATCACAAAGTAATCCGCTAGGTAAGATACCTCTGCTACTTTTAGCAATATAATCTCACCTGCTTTGCGGTCTGATCCAGCTTCTGCTATCGTTGCAGCTAATTTTCCGCTTTCCTCTTCGGTATGGGCGTGGCTCTTAACCACACTCTTCGTCAGTGGAACGGATTGTAATGGGAAATTTCCTTGGAAATAATCAGTCATTAAACCTCAGGTGCTTTTTTTCTTTGGAAACAATTGTTTACATTTACTTACAAATCACAAACAATTGATCTGAAAATGTGTCAATAGGTTTTTTTGAATACTAACAAAAAAACGGGAGCCTATGGGGTCTAGTTTGATAATTCACGGCTTAGAATTTTGACAATAGCAATTAGCAGTTGCGGATGGCTGTTGTGTAGCGATAAATTAACCAATAGCTTTTTAGCAAGAATTTCCGATGAAATATAGTGTTGCCCCACTAGGGATTAATTGACTATTTGGGGTGACATCTAGGCTATTTCGAGGCCAAAAGATTTATTTTTCAGCTTTTATCGCCATTTTCCTCAGTTTCTCCGAGTTGAACTTGAGTACGTTGTAATTCCTCTAATGCCATCTTTAAGCTGAGATTTTTCTCATTTAACTCCCGTGTTCGTTCGCGTACTTTCTCTTCTAGTACCTGGTTGTATACTTCTAGCTGTTCGTTAGCATCATTTTGGACTGTGATAAGTTGCTGAACTTCCAAAATTAAACGATTGAGCGAATTAGCCAAGATCCCAACTTCATCATTAGTTGTTACGGGTGCTTGTAAATCAAAATTAGATTCTTCTGTAACCTGTTGAGCAACATGGGTAACAGCTTGAATAGGACGGGCAATAGCCTGACTAGTGAAAATTGCTAATAATGTGGCGATCGCAATCGACACTAACAGGCTGCCTAAAATAATATTTAGACGTAATTTCTCTGCCCTTCGCAGTTCCCAATTTGCTTGCTGATACTCTTCGGCGATGACTTCAACAAGGTTTGTGATGTCATCAAGAAAATCATCAATCATAAAAATTGATGAGCTATGCATGAAATTGAACAGTTGAGTTTGTGCTGTCCTGATTTCGTTTGGTGATAATTTACTGGGATTGCGATCGTTAAACAGAACCTCTGTGCGCTGTAAGTAAGTATCAAAGCCTTTGTGGGTCTGCAACAAGCGATGAACAGCTTCTTGTTCAATTACAGAATCATATATGGTGAGGTTCTCAATACTGTAGTTAGTTTTGAACTCAAACCAAACTTGTCTAGCTTGCTCAACATAGTTAAGTAACAAATTATATTGTTCTTGCCATCTTTTTGGTTGATCCATGTACAAAATCAGCTTGTGTTGGTTGGTACGAACACGAAACACACTGGTTTTGAGTTGGTACATCTGATATAACTCTTCAATCGCCGCTTCTTCGCGCTTCTGTGCTTGTCGCTGGTAATAATCTGCAATCAGAAACCCAATGCTAGTTCCCAGTACAGCAATACTTACAATTAATGCATATCCAATGCCAATCTTTTGACCAACTTTGAGATGGCTGAACCAGTATCTAGAATTGCTTGTGTTTGGACTGGAGTTATTTGATTGCAAAGAGCTATTTGATCGACCAAAAGCCAGATCATCGAAGTTGTGATGCTGTTTCATAATCAATCACGACCTTGATGAACTTGAATGCGTTCCAGTAGGGGGGAGGGGGAGCAGGGGAGGCAGGGGAGGCAGGGGGAGAAAAAAGCGTATTGGGACAAGGGGGAGAATTTTTTACTATAAACTCAGCACGGGCTAAACGCCCCGCTACCGCTAACAGCACTCATTACTACGTTCGCAAGCGATAACCCATGCCTCTAACTGTCTCAATCAGTTTGCTGCCTAGTTTTTTACGGAGATAACCGACATAGACATCGACAATATTAGAACCTGGGTTGTAGTCGTAACCCCAAACGTAATCGAGGAGTTGTTCTCGACTGATGACTTGCCCCGGATGGCGGCAAAACATTTCTGCCATAGCAAATTCACGAGCAGGTAGCTCTATTAAGCGATCGCCTATTTTCACCTGTCGAGTTCGCAAATTAAGCTCCATATTACCAGCTTTGAGGACAAACTCTTGGGCATCTCTGATAGGTCTAGTACTTCGCAACCGTAACCTTACCCGCGCCAACAGTTCTTCAAATCGGAAGGGTTTGGTAACATAATCATCTGCACCTCCTTCTAGCCCAGCAACCTTGTCGTGAATATCACTTCTAGCAGAGAGGATAATCACAGGTATGTCTTCTCCCTGTCCACGCAGTTCTTCAAGTACTTGAAATCCGTCTTTTCCAGGCAACCCTAAATCCAGAATTAACAAGTCAAAGGTTCCACTTTGGATCACATCTAGCACATACAACCCATCTGTCAGAATTGTTGTTGTGAACCCTTGCGATCGCAACCCTTTTTGAATAAATGAGGCAATCCGGGGTTCATCTTCAACGATGAGAATGTTGGGCATAGATACTCATTTTTTGGGGGGATCGAGGGGTAAAACGATGGTAAACATCGAACCTGTTCCTAATTGACTACGAAGTAATACTTGTCCAAAGTGAGCCTCTGCGATCGCTCGCACGATAGAAAGCCCAAGTCCAGCACCCTCTGAACGACGGCGACTTTTGGAAGATCGGGCAAAGCGTTCAAAAATTCGTTTTTGATCAACCAGTGGAATGCCTTCGCCTGTATCGCGTATCCAGAAGCGCACCTTTCCTTTGGCGATCGCTGAACCTATGGAAATAGTATCACTCTCTCTAGTATGCTGAGTAGCATTTTGAGCTAGATTCATCACGGCTTCGGTAATTCTTTGCCGATCAACAACAATCTGACCTTTAGCTACAGAGTCTAGTTGCCAGTCCCTCTCTGCCAGTGCTTGAGCTTTAACAAATAATTCTTTGGTTAACTCTGCCACATTTACTGTTGCTACCTGTAAAAAGTCTGCGCGTTCTGCTTTTGCCAGCAAAATCATATCATCAACCAAACGACTCATCCGGTCTAGTTCTCCAATGACCAGTGTCACAGTTTCTTGTTGTTCTTGGGGATCATCTCCCATCAGTTCTAAGTGTCCGCGAACAATAGTGATGGGAGTTTTCAGTTCGTGTCCAGCATCGTTGACAAATTCACGTTGGCTGGCAAAGGCTGCTTCTAGCCTGTCCATCATTTCATTGAATGTCTTTGCCAGTTCTGCCAGTTCTCCATTACCTCGCGCAGGCAAACGCTGAGTTAAATCTGACTCACTGATAGCATGAGCCGTAGTTAAAATTGTCCGCAGAGGAGCCAGTATCCGCCCCGCAGCTAACCAAGTAAGGATTAACGACACTACAAACACTAGGCTGAAAACTTCAATAATCACAGCGACTGCTTTTAGAGCTTCTGTCCTTTCCCCGGTAGTATTGTGGGCAACAACAAAGACTCCCCGTGTTTGTCCATTAATAGTAATGGGTTCCACCATGTAAAGGATATTACTAGCATCAGGGGCAAAAAATTCTTGTTCTCCCTGTTCTGGTTGGGTCTGTTTTGCCCACCGTCTCATTAGTAATGAGTCTCTGGCTAAAAGCTTAGGGCGTTTGCTAGGACTAGATTTATAAAATTCACCATCTATAAAAGTGATAAAGTAAGATTCATCTTCTGGCCGCCGATACAACAAATAAGCTTTAAAAAGCTTGATTAAGTCTTCCACAGAGGCTGGAGCAGTAATTTTTTCTTCTCCAGAGAGTAAGGAGTTAAATTGCTTTGACTCGTTCAATATTTCTTCTGGCTCATCATTTGTGAGTCTATTTTCTGCAACAAACTTTTCGCCCTTAATCAACGCATTGAAAGCCATCATATTTATTTCTATATCTTGACGAACACGCTGATTAATACGCTGGTAGAGTTGATAGCGAAATATCGGGATGGAAATGAGAAACGTTATTCCTAAAATCAGTAAATACCAGAGCAAAATTCGGGTACGTGCTTCTCCAAACACTTGCTGCCAAACTAAAAGTAACGGAGATACTTTGAAAACAGACAAGCGATCGCAAAAACGCTTTACCACACTGCTCATTTTTAGTCATCCTTATTTGAGATAGTTTAAATTCATCTTTTACTTGCCAAGAAGTAGTGTTAATTAAATTTTCTATTCATCTGTTAAAGGTAATTGTGTTTCTCAAAAAGTAAAAGTATTTACATAGCTATTTTGTGTTTAAAAAAAGTTATTTACATAAATAATTTTTGGACTCACGATGCTCCTTTCTATCAGCCTTTAAATATGATGATTAAGTTTTTCCATATATTAATTAGTTTTTGATGAGAGAATTTTCATCAATTTTTCATGCATTATTTATGAAAGATTGATAAATTGTTGAACAGCCTTTAAATTTCGTTAATAAAACGATAGCTTCATTTTAAGTCCATGCTTTAAATTTAATTTTGACAAAGGGAAATATTATTAAGTGACGGAAATATCCGCATTTAATTACAAAATAGCCATGAAGATCAGAACATTTTTTATTTTTTTAATTTAGGAAAATAACTCAATAGTTAAAAATATACCTGTGAATAAAAGTGTTAATTAAATTTGCAAGTCGTCAGCCACCAGATGAAAACTTGGTCAGGAGTATAGATGAAAAACTTTTTACCCCACGTTAAAGAAATAGCACGAACGCCGACTAATTTAGCGTCTTCAGAGGTTAGTAGTTTATCTAGCAATGCTCGTAAATGGCGCATTGCTTTATATTCGCACGACACAATGGGACTGGGACATAAGCGCCGTAATTTGTTGATTGCTCAAACTTTAGGATGTTCAGACTTAGAAATTGATGTTTTGATGATTAGTGGAATACAGGATGCCAGCAATATAACAACACTAGCAGGGGTTGATTGTTTGACTTTACCTGCTTTGCACAAAAATATCGATGGGCAATATCAGGCACGAAGATTGGATCTATCATTGCAGGAAATTATTACGCTGCGATCGCAAGTTATTCTTACCACCATCAAAACTTTTAAACCCGATATTCTGATTGTGGATAATGTACCGCGAGGAGCGGTGAGAGAGCTAGAACCAACACTAAATTATTTACGTACCCAAGGAAAAACGCATTGCATTTTAGGTTTACGGGATGTGTTAGATGACCCCACATCGGTGCATCGAGATTGGAAAAGAATAGCTAATGAAGAGGCTATTCAAACCTACTATGATGCGGTTTGGGTGTATGGCGATCCAGCCATTTATGACCTAGCACAGGAATATCGCTTCAATCCGAAGACTTTAGCCAAACTACGCTACACTGGCTATCTTGACCAGCGTCACCGCCTGAAATTCGTAGATATGGATAGCGTTCAGGCATTGAAATCACTGAATTTGCCATCTGAACGATTCGTGTTGTGCTTAGTGGGAGGCGGACAAGATGGAGCGCGTTTGGCAGAAACATTTGCTTGTGCTGAACTACCACCAGGGATGAGCGGCATCATCTTGACAGGGCCGTTCATGCCGCGAGAGATACAGCAACGGCTTCAGAAGTATGCTGCTAAACGTTCTAATTTGCAGGTTTTGAAATATTTAGCTGAACCAACGTTGTTGTTGAATCAGGCTGAACGCGTCATTGCTATGGGTGGTTACAACACAACTTGCGAATTGCTGTCATTTCAAAAGCGATCGCTCATTGTGCCCCGAATCAAGCCCCGTCAAGAGCAGTTGATCCGGGCCGAACGCCTACAGGCACTTGGTTTAGTTGATATGCTGCACCCGCATGATCTGAAACCTCAAGCATTGACAGATTGGTTAATGCAAGAAGGTGAGCCGCCACAAGCCCGTAATTGTATTGATCTTGATGGACTTACCCGCATTCCTCAATTCGTAAACGAAATACTCATCTCTGCTCATCATTCATCACAACAAGCTTCTTGAAAGGAGATTGAAGAGCCTAAAAAACAACCTTCTTAATTACGAATTACGAATTATGTCAATCCGTATTGGTTACATTCTTAAACGTTATCCTCGCTATTCTGAAACCTTCGTCGTCAATGAAATTTCGGCTCATGAAGCGGCTGGTTTAGATATTGAAATTTTTGCTTTGAGGCCACCGTGTGACACTCATTTTCAAAATATTATTTCCCAGGTGCGTGCTAGCGTAAACTACATTCGTAAGCCAATTCAAGGTCGCATAAGTGAATCCCTAAATAGTCTTACTCCCACAGCAGCAAGCTATTTTTGGGCAGAATTACAAGAAGTAAGTAAAGTTATTCCAAATTTTTGGTCAAAGTTGGCATTTGCTCAAGGTGAAGAAGATAACACTGTTTACCAAGCTGCATGGCTAGGAAGGGAAGCGCGACTCAAAGGTATCACCCATTTACACGCTCACTTTGGTAGTGTCGCAACTAGTGTAGCTCGGTTAGCATCTCACTTCACGGGCATTCCTTACACCTTCACTGCTCATGCTAAAGACATCTTTCATGAAAGCGTTGAATTGGAAGATATGCAGCGCAAGCTTAAGGATGCTGCCACTGTCGTAACTGTCAGTGACTATAACCTCAATTATTTGCAAAAGATTTATGGTGCAAAGCGAGTTCAACGCATTTACAATGGCTTAGATTTACGACAATTACAATATTCTTCTCCGGTTGATCGTCCTCCATTGATTCTCTCAGTTGGTCGATTAATTGAGAAGAAAGGGCTATCTATTTTGATAGATGCTTGTGCGATTTTGAAGCGAATAAATTGTGATTTCCAATGTCAAATTGTGGGAACAGGATCATTAGAACCTGTATTGCAGCAAAAAATCCAAGATTTAGGGCTGCAATCTACTGTGGAAATTGTCGGCCCACGTCCTCAAAATGATGTATTTCAATTGATGCAGCAAGCTGCTGTATTTGCAGCTCCGTATATTATCGGACAAGATGGCAACCGGGATGGTTTGCCGACAGTTTTACTCGAAGCGATGGCATTGGGAACGCCCTGTGTAAGTACAGATGTGACTGGAATTCCCGAATTAGTACGCGATCGCCAGACTGGATTAATTGTCCCACAACATAATGCCGAACAATTAGCGATCGCACTTCAACAACTTCTTAGCAATCCAGCCTTGCGAGTCAAATTATCAAGCCAAGCCAGACAATTAATTGAATCTGAGTTTGACATTCATCGCAATAGCGCAGCATTACGAGCAATATTCCATGCGGCTGAAACGAATGCTGCCATGACTTTAAAAGTAGTTCAGGAGGTGTAGAGCGTGCGAATTGCCTATATCTGTGCCGATCCAGGAATTCCTGTATTTGGGCAAAAAGGATGCTCTATTCATGTCCAAGAAGTAATTCGAGCATTGCAAGGGCAAAATATCCAAGTTGAATTGTTTGCCACTCGTATTGGTGGAAAGCCACCCGCAGATTTAGCTAATGTTTCAGTTCATCAACTTCCAGTCATCCCAAAACTGGAACGGGCTGTGGGAGAGAAAGTTGCCTTATCAATTAATCCCGATTTGCGTTTAGATTTGGAGAGGTTTGGCCCATTTGACCTAATTTATGAGCGTTACTCTCTTTGGAGTTATAGCGCAATGGAATTTGCCCAAGCAATGGGAATCCCCGGATTATTAGAGGTCAATTCACCTCTGATTGCTGAACAGGCAAAACATCGCGGTTTGATTGATTGTCACAGCGCCAAACAGGTTGCCAATCGGGTTTTTCAAGCTGCTACAGCACTAATTGCTGTTTCATCTGAAGTGAAAACTTACTTAATGAATTATGTCAAAAGTAGCAAAATTCATGTCATCCCAAATGGTGTAAATCCCGATCGCTTCTCTACTTTTGCTCGTGCATTTTCAACACAATCAGAAACCTTTACAGTGGGATTTGTCGGCACATTGAAACCGTGGCATGGATTGCCAATTCTCACAGCAGCTTTTGCTCAACTGCATCAACAAGTTCCCAATGCCAAACTTTTGATTGTTGGCGATGGCCCTGAACGGGAAAATCTCGAAGCCGAATTATTGGCACGAGGATTACACTCTCATACTAAATTCACCGGAGCGGTGAATCCTAATGAAATTCCGAAATTATTAGTAGCAATGGATGTTGCTGTTGCACCATATCCGGCTGAATCCGACTTTTACTTTTCACCGTTGAAAGTTTATGAATATATGGCGGCTGGTTTGCCAGTAGTTGTTAGTGGTATTGGGCAATTGCTGGAGCTAATTGACACAGGGGTGAATGGGATTCTTTGCCCACCAGGTGATGCGATCGCCTTAGCAGAGGCATTAGAAAAATTATGGCGATCGCCTCATTTGCGCCATTCTTTGGGGCAAGCGGCGCGGAAAAGGGTCATGGAAAATCACACTTGGGAAGCGATCGCCCAACAGATTTTGCATATAGCTGGATTAAATACTCCGCCTCAATTCCAAGTGGAGGTAAGACGATAAATGGGACGTTCAAAGCCACAGAAAAAAGTTATTCCTGGTTTATGGGGAGTACTACATTATTTCTGGCCTTACATTCAAAAACAGTATGGACTACTTTTAATTTCTGCGATCGCTTTGGTTGCGGATGTCGGACTACGGGTGCTGGAACCTTGGCCCCTAAAGTTTGTTTTTGATTACGTTTTGATTCCAGGCGATCGGCCTACCAATATCCCATTAATTGATCGCCTGGAACCAGTTACATTACTGACATTTTCAGCAGTTACAGTCCTTGCCATTACAGGATTACGCGCACTTGCCGCCTATTGGAGTACCGTCGGACTAGCAACAGTAGGTAGCCGAGTCATGACTGAGGTGCGTAATCATCTGTATTGTCATCTTCAAGATTTGTCCTTGAGTTACCACACCAAGGCTCGTAGCGGCGATTTAATTATTCGTGTGAGCAGCGATGCTAGCCGTCTGCAAGAAATTATGATTACGGCAGCATTACCACTGGTAGTGAGTATTCTGACGCTGTTTGGCATGATTGGCGTGATGTTTTGGATAAATAGCAGCCTCACCCTACTTGCACTACTTACCCTACCGTTGTTTGTATTAGTCACAAATCGGCTGAGTCAGCGAATTCGAGAATCCTCATTAAAGCAACGGAAACAAGAAGGGGCTGTGGCGGCGACGGCGGCTGAGTCTATTGCTGCCATTAAATTAGTCAAAGCCCTTTCACTGCAAGATGCCTTTGCACGAGTTTTTTCTCAACAAAATCACCATAGCCTCAAGGAGAGCGTAAGAACCCAACGCCTTGCTGCTCATCTCGAACGAACCGTTGATGTTGTAATTGCACTTGGAACAGCAATTGTTTTATGGTACGGCTCCTGGCTGGCATTGCGAAATACTTTAACACCAGGTGATGTGCTGGTGTTTCTCACCTATCTCAAAAATGCCTTTAAGCCGGTTCAGAACTTTGCTAAGTACACCGGAAGACTTGCTAAAGCTGCTGCCTCTGGTGAGCGAATTTTAGATATATTATCACAGCAACCTGATGTCCGAGATTTGCCGGATGCGATACCGGCGCCGATTTTCCGAGGCGAAGTTTGTTTTGATCATGTTCACTTTGCCTATGAACCAGGACAAGTTCTGCTCGAAGACATCAATTTAACCATTCAACCAGGGCAGCAAGTAGCGATCGTTGGTACATCAGGTGGTGGTAAATCTACTTTAGTAAGTCTATTATTACGACTTTATGACCCGACGATGGGTAAAGTCATGATTGATGGGCGAGATATCCGCGAGTACACATTGGAATCATTACGCCCACAAATTAGTGTAGTTTTGCAAGACAGTCTCTTATTTGCCGCGACTATTCGAGAAAATATTGCCTACGGTATTGCCGGCGTGTCAGATGCGGAAATTGAAGCAGCCACTCGTCTAGCTAATGCTGATGATTTCATCCAAGCTTTACCCCAAGGATACAACACACTTGTGGGAGAACGAGGCGCAACCCTTTCAGGTGGACAACGCCAACGAATTGCGATCGCCCGTGCTGCTATTCGTCAAGCTCCAATTTTGATTTTAGATGAACCCACAACTGGGCTAGATCAAGGCAACGAGAAAGCTGTCGTTGATGCTCTACAACGGCTCTCGCAAAACCGCACCACCTTCTTAATTACTCACGATCTGTATCTTGCAACTCGCGCAGATATAATTCTTTACATAGAAAATGGGCAGGTGCTAGAACAAGGCACTCATCAGGAATTAATGCAACAAAATGGTCGCTATGCGGCATTGTATCAAATGCAGACTGCAATCCGAACTGAGGAAAAGTCAAATCCTTTGATGACATAACCCTATAGTGCTGCCTATTTACAAGTTGATTTTCTCACGCAGAAGTGTAGAGAGGATAAAAGTTTTTAGATTTACGCCCAGTTAATATTTAGAGGCGAATAAGTATGACTGTTTTCGTCAGCGATCGCTTTAACAGTGTAACTGATTCCAAAATGCCATTTTTGTCAGCAGCGCTTGATCCATTGGAAGTACAACAACGGTTCACTCAGTACTTGCCAATCATTGAAAACGCTCAACTGCAAAAAATTCAAGTCATTCGCCACAAACCAGGGCGGCGTTGTTTGATTGAATATGAATTGCTGAATAATTACGGGCAAACTATTACCCTAATTGGCAAAATCCGAGCTAAAGGAACAGACTTTCATAGTTATGAATTACAAAAATCCTTGTGGCAAAAAGGATTTGCAGATGATAGTGCTGATGGAATTTCAGTACCGCAACCTGTAGGGATAATCCCCGAATGGCAAATGTGGTTGCAGCGAAAAATTCAAGGAGCGATCGCTACTCAATTCTTAACTCAAACCAATACCAGTTTTCTAGCAAAACGAATTGCTGAAGTTGCTCATAAACTTCACCAAACTAACATTCCTCCTCGCCGTTCTCATACCGTGTCAGACGAGCTGCGAATCTTGAATGAAAGGATTCCATTGGTGATCCAAGAATATCCAGAATGGAAAGAACGTTTAGAACAAATATTAGCAGCATCTAATTATTTAGGAAAAAATACTTTAGAACAAAAACACTGTGGTATCCATCGAGACTTTTATCCCGATCAAGTGATTATTAATGGTTCTCGTTTGTATATCATCGACCTTGATTTATATTGTGAAGGTAATCCAGCCATTGATATCGGTAACTTCATTGGTCATATTAAAGAATACAGCCTTCGCATCCTTGGTAATTCAGAAGCATTAAGCGATTGGGAAACTGCCTTAACTGAAAAATTTATTCAGCTTACAAGCGAGGAATTCAAAACTTCAATTGAATCCTACATCACCTTAACACTAGTACGACATATTCACATCAGCACACAATTCTTAGAACGCCGTTTTTCTACAAAAGCATTATTAAATCTATGTGAACAACGTTTACATATTAGAAATGCATCATGATTTAAACTCTTATTTTCTATAACAATCTTAAATAATTTATAGAAATGCATCATAATTTAAACTCTTGTTTTCTATAACAATCTTAAATAATTTATAAAAATTCTCTCCTTATTCTCTCTGTGTTTTCTGCGTCTTTGCGGTTTGTCTTGAGGTTTAAAATCCTATATTCTAATTGCTAATTTTCAGGAGAGAGCATTGTTAGCTTCAAATTATTGGCGGCAATTTCGCTTAATTAGTTTAATTGTTTTATGCACTTTGAGTAGCATAACTCCAGCTAATGCAACACCCATTCCCGATCAACCTAATAATTTCAATGAATATAATGCTGATAATCATGCATTAAGCAAAATCACATCTGTTTCTGAGTTATCGACAGAATTAAAAACCCTTGAGAAACAAGTTACTTCATTAGAAACCAACGTTGCTGCATTAGAAACGCAACAGTTTTCCCCCCATGTTGAGCTTGAGGCGGAAGCCATCTTTGCTGTGACTGGATTCGCTGGTGAAAAGAGAGCCAACAGTAGTAAACCAATAAATGAAAATTTAGTATTGAGCGATCGCGTCCGTCTAAGCTTCGTAAGCAGTTTTACTGGAAAAGATAAATTAGAAGTGCGCTTACAAGCAAGGAACACACCAGCATTAGAAGATGTAACTGGAACTCAAATGACAAATTTGGGATTTGATGGTGACGATGAAAATGAGGTGGAAGTAGATGAGCTAGAGTACAGATTCCCGCTAGGTAAACGCACCCGCATAACTTTCTACGGGTTAGGAGGAGGATTAGGCGACTTTGTTCCTAGTGTCAATCCTCTTTTTAGCGGTAGTGGAGACGGATCGATTTCTACATTTGGACGAGAAAATCCCATTCGCCGACAAGGTAGTGGCGCAGGTATCGGTATTTCTCATAATTTGAATAAAGCTTTGAATTTGTCATTAGGATATATCAGCAGCAATGCAGCTAATTCAGAGAAGGGGATTTTTGCTAGCCCTTACGGAGCGATCGCTCAACTAACCCTCGAACCTACTAAAACAACAGAACTCAGCCTTACCTATATTCACTCTCATAACAATTTGAAGACGGGAACTGGAAGCGAATTAACCAGCGATCCATTTAATGAGGAGGCAGATGCGATCGTTGCTAATTCATTTGGTGCAGAAGCTGCTTGGCAACTTAGCCCAGTTATTACTCTCGGTGGTAGAGTTGGTTTTATTCATGCAAAAGCAGAAGATTTACCAGCAGATCCCAATGCGTCCATCTTCACATGGGCAGTGCTACTAGCTCTCAGAGATATCGGACGAAAAGGCAGCTTTGCAGGATTTACTGTGGGTCAACCTCCCAAAGTGACTCATAATAGTTTCGGCGATGGCTTCAAAGATAAGGATACATCTTTACATCTCGAAGCCTTTTACCACCTTCAAGTCACAGATAATCTGGCCATAACTCCAGGACTATTTGTGATTACAAGTCCAGAACATAATGATAGTAATCACAATACTTATGTTGGTACGGTTCGGACAACGTTTAGCTTCTAAGTACAGCCCACCATAAACAGGGTACGAAAATTATGCCCAACAGGAGCAAAATCGTAGGGGTTTTGGATTTAGCACTTTGTGCAATCTAACCCCATTGCTGTAGATTAAACTTCTTGTTTCGTAACTCTGTTGGACTGAAGTGTTCCACGCTCTGCGATCAATGAGTAACACAATGACTCATACTGATTTAAAGCTTGTTCAAAAGCATAGTTTTCAACGGCATATTTGCGACTTTTATAACCCAGAGTTTTGACTTTTTCGGGGTTTTGGTACAAATCTAAAATTTCCATCGCTAAAGCTTGGGAATCTTCTGGAGGAACGATAACTCCGCCGCCACTTTGCCTGATGGCTCTTGCTGCTGTACCATTATCGGGGACAGAGGCAACTAAGGCCGCTCCACTGGCAAGCAGCACTTGAATTTTTGATGGCATATTGAACGATACAACATTTTTCTTTTGCACCACTAAGCCAACATCAGCAGCTGCCAACATTTGTGGCAAATCTTTGCGGGGTTGAAATGGCAGTAGTAAAACGTTATCTGCGCCCCAGTCTAGACATTCCTGTTGCAATCGCTGTAAACCTTTTGCCTCTCCAACGATGACAAAAACAATATCTGGGATATGGCGCAACACAGAAGCGGCTTTGACAACGCTTTCTAAGCCTTGGGTTAGAGCAATGTTGCCAGAATAAAGTACTACAAATTTGTCATTTAGATTATGTGCTGCACGGAAAGGGTTATTTTCTTTAGGCAAAGGGCGGATAAAATTTACATCAACCCAGTTGGGAATTTGCACAATTTTGTCAGCTTTTACGCCCTTAGATCGCAAATTGTCCACAAAACCATCGGCAATGACGCTAATCTTACTGGCAGTGTGGTAAGCAAATTTTTCCAACACTGTGAATAACTTTATAAGCCATTTATTTTTCAGTAGACCAACGTGAACGGCTGCTTCTGGTAATATATCTTGTAAATTTAAGATCACAGGACAAGCACGTAACCATCCTAAAAGAGCAACTGGCACACAGCTTGGCAAAGATGGCGATGTTGAGAGAATCACGTCTGGCCGCCAACCAAAGAGGGCAGGTACAAAACTAGTGACAACGAAACTAGCATCTAGTAACACTCGATCTAATAGGTTGGGTTGTGGACGAATCCAAACATAACTGCGTTGGATTTGAACACCATTTTTGTATTCGTTAAGATACCACTTGCCCCGATATTCCTGGTAAATTTGACGCTCAGGGTAGTTGGGCATAGCGGTGACTACACGCACTTGATGCCCACGCTTTACTAGTCCCTCTGCTAATTCAGTCATCAGTGGGGCAATACCAATTGGCTCTGGATAGTAGTTGTAAGAGTAAATTAAAATTCGCATAAAAGTTAGTCTGAAGTACCCCGGTTTTTTGTTGAAGGACAAATATTTATCTTCAACATTGTTTAGAGCTTGGAAACTCTTATATTTAATTGTGACTTCAGACTCTTTTTCTGTCAGGGATTTTCCTTAAAGATTGAGTAAACTTAGATATTAAATACTTAGAGGAAGTATGAATTTTTTTACTATTTAAGCAGCCTTCAAATTTTTAACTTTTGATTGGTACGTAAGTATAAACCCTAAGTATTCTGATATTAATTAAGACTGTTTCACAATATTTAGTTATTGAATGAGCAATCGCCCTTGTATTTTCTCCTTTTTTGCTGGTTCGGGATTCCTAGATTTAGGTTTTGAAACTAGCGGTTTTAATATTGTTTACGTCAATGAAATGTTTTCACCATTTATGGCAGCATACCGCTATTCACGGCAGATTCTCAATCTCCCATTGCCAGAATACGGGTATCATCACGGAGAAAGAGGAGATGTAAGCCAACTTCACGAAGGTTTACAAGCACAACACCTCCGTGAGTTAGTACAAGACTGCCGCAAATCTAATAATATTGTGGGCTTCATTGGTGGACCTCCCTGTCCTGATTTTTCTATTGGAGGGAAAAATAGAGGACGTTTAGGAGATAATGGCAAGCTTTCCGCTTCTTATGTTGAATTAATTTGCCGCAATCTTCCAGATTTCTTTTTATTTGAGAACGTTAAGGGGTTGTGGAGAACAACAAAGCACCGTTTATTTTTTGAATCGCTCAAGCAACAATTACTAGAAGCAGGCTACATCTTAACAGAGCGGTTAATTAATGCTATCGAATATGGTGTACCCCAGGATAGAGAAAGAATTATTCTCATTGGTTTCCGAAATAATTTTATCAAAGATATAGGAATAAAAGTCGGTAGTGAAAAGCTACTTAACGAGAAGAATTTTCCTTGGGAAAATCATATTTTATATCCTAAAAAAGAGGTTTTTGCTTACCCTTGGCAGAAGTGCGATCCATTCCAAGAAAATTCCATCATGCTTTGTCCTGACGGCATCCCTCAAGAATTAACAGTTGAATACTGGTTTAGAAAAAATAATGTCTTGAAGCATCCTAATACTGAAAACTGTTTTAAACCAAGGGCAGGTATCACAAGATTTGCTGCTATTGATGAAGGAGATGATTCTAAAAAGTCTTTCAAGCGTCTTCACAGATGGCGTTACTCTCCGACAGCTTGCTATGGAAATAATGAAGTACATTTGCATCCCTATAAAATCCGGCGAATATCTGTGGCGGAAGCTTTATCTATCCAATCTTTACCTGCAAATTTTGTACTTCCAGAGAATATTTCACTGACAAATATGTTTAAAACTATTGGTAATGGCGTACCCTATTTGGTATCTAATGCATTAGCTAAAACTATTACTAACTTCTTAGTAATTGGTGTAAAAAATGCTGTTAATATTTCTAACCTTACTAAGGCTAATGTCAACTTAAACACTTATACTAATTCCGCAACATCTACAGAAGCAACATCCAAAATAAGTTAGTAGCTTGTTTTCAGGATAAACTCGTAATAAATATGGTTTAATATATATATAAGAAATGTTTTAATTTTTTATAAAGTTTAATAATCAATTACTGGCAGAAGACACGATGGCAGCAGACTATCCAGATATTGATATTGCGCCATTTATTGATCACGCCCTGTTAACGCCAACGGCTACTCCAGAGCAGGTTCAGCAGTGGTGTGAAGAAGCATATAGATTCAATTTTGCGGCAGTTTGCTTGTACCCCACCTATGTCAAACAAGCTGTCGAACTCCTCCACGGAAAAAATCCCAAAGTGTGTACTGTGATTGGCTTTCCCTCTGGTGCGACAACTTCAGCAGTGAAACTCTATGAGGCTCAAGAAGCGGCGGATAATGGAGCCACTGAGTTGGATGTGGTCATGAACTTGGGGTGGTTGAAAGCTGGTAGAACTGAAGAAGTCCACCGGGAAATTGCCGAAATTTGTGAAGAGACTGGGCAAACTGTCAAGGTAATTTTGGAAACCAACCTGTTGACAGATGCGGAGAAAAAAATAGCTGCTGAAATAGCTATGGAGGCGGGGGCGGCTTTCTTAAAAACTAGTACAGGTTGGAATGGCGGTGCAACAGTGGCAGATGTGCGATTTTTGCAGGAATTGGCAAAAGAAAAAGTGGGAATTAAAGCTGCGGGTGGTATCCGCACTATCAATCAAGCTCTAGACTTAATCGTAGCGGGTGCTACTAGATTAGGCACATCTCGCGGTATCGATTTGATCCGCCAGCGCGATAATCTGGGGAAGGGTGAATAGTCATTTGTTTATCTTCCTAACCTGCGAAAAACTGCGGGCACATCTATGCCCTTTGTCCTAACCCAATGACCAATTTTAGATTTTGGATTGAAGGATTGAAGGATTCAAAATTTAAACCTGGTTTCAGAGCAGCTAGTTTCAACTATGGAAAAATCTAAAATCCTTGCATTCCTTTTGTAAGTCCCTACTTTTAGGTATGGCGTTAATCTAAAATCCAAAATCCAAAATTGATTGACTAATGACTAATGAGTAGAACCTACAAAGCAACCGGAATTAATCTTAAAACTCAGGTGCTGGGAGAATCAGATAAAATAGTGACCATTTTGACACCAGAATTCGGTCTGATTCGAGCAGTCGCTCCAGGGGCACGTAAGCACAACTCCAGCTTGGGCGGCAGGAGTGGTATGTTTGTTGTGAATGAACTATTGATCGCCAAAGGGCGATCGCTTGATAAAATTACTCAAGCACAGACGTTAAAAACTTATCCTGGTTTAGCTAAAGATTTGGGAAAATTGGCTGCTAGCCAATATTTAGCAGAAATAGTCCTCTCTCAAGCTTTGAGCGAACAACCCCAAGAAGAACTTTATGAGTTGTTCAATGAACATCTCCATCGGTTAGAAGCATTGTCTAGTACAAATGCATTTGGTGTTTTGGCTCATCTGGCTCATGGGGTGTTTCACCTTTTAGCCTTAGCAGGAGTAACGCCGCAAGTGCAAGTATGCTGCTTATCTGGGCGCTCCCTCAAGCCAGACTTTACAGACCCCAACTGGCAGATAGGATTTAGCGTTCCTACGGGTGGAACGATTTGCTTAGAAACTTGGAAACGTTTACGAATACAGGGAGAGGGGGAGATTAATAACCAATACCCCATTCCCCATACCCCATTACCCATGCCCCATGCCCAAACAGTTGTTGTGCATCGGCAAGAAATACCTTTGATTTCTAGTCGTCTGGGTGCTATGGAACTGGCTTTGCTTCAACATCTGTCACAACCAGAGATAATGCAAATTGATGGTGCTAGAGACCATAACTGGTTATCTGTTGAGCAGATTTTGCGCCAGTATGCTCAGTATCAATTAGGTCGCCCTATTCGCTCTGCTACCTTGATCGATTCTTATTTTGCTGCCAACCATGATGCAACCATCTGATTTGGATAAAAAAATCCTGCCTTTGTCACCAAGCCTCGTTAAAAAACAGAATAGGATATCAGATCCTAACGTCAAGAATCACTTGAGTGCCGTTTCAAAGTGTACACCTAGTCAAATCAATAGCCAAGAAATGTCCCCAAAAGACGTTTCTAAAAACGATCAAAGTTGGACAGCCCAGATCCCAAAAACTGATGTTCCAGAAATACAGTCTGAGGACAAATTAACTACTACTGAGGCAAATAGCAACGGGCAGAGTTTGCCAGTAGCTACTACCCCAGAAACAGAATCACCCAAATTAGATGGATCTGGTTCAGGTGGAGAGGCTGTTTCCGGGAATGTAACACAGCAGGGGTTTTTGCCTGTATTAAAAAACCCTAATTTCCTGGCTCTTTGGGGCGGTCAAGTTTTCTCCCAACTAGCAGATAAAGTTTATTTGGTGCTGATGATTGCTTTGATTAATACTCAGTTTCAAGCTAGTAATCAGAGTATTAGTGGTTGGGTGTCAGTATTGATGATGGCTTTTACGATTCCAGCCGTATTATTCGGTTCCGTTGCTGGCGTGTTTGTCGATCGCTGGTCAAAAAAGGCTGTGCTGGTGGCAACGAATATTTGGCGCGGCATCCTGGTTTTCTCAATTCCCTTCCTGCTGTGGTTGACTCATGGCTGGAAACCCATAGGAGTTATGCCAGTAGGTTTTTTGATCATCCTGGGTGTGACTTTTCTAGTTTCCACACTGACACAGTTTTTTGCACCGGCGGAACAGGCAGCAATTCCCTTAGTGGTAGAAGAACAGCATTTACTCTCAGCTAATTCGCTTTATACGACAACGATGATGGCATCGGTGATTGTTGGGTTTGCTGTTGGGGAACCCTTGTTAGCGATCGCAGATGGACTTTGGTCGCAAATTGGTGGTAGCGGTAGTTTGGGCAAAGAACTTTTAGTTGGTGGTAGTTATGCGATCGCTGGACTAATTTTATTCCTCCTAGCAACTAAGGAAAAACACCACCACCCTGATACAGAATTCCCTCACGTATTCTCTGATTTGCGAGATGGTTTTGCCTACCTCAAAGCAAATCATCGCGTCCGCAATGCTTTACTTCAGCTAATTATCTTGTTTTCTGTCTTTGCAGCATTAACTGTTCTAGCTGTTCGGATGGCAGAAATAATTCCCAATATGAAAGCTTCCCAGTTCGGCTTTTTACTAGCAGCCGGCGGTGTTGGCATCGCTGCAGGAGCAACAATTCTTGGCCAATTTGGTCAACGCTTTTCCTATACCCAACTAAGTCTTTGTGGTTGTATGGGTATGACAGCATCCCTGATTGGTCTATCAATCTTTACAACCCAACTGTGGCTAGTCCTGTTACTGGTGGCGTTATTAGGTATCTTTGGGGCTCTAGTAGGAATTCCTATGCAAACCGCAATCCAAACAGAAACACCACCAGAAATGCGTGGTAAAGTATTTGGCTTGCAAAACAATGTAATTAATATTGCTCTCTCCTTACCTTTAGCTTTAGCAGGAGTAGCAGAAACCTTTGTGGGATTACAGGCAGTTTTTTTGGGATTAGCTGCGATCGTCTTTTTAGGAGGTATATTAACCTGGTATAACTCACGTAAGTAGTTATCAGCTAAGAGGAGTTATTATTCATTACCTTGAAGTAATTACTAATTTCCTTAAAGCTTTTGTGTTCATGCTAAACTGTGGTCAGTGAAAATTTATCATATACTTGTGGGATATCAATCTGACATTAGTCAGAGTAAGTTGTTTAAGTATCAGAAATTAACAACTTATACGTAAAATAAATAAAGCCATCAATCCACGAGTTTAATCAGCTTTCAAATATGCTTTTTAAACTACAACGTGGTGGCAATTTTTAATAAATAAAAGCCAGCAAGTATAGTCTAGATAAAATAAAAATCACAAAGGGCACACAATTAATAGCTCAAACCCGCTTTTCTTACAGCTAAATAAAGAATGCGTATAGCCTGGATTGGAAAAAAATCACCTTTTTGCGGCAATGTCACCTACAGTCGAGAAATTACAAATGCGTTGCTAGATAGGGGACATCAAGTTAGCTTTCTTCACTTCGCACAGGAAGAGTCTGAACCTGATAATTGGCCAAATCTTCGAGAGGTTTCGCTCCCTTTCATTTACAAGTCTCAGGTTTATACAATTCCTACTTTTAAAGCAACCAAAGTTTTAACCGATTCGCTGCGAGAAATAAAGCCAGATGTAGTCCATGCTTCCTTAACATTATCTCCTCTAGACTTTTTTCTACCGGAAATCTGTGAGGAACTGAGATTACCCCTAGTTGCCACTTTCCATACACCGTTTGCTGGCAAGGGGGCAAAGCTGATATCGGGAACACAACTTTTGGCTTATCAGCTTTATGCACCTTTTTTAGTTAACTACGATCGCGTGATTGTATTTTCCCAAATTCAGCGAGAATTATTGGCAGGGATGGGTGTAAGGGAAGAGAATATTGCTGTAATTCCCAATGGTGTTGATACCGTTAAGTATTCTCCAGGATTTTCTCAAATCAAAGCAGAATTTAAAGCCGAACGCTTGTTTGTTTACCAAGGTCGAATAGCGCCAGAGAAAAATGTCGAAGCCCTACTCCGCGCTTGGAAGCAGTCGGCAATGGGGCCTGGTACGAAGTTGCTAATTGTTGGCGATGGCCCTTTAAAGTCTTCCTTAGAGCCGTTTTATGGTTCAGAATACGGCATTATCTGGTTGGGATTTGTTGCTGATGAAGATCGACGGATCGAAATTTTGCGGGGCGCAGATGTATTTGTTCTACCTTCATTGGTAGAGGGTTTGTCTCTATCTCTGTTAGAGGGAATGTCATGTGGGTTGGCTTGTTTAGCAACAGACGTAGGTGCAGATGGAGAAGTATTAGAAAAGGGTGCAGGTATAGTTATTAGTACTAAAACCGCGCGATCGCAGTTAAAAACCCTCTTACCAGTATTGCAAGACCATCCAGAGTTAACAACTTTACTTGGGCAAAAAGCCAGACAGCGTGTATTAGACCGCTATACCCTCAGTAAAAATATTACTCTGCTGGAAGAACTTTATAAGGAAGTTTTAGCACAGCGACCTCTACCGCTAAGTCGTAGAGCTTAGGGAAAGGGAAGAAGTGCGATCGCACTGTAAATTATGAAATGGCAATCAATGTGATCGAGCAAGTTATGTTAGACAGCATTCAATACAGTTCAGATAAGACCAAAACACTTGTAGAGACGGCGATTTATCGCGTCTCAAAAACCCAAAATTTTTGCCAGTAGCCCTTAACTGAACCGTATTGAGGCATTTTACAAAACCATCTTAGTAGTTAGCGAAATGAAGTATGACGCAAGTCAGATTGATCAATTAATCTTAGAATTATCCTCTAAAGACCAGCCCAAACTAGTTGGCTGTTCATAAATCCGTTTTAGAGTATTGACATCTCTGGAAGAAATAGGCAACGGATTACGAACTTGAGAAAAATATAGGGCATCAGTTTGTAGCGGACTATGACCCCAAATTCCCAGTGCATGACCGAATTCGTGGCGGGCTGCTGCAATGAGATACTCACCTGTTTGACTGGGGCTTAACAAGATGGTGAAGCTGTGGGATAAAACTTTGTTGGTAGTGTATAACTCGTAAGTAGTTTGTGCCGATCGCGCACGGGGTTTATTACTACCAGGGGAAATTTGTAGAGGTGGCGCTTTTTGCACAATGGTAATATCAGCACTTTCTGGCTGTTCTACTATTGCCAAAGGCAAATAATTGCTCCATTCTTTTACACCCTGCAAGACAGCATTAACCCATACTTGAGCTTGTTTTTCGTTAACGGCTTTTGGTGTTTCTACGTAAACTCGAATAGGAAATTGTGACCAGACTAAATAACCAACTTGGGTTATTGTGACTTGTGAAAAGTAGTCACCACTGTTACTGCTATCTTGCCACTGTGCGAGTGTGGGCGGTAAGGGATGAGGTTTTGGAGTGGGTGAGGTGGAGAGAGAGATTACTGAGCCTGAATACACATATTTTGGTTTTATTGTAAACCCATAACTCGAATGAAGATTAATACAAACGATAAACAGCCCTGTGCCAATAAATAAGGCAAGAGCTGTAATTAACCGTTGTGAGATTAAATTTATTAGGATGTTAAGTATTTGGTGTTGGGTTTTTTTCCCCATTGACCTATCCTTATTTAGGCAGCCAACCAGCACTTAAAACCACTGTTAAACCGAGGAAAATTACTGTTAATGCCCAAGTAATTCGATTTAAGGTGTTTTCTGCACTTTTGGTACTGCTAAATAGCTGGGCTTGTCCACCAATGGCTCCAATACCATCACCTTTGGGGCTATGTAGTAAAACTAAGATAATCAAACCAGTGGCGGAAAATGCCCAAATGCCTTGCACGATATTAGTAGCTGTCATGGTAGGAATCTCATTTATAACAATTTTTCAAAAAACAGAATTCAGAATTCAGAATTCAAAAGTTAGGAGTTCGCTAAAAACTCCTAACTCAGGACTCAGCACTCAGCACTCAGGACTCTTTTACAGCCCTACTTGCACAGGGGTGCGAGTGCGTTGCAGTTCATAATCTGCTGTTTTCAGCAGCGATCGCCCTGTCATCTCTGGTGGTTGAGGCAGTTGTAAAATCTCTAGAATTGTGGGGGCAATGTCGGATAGCTTACCATCGCTTCGCAGTTCGACATTTGTACCATATCCAGGGATTTTGACTTTCTCGCCTTCTACCAATATAAAGGGGACTGGGTTAGTGGTGTGGGCTGTCCAAGGATTACCCCCATCATCTAGCATATACTCAGCGTTGCCATGATCGGCAGTAATAATTGTTGTCCCACCGGCTTTGATAACGCTCTCTAGTAGGCGACCTAAACAGCGATCAACTGTTTCAATTGCTGTAATAGTAGCGTCGATTTGACCAGTATGCCCTACCATGTCTGGGTTAGCATAGTTAATTACAACTAGGGAATATATACCCTTTTGAATCGCAGCGATCGCAACATCTGTAACTGCTGCTGCTGACATCGCTGGGGCGTGATCGTAAGTAGCTACCATTGGACTGCTTACTAATTCCCGATCTTCTCCAGCAAAAGGTTCCTCCAGACCCCCATTAAAGAAATAGGTGACGTGGGCGTATTTTTCTGTTTCGGCGGTGCGGAACTGATTCAGACCATGATTAGCTATTACTTCTCCCAGAATATTACTGAGATTCTGCGGCTCAAAGGCTACAGCCACTGGTAAATCTGAATCATACTGTGTAAACGTGACAAAAGACAGCGGTGTGATTTGCTGTCTTTCAAAACCGTTAAAAGTGGGACTGACCAAAGCTTGAGTCAGTTGTCTGGAGCGATCGGGGCGGAAGTTGAAAAATATCACCCCATCCCCTGGTTCTATTGCGCCTGGTGCAATTCGGATGGGGTTGATAAATTCATCTTTTACCCCTTCGGCGTAAGATGCTTGCAAGATTTCCACAGCCGTGCGATTATCACCTGTACCATCTTGGGTCATCACGTCGTAGGCGCGTTTGACCCGATCCCATCGGTGATCACGATCCATCGCGTAGTAGCGACCGCTGAGGGTGACTATGCGTCCAATTCCTGTGCGGTCTATATAATCTTGCAGCAGTGTGATTGCTTTTACCCCTTCTGTTGGGGCGGTGTCACGACCATCGGTGATGGCGTGGATACAAACTTCTGGAATTTGCTGGTTTTTGGCTAAGTCAAGTAGTCCGAATAGATGGGTGATATGCGAATGTACCCCTCCCTCAGAACAAAGCCCGACTAGATGTAGCTTGCTATTCCGAGAACGAACTTCCTGGCAAATTTTGACAAGTGCTGGGTTTAAGGCAATAGAACCGTCTTCGACTGCATCGGAGATGCGTACAAGTTCTTGCGGTACCACTCGCCCAGCACCAATGTTCAAATGACCAACTTCCGAGTTGCCCATTTGACCCTCTGGCAACCCTACGGCTTTTCCTGATGTGCGGATGAGAGTATGCGGGTAAGCTGCCCATAAACTGTCCACAATGGGAGTTTTAGCAGCAACAATAGCGTTTCCTCGCTTTTCCTCGCAGTAGCCCCATCCGTCTAAAATGACTAGCACCACAGGAGCAACAGGTGCTTTGGTCATAGTAAAATTGCCCTTTACTTTTTGTAATACCCGAATGATACCATTGCTAATCCACGTCGCAAGTGAATTTTTGCTTATTAATTTCTTTTATGAAAGACTTACACGTTTTTTGAAATATTTTTTAAACTTTAGCGATTTTTCTGTAATTTTGTTGAGCGCTAATAAATAAGTGATCACTTAGTAGTAGCATTTTAGCACTACTACTAAGTCCGTATTCAATCTCTTATTTCTTTTTGGTAGAAGCTTTTGCAGCTTTTTTAGCAGCTTTTTCGGCAGCGATCGCAGCTAGTTTTGCCTGTTCTTTTTCTTCGGCAATTTTCTGGAGATAGTAATGATAATCTCCTAAGTAAACCCGGAATTCACCATCACGTATTTCGACAATTTTGTTAGCTACTTGAGAAATAAAGTAGCGATCGTGGGAAACTACAATTGCCGTACCATCATAGTTTTTCAGCGCTTCTTCCAGCATTTCTTTCGCTGGAATATCTAGGTGGTTTGTCGGCTCATCTAAAATTAGTAAGTTCGCGGGACGTAAGAGCATTTTTGCTAACGCCAAACGAGCTTTTTCTCCTCCACTTAATGCCCCAACTGCCTTAAATACAGTATCACCCGTAAATAAGAAGCGTCCCAAAAGCGTGCGGACTTCTTGATTATCCCAGTCGGGAACTTCATCATGGATAGTTTCCATGACAGTCTTCTTCAAGTCCAAAGCTTCAGCTTGATTTTGCTCAAAGTAACCGGGAATAACATTATGATCTCCTAATTGAACGCTACCTTCAGTGGGTGGTTCCATCCCCATAATTACACGCAACAGAGTAGATTTTCCAGCACCGTTAGGGCCAAGAAAAGCAATGCGATCGCCTCTTTCAATTAGGAGATTTGCTGCCAAAAACAGGATTTTATCACCATAAAGATGAGTTAAATCTTTAATGTCAACTACCTCGCGTCCACTGCGAGGTGCAGGGGGAAAACGAAAGTGCAGAGTTCTTACCCCAGCGATAGGTGCTTCAATGCGCTCAATTTTGTCGAGTTGCTTTTCCCGGCTTTTTGCCTGGGTACTGCGGGTAGCACTGGCGCGAAATCTATCAACAAAGGTTTGCTGTTTCTCTAATTCTTTTTGCTGACGTTCGTAAGCACTAAGCTGTGCTGATTGGCTTTCGGCTTTTTGTTCTAAATATGCCGAGTAATTACCAAGGTAAGTACTGGAAACACCACGTTCAGTTTCCACAATTTGGGTGCAGAGGCGGTCAAGGAACTCCCGGTCATGGGAGACTATTACCATCGGCGTAATCAGCCCTCTGAGGTAATTTTCCAACCACTCAATGGTTTCTAAATCTAAGTGGTTAGTCGGTTCATCCAGCAGCAACAAGTCGGGTTTTTGCAGGAGAATTTTACCTAAACTCATCCGCATTTGCCAACCACCACTGAAGGCACTGACGAGGCGATCGCCATCTTCTAGCCCAAACCCCATTTCTGGTAGAATTTTCCCGATGCGTGCATCTAAGTTGTAGCCGTCTAAGGCTTCAAATTTGCGCTGCAACCGATCCAACTTGTCGATCAGTCGATCTAGTTCCTCTGGGCTAGCCGTTTCCATCTCTTGTGGTATATGCGCCAGAGATAGCTGTACTTCGTTGGCTTCTTTGAAGACAGTCCAAAATTCTTCTCTAACGGTGCGGGTGGGGTCTACTTCAAACTCTTGGTTGAGGTAGGCTATATGTAAGCTATTAGGGCGAATGATTTCGCCGGCAGTGGGTTCAATTTCCCCAGAAATGATCTTTAACTGGGTGGATTTTCCAGCACCGTTGACACCGACTAAGCCAATGCGATCGCCTGGTTTAACTTCCCAGTTGATATCTTTGAGAACTTCGCCTGTGGGATAAATTTTACTTATATGTTCTAGTCGCAGCATTAAGTTTCTCTCAGGTAGGGAGTGGGTGGTTGAGGACGAAGTACTAACACCGCCTCTAATATTAACAAAAATTAACTATAAATTCGTCGTGAGAAAGTCTGGAAGCCGCAAACCAAATTTGGCTTGAGCTACGGATAAAATTTACCACATCTATCTTAAGGCTGCCTTTTTGCTACTTGTCTGACTTCTTCGACACTCAAATCTAACGCCTCTGCTACTTGTTCTACAGTCAACCCTGCTGCCAACATTGCTGGTACTGCTTTTAGTTTCCCTTTAATCTCACCTTGTTCGATGCCTTGTTCAACACCTTCCTGAAAGGCTTCCTGATAAAATCTGGTTTGCTTTAACTCGCTTAAGCTAAACATTTGCTCGATCTCCTCCCTACTCATTGCAGGAAATTTGTAAACCAAAATAGTCTCTATAAATTGTAATAATTGCTGCTGTTTTGATGGTGAGTTTATCTCTGACTTGGTTCTGTCTATCAACTCCCTTGCTTTAGCGATCGCTATATCGTCAGTTGCAATTACTAATTTAGCAGTTGCAATGCCAATTGGAAGCGATGCACCTTCACCTAATTCATCCAAATAAATGCGCCTGACGCGCCCACTTGTGAAAAACTCACGGTAATGTTTAATATCGCCTGTATCTACATTCCTATTTGGGTATAAAACCACAGCACCCCAGTCATTTAATGGTTGATTCTGACGGAGGTATAAACATATTTCTGCAATTAGCCGTGAATAAATTTCCCCATCAGTTTGAAATTGCACTTCAACAAAGTAAATCGGGTTCTCGCTTCCTTGTGTAGGCAGAAACACACCATCGATTCTGAAGGCTGTTTGTTTGATTTCAACTGATGAAAATTGATAAAGGCTAGCCTCTTCTGGAGAATTACCAATAATTTCAAAGAAGATATCAGGAAATTCTTGAAACAGCCGATAAAAGATGATGTCTGTTTTCACAATTTTATATTATTTGAATATTTTGATTTGCCGTTCATGTGTTATTTGATTCTTCAGAACCATCTCGCACTTTCAGCAATTGCTCTTTTGCCATCCCTAATATACGTGAAAGAGGCGCTAACAAACTATCATCAAATGCTTCTCCAGCATAGATATTATTCAGTTCAGTCGGAGATAATTTGAAGGTATCGCAAAATTTAGCAAACTCCTGGTTACTCAAGTCAAGCTCTTTTTGCCTATCCTGAAGTAAAACTGCGATCGCTCTAGTTCCATGCTTCGGACGCTCACTAGTTTTTACATATTTTTCCATTAAATAATTGACTTTTCTGGTATCGCCACCGATTTTTTTAATTAAATCAGTACAAGCCATTTTCAGCGCTTTCTTTAAAACTTCTTCTTCATTTAAATTTTGAATAATTTCACTGGCATATTCTGGTTTAAAAAATCCCACCAAATTCCCTTGATGATAAACTGGTATATAAGGATTGTTCGTTTCAAGTTGCCAATCTAAAGGCTCATTGCGTAGCGACATAGCTGCACCCCTAAATATTTTAAGATTGCACCATTTTAAAACCATTTATTCCTTAACTGCCAGTAAAATACCCTAGCACTGGCGATTAGAAACCGCAGCGATACAAACAAAACCCACCTTCGTGGGTTTCAACTTGCTGGAGTCCACGCAGACGGACTTAGTTTGTGCAGCCGTTATGTATTTCTACCAGAACCTCTAACTCAGCCAAAATTAGCGATCGCCAGGTGAATCAATGCGATTTTGCTACTCACACGCCTAGTTTTGTGATTCGTATTCTTCAAAAATTATTACAGCAGCTTCCAGGTATCGATCTAATAGACGACGATCGTATATATCAGGTAATACTAATTCGACTGCCCTAGTGGTTTCGATTACTCCACCACGATCCTCTCCATCTTTAAAAGCTGCCATAGAACCCCATAGTCGAGCTATTGCAGTTTGAATTTCTTCCCTTTCAGGCAAATACCATATTTCTCGACTAATTTCATCACACTGTAAAGGAGTTAAAAAATTTGGCTTTGACAAAGCTTGCTGAATATATTTATTAAGCTGGGAGAGTTTGTCCGATTCAATCTCGGATGAATATATTTGTATGCATTCTATTGCCCATTGGATTGCCAAACTATAGTGATTTTTTGTAATTTCAGTGCAATTGGATAAGCCCAAAGTATTTCTTTTTGCGCTATAGTTTGTTTTACATTTTCTATTAATTGTTTCATAGATGTAACTATATCTAACTACCTTGGAGTAAAACTTATAACTATATAATTTTTTCACCTCATTCTACTTAAGGTATCTCCAAATAACAAATGATTGTAAGGAAAATGGCAGGAATTATCCTTCCCAGTCTTGACGAATATCGCACAGAAAATTGTATGCGATCGCATCATCAAATAAATAGGGGTAATGCTCTGGAAAAGTTCGTAATGGTAAGTTAGTTTCTCGTAGCGACAAATAGACTCCCGCTTCAATCCTGAAAAATATTCAACTAGCCTTCGCCTCATCCCCGGATGCTTCAGCCACAGCCGCCAATCTATCTGCCGCAGCTTGCACAATTTGAGCCACTTGGGCCAAAGGCATGTGCTGGATTTGTCTAAGAATCAGACTCAAATCTGAGGTTTCTGGAATTGGCTTGCCATCTATGCAGCTGATTAACTCTTCCATTGTGTAGCCTGCTTTCGATGCGATTCGAGCCAAATTTTCTGTATCTGGCACCTTCACACCTTTTTCCCACATCTGAACGGCAGTAGCAGATACTCCCAAAAGCTTACCAAATGCTCGCTGACTCATTGAACCGCGAGCTAGTTTAATGATTTCAATCAGTTTTTGTTTGCTTTCGATCTTCACTGCTTATATAGCTAGCCAACTTTATTTACAAGTTTACTTTCAATAATACAAGTTTACTTTTATATTGACAGCCTTGTGTTTTAGTACTAAACTATATCTCTGGTTGTAAATTGGCAACTACAGGCATCAAGCTAGTAGAATAACCCATCTATCTTTAACCAACCCAAAAAACTTAGTTTGCTACGGCGCTTGTGCTAGTAGCTAGACTTTGCTGCGAAGAAATAATATCGAAGGTGCATCATGTTTCGCAAGCCACGCAAAATTAACCAATATCGCCGCAAAGGTAAAAACCTTATAGCCACTAATAAAATTAAACCAGAACAGTGGAACATTTCTGACACAGAAACCAAAGAAGCTTTAAAAGTTAAAGGCTACGATGTTAAGCAAATCAAAAAAATCCACCTTCTGAAGCATCAAGTATGTATTTCCTACTGGGATGCAAAAGGCAATATATGCAGCAGCTTTTTTAGCTATCGGATTTTTGCACGTTGGCAAGAAGAAGTGGAAAAGCTAATTTATACCTGTGAAACCCTGAAGGAATGGGCAAAGTTAAATTACCTTATGAAGTACGAATTTGCCTATTACCATTATCCCAGTGAAATAGAAGATACACTCCACGCAATATTAGAAAACCACCTGTCTGTGTTGAAAACAACAGTTCAATAAGTGGTTTTACAGGATATTTAACAACAGAAATTAGTTAGCGGCAGAAGTCGCTAACTCCGCGAGACGTTCCTGTTGGTCTAGAGATATACAAGATTGGATAAGTGTCTCTAAATCACCATCCAAAACAGGGGTAAGAGGATAATTCTAACCTAACCGATGATCGGTAGCGCGGTTATCTTTATAATTATAGGTGCGAATTTTTTCCGATCGTCGCGATCCAGTACTAACCTGCGATCGCTCTAGTTTGATACTTCGGACTTTGACTACTTTATTACATATATTTAGATTAAATAATTAACTTTGTTGGAATCGTCGGCAGTTTTTTTGATTAAATCAATGTAGGTATTTTTCAATGCTGTTTAAAAAACCTTACCTTTTGCCAACCACTTCTACTGGACTGGGGATCTGGTTGCTCTCCTACGGTTATGAAAAATGGTGCAAGATATTCAGTTTGACAAAACTCCTAAAGTTTTGGTGATTGCAACCTTGGCTTTTGTCACACAGAAAACAACATTCCTTCAGCCAACCTGTTTTGGTTGACATTGCTTTTAAAGCATAAACTCTGGTATATTTTGATCTATATAATTTATCTCCAGCCTTTGTGACTAGTACCAATAATGCACCATCTCAAACGCTCCCTTTTTGATAGCAAATTTAAAAAGCTCACTTTGCTTGTGGTTGAATTAAGAAGTGCGTGAACCTGATAAAGGCTGATAACCATAACAGAAAGACGATCGCTTCAATTGAGCAAATAAATAGACAGTGTGCTTATCAAACACGAGAAGAAATTACCAGTATTTGGAGAAAGAACCTTCTCTAACTATGAGTTCCTGCGTAATTACTCTAAGGACATCTAAAATAATTTTTGTAGGATAATTAACAGCCAAGCCTATGGGTTTAACTAAAAGGTAATGGTATCAAATAAGCATGAAGTTAATATACTTACGTTAATATTACCTGTGTTCAGTTAGATAGCAAACAACTTCAATTTTTCTACTAGTAGCAATTAAAACTCCTAGAGGCAGCCGTAAATTGAAAATAAAGGGCAATTTTAGCCCTGATTCAGAAATCTAGATTTATTCACCTGTAATTTTAGGCTTACTATGCAGAAGTAAGCCAAACACCACCTAGCAATAAATAATTTGTACTTCTATTTACAAAAAACACTGAATACAGATGTTCCCAGAAAAACATCTACAACGTAAACAAGAGGCTTTGCAAGTACAGTATGACCTTTCTAGCGAGAGGTTATTTGAATTGCGTCGTAATTATGCGATCGAAGTAGATATTGCTGTTCGCTTCAAGTTAGCTAACCAAATCAAGGATGCTGAGGCAGAACTTGATGAAATGGCACTACAGCTTGATAATCTGAGCAAATCTTCTGAAAGTGAGCGTTTATACTATGCTTTATTAAAGCTAGGTTATCACACGCAAGTACGGACATTTAAAAGATTTATTGATACTCAGTCAATTGGAGCTTTTCTAATACATGGCTCACTATATTACGGTCAGCGCTGGTTGTTAAATCGGTTAGCAAGACGACATGTACCGGAGAACATTCCTGGCAAGGAGGTAATTATAGACCTGAGTCGAATTGCTCGTCAGAGCGATGTAGCGGCTTTATGGCGTGAACTAAGTTCTCGTGTGGGTTTGGGCAGACAAAGCTCTATCTCAGAAATTGCAGAACGAGTATATAAATGGTGGCAAACACAGAATGTATTGCTCATCTTTCACAATGTACATGTTTTGCCTGAAGCTTTTTTACACAACTTGCTCCAGGATTTTTGGCAACCATTGGCGAGTAAAGCTAAAGAAATAATTACTCAAAAACAACAATTTAAGTTACTCATGTTTCTAATTGATTATGACGGCTGTGTAGGTTCTTGGAACATGTCATTTGCGGATAAACTGCTTCCCACATGGAAACCAGATACTCCAGTCAAACTACCAGCAATTACGGAATTTTCCGAAGATGAGTTAGAAGATTGGCTTTGGCAAGGGTACGAAACTGAAGAACTACCACCGACATTAACAGCGGAGGACGTAGATCAAACAGTGCAAATGATCCTCCAAAATAGTGATAATGGAATTCCAGAACCCGTAATAGAAGAAATTTGCCGACTATCTGGCTGTGACTGGTGTGAAGAAGAGAGAAAATGGTTAAAGCTCTAAGCGATCGAATACCTGAATACACAGGCAAAGTCCAACCTAAACCAGCAGAACGCAAAGTAAACGGACAGCTTTTATATCCCTATTTACCAAGTTCGGAATTAGTTGAAGTAGTTAACCTCGCAGTTTACCTGAGGCGACCGTTACTACTCAAGGGGGAACCAGGATGCGGCAAAACTCAGTTGGCAAATGCTGTTGCTTACGAGCTGGGTTTAAAGCTAGAAGCTTGGTATGTTAAATCCACTAGTCGGGCTAGGGATGGTTTATATACCTACGATGCAGTCGGACGGCTCCGAGATGCTCAACTTGCTGCTTCCGGTCTTTTGAGTGCAGAACAGCTCCAGCGAATTGACGAACCATCAGCCTATGTGCGTTGGGGACCATTAGGACGGGCGTTTCAGCAGGAAAAGCCTACTGTTGTGCTGATTGACGAAATTGATAAAGCGGACATTGATTTCCCCAACGACCTGCTACTGGAGTTAGATGAGCGAAGGTTTGTAGTTGAGGAAACAGGTGAGGAAATTGAGGCCAAAGCGGATTCAATTGTGATCATTACTAGTAATGATGAAAAAGATTTACCTGATGCCTTCTTGCGTCGATGTTTATTTCACTATGTTGAGTTTCCTAACATTGAGCGATTGATAGAAATCGTCAATACTCACTTTCCGATGTCACCAGATTTACTGGTTAATAAAGCGATCGCTCGCTTTATGCAATTGCGTGATGAAATGAAAAAAGATAGAGGAGAGTCCAGCAAAAAAGTTAGTACTAGTGAACTACTCGATTGGTTTCGGGTTTTACGCCGGTATCCTCAAGATGAAATTTTAGAGAAACTGGATAGTAAACTCCCCTATCCCGGTGTACTACTCAAAAGCTGGGACGATCATCGCCGTTATCTAGCCCGTATAGGTTCAAAGATTTAAAACTTTCCGGTCAAATCTGCTGCCCATAAAAGATAAAATTTAGACAAGCAGCTACTGACTGTTTCGATAAGCTATTAGCCGTGCATGACCCTGAACTACCACTACTAGAACTTTTTACAAGATTACGCGATGCTGGTTTACCGCTAGGCATTGATGAATACCACTTAGTATTGCGTGCTTTGCAAGCTGGCTTTGGTATTCCTGACCGAGAAGCTTTAGCACGACTTTGCCGTACACTTTGGGTGAAGTCTGATGAAGACAAGCTGCTATTTGACTATCACTTTGACCAGGTGATGGCAATAGATGCATTATTGTTCCGTGACTTAACTGCTTCACCAACTGCTGATTCTGCCCTAACAGGTGTGCAGACAGACCAACCCATTAAAAAGCGATTCGCAATTCCTCTAAAAGTTGGCTACGCAGCTTTAGGAGGAATTGCTGTAGTAGCAGTTGGTTATGCAGGTTGGTTTTTCGGACT
Source organism: Nostoc sp. LEGE 12447 (assembly GCF_015206985.1). Lineage (NCBI taxonomy): Bacteria > Bacillati > Cyanobacteriota > Cyanophyceae > Nostocales > Nostocaceae > Nostoc > Nostoc sp. LEGE 12447. The sequence continues at coordinate 409,996 of NZ_JADEXT010000003.1, read as the reverse complement.
GCGAAAAGAATGCCCATACTTCACCAGCATCGCTGTAGCTCAAGCAAAAATAGATAAAGAGTACCGCTACAACATTACTGTTTGTCAACCTAAAAATGGATCTGCTGCCAAGATTTCAGCCGTGGAAGTTCCACCCTGGCTCAAGCTTAAGGATAACGGGGATAGTACAGCCACTCTTAGCGGCACACCCACCACAGCAGACAATAAAGTTATCTATGTGTGGGATATCAAGGGAAACCAGCTAGCTACACTGAAAAATCTGCCTCAGTCCTCTGATATTAAATTTAGTCCTGATGGACAGTACTTTATTAATAAGATACCAGAGGAGAAAACTGTTTTTATATTGGATCTTAAGGGCAATCAGTTAGCAAAACTAAAATACGAACCATATATTTACAATGTTGGGTTTAGTACTGATAGTAAACGCCTTGCTATTACATCTGATAATGGGAAAATTCGACAATATGATCTTAAAGGCAATCTGCTCAAAGAATTTAAAGCTAGTGAACCCACTTTTAACGATAACGGTGATTATTTTGTCGAGCTATTAGCTAAAAAGACTGTTGTCTTGCGAGATTTTGATGGTATACAAATTGCAAAATGGCAGGTAAAAGGCAAAGTAGAGCAAGTATTTATTGCATCTAAAAAACAGTATATTGCTACCTATTCACCTTCACCAGAAAAAACACTTAGGCTATGGGATTTTAAAGGTAACAAGCTAGCAGAGTTTCAATCGAAAAAAGGATTTTACGGACTGAGTTTTAGTGACGACGATCGCTATCTTATATATAGAGATTATTCTGATAAAGTCGATGCTATTTATTTATGGGATATTGAGAGTAAAAAACTAACTAAACAGGAATCTCAGAATTATTCTGATAGGTACAACAATGTTTTTAGCCCAGATTGGCGATACTTTACTAATATTTCATCAAATAGCACTATTCGTTTGTGGAATCTAAAAGGTAAGCAAGTAGCTCAACTACCAAATCAAAAAAATCTTTCTGAAAGGAGTCCCAACTTTAGCCACAATGGTCAGTACTTCGCTACAATTTTGGGAAATACTGATAAACAGTCATCTTCTCAGGATGAGATTATCCGTTTGTGGGATTCAAAAGGTAGTTTTTTAACAGAATTTAAATCTCAAAGTAATGTTTCCAAGATTATATTCAGCCCAGATGAAAAGCACCTGGCTACTCTTCTCGAAAATGGTATTATTCGCCTCTGGGATAATAAAGGCAACAGGTTGTATGACTTGAAACCTCAAAATCAAGTCTCAAAAAACACATACTTTAAATACAAATACTACAGAGATCTATACTTCATATACTTCAGAGACGCTTATTTCAGAAACGCATACTTCAGAGACGCTTATTTCAACTCTAACGGGCAGCGTTTTGCCTCTGTGTCTCAATTTGGTGCTATTAGTTTTTGGGAATTGAAGGGTAATCAGCTATCAGTATTAAAATCGCAAGATTTAGAAAGTTTCCTTGGATTTAGCTCTGATGGACAATACATTACTACTACCTTAGATGATGGGATTGTCCACTTATGGGACTTTATGGGTAGACAATTAAAAACCATGAAACATCAGGGCGAAGTTTCCAATTTTAGCTTTACTAGGGATAATCAACACCTGAATACTGTCTCAAAAGAACGCGTTACTCGCTTGTGGAACTCAAAGGGTCATCAATTAAGAGAATTGCGACCACAAAAACTATATAGTGAAACAGCTTACTTCAGCAAGAATGGCAAGTATTTTGCTGATATTTTAGTAAATGGTACTGCCCGTTTGTGGACATCCAAGGGTAATTTACTAGCTCAAATAAAATCTCCTAGCCCAGTCTATGATATTGTTTTCAGTCCTAATAGCCAGAGATTTGTTACCTACTTACAAGATGGCACTGTTAGTTTGTGGGACATCAAGGGTAATCAGCTAGCACAATTCAAGTCGTCTAAATTTATTTACAAAATAATCTTTAGCCCTGATAGCCAGAAGATTGCTACTTTTTCAGAAGATGGCACTGTTAGTTTGTGGGATGTGAAGGGCAATCAGCTAGCACAATTAAAGTCATCTAAATTTATCTCCGAAATAATCTTTAGCCCTGATAGCCAGAAGATTGCTACTTTTTCAGAAGATGGCACTGTTAGTTTGTGGGATGTGAAGGGCAATCAGCTAGCACAATTAAAGTCGTCTAAATTTATCTCCGAAATAACCTTTAGCCCTGATAGCCAGAAGCTTGCTATCAACTTGAATAATGGAAGATTTAGCTTGTGGGACTTAAAAGGAAATCAGTTAAAGCAATTTCAGCGTGCTATATTTAGCCCTAAACAGCAATATTTCGTAAATATATCAAAAAATGAAACTGTCGAACTTTGGGATTTGGTAGGAAAACAACTAGCGACACTAAAACATCTAGTCAAAGTCAATGATATTAATTTTAGTGCTGATGGCAAGGTACTTGCCACTACTTTAGCAAATAACACTGTTCAACTATGGAATTTTAAAGGTAAAAAATTAGGAATATTGAAATTCCAAAATAATTTTAACAAAATTTACTTTAGTCCTGACGGAAAAAGCATTGCTACTACTAGTAATAGCGCCGATAAAAATAATATTATATTGTGGAATATTGAAGGAAAAAAACTGGCAGAATTCACACTTGTAGATAAAGTTGATAATATCATTTTTAGCAAAGATGGGAAAAGCTTGGCTATAGTTTCTTATAATAATAATTATTATGAAAACAACGTCAGTAATGTCCAGTTTTGGGATATTAAGGGAAATAAACTTTCTGAAATCAAATCGCACTCGCGGGGTGATGTTAAATTCAGTCCTGATGGGCAGTTTTTTATTACTATTTCTGCCAATAAAGCTGTTGAACTATGGGACTTCAAGGGCAAGAAATTAGGGACATTGCAAAATCAAGGTTCGCTTGATGTTGTGGGCTGGAGTCCTGATGGACAAAATATTATTACTACTTCAACTATTAATACTGCTCACTTATGGGATATTCAAGGGCATCAGCTAGCAAAGTTGCAATTTCCAGATAAGATTGGCGATCGCCAGTTTAGCTTTCGGAATAATGATGATTATCAGTTTAGCGCTGATGGTGAACACTTAATTACAACCAATGACTCTACACTTTCAAGTGATGAGGCAGGTGATGAAAGCAAGAAAACTCTTCGTTTGTGGAGTTTAAGAGGACAGCCAGCAATAGATTTGTCCTATGAAGGTCAGCTAAACGATAAAGATTTTAGTCCTAATGGACAGTACTTTGCTACTGCTTCTGGAGATGGGGCGGTTCGTTTATGGGATATGCAGGGAAATCTACTGATATTCTGGCATGAGCGTCCTGTGAAAAGCGTGCGCTTTAGCCTAGATGGACAAAGCCTTGTTAGTCGTACAGCAGATGGCATTGGCCACCTTTGGGATTTGAAGGGAAATCAAGTACAACTTAAACAGCAAGGGCTAATCAATCGTATAGAGTTTAGCCCAGATAAACAGCACTTCATGACCATTTCACAAGATGACACAGTTAATCTATGGAATTTTCTAGAGCAAAAATCGATAGAGTTGAAGCATCGCGGCATAGTTTCCAGTGTTGTCTTCAGTCCTGATGGTCAGAGTCTTGCTACTGCTTCACAAGATAACACTACTCGCCTATGGAATCTCCAAGGAAAAACACTGGCAGAGTTTAAACATCCAGATTGGGTAAACGGTATTAAATTTAGTCAAGATGGAAAATACCTTTTTACCACCGCAAGCGATCGCATTCTACGAATGTGGAACCTTAAGGGAAAACAACTAGCAGAACTACAGCATCCCAGTCAGGTTTCTGCTAATGAGATTATCTTTGCCCCAAATGGACAACACTTGATTAGCACATCTTCTGACCACAATCACAAAGTAACACTCGAAGTTACAGATGAAGCTGGTCACAAAAATACTCAATCCTTCACAATTTCAACGATTACAGATTTAGGTGGCAGGGCAAATACAGGCAACCTCTTAAATTTGATGGTTGCAGGTTTATTTGGGGGTGTCTTATTTCTAGGGGGGTTGTCTGGAGGGTATGTACTGTTTAAATGGTTGATAGAGCGCCGTGCCCAAGAAGAATCTACACAGTCTGATAATTCTTCAGATACTACCCCTCCTTTACCTTCAGATTATGCGAATGATATAGAAGAAGATGACTTACAGGTAGCCCAAGCCGTGCGTCATGCCCGTGGCAGCACAGACATTGCTCGCAGCCCTTTTGCGATCGGCAATGAGTATTTTCCAGTTACTCGTCGGCAGATGAAACAAAGTTGGCGCTATCTGCGCCAGTTTGTCCGTCAGGGATTGCCCACAGAATTAGATATAGAAGCTACAGTCCAAGAGGTGAGTCGGCATGGTTTTTTACTCAAACCTGTTTTAATCCCTCGACGGGTAAATCGAACTGAGCTGCTATTACTCATCGATCAAGATGGCTCAATGATCCCCTTTCATTCTCTATCACGTCGCTTGGCAGAAACGGCTTTATATGGTGGGCGTTTAGCAAAAGCCAATATTTATTACTTCCATAACTCTCCCAACCAACATCTTTACTATGATCCAAATCACCAAGATGCAGAGACAGTTAGTAATGTAATTGCCTCAATTCGCTCTGAATACACTAGCGTGATGATTTTTAGTGATGCCGGGGCCGCTCGTGGAGGGATGAATCCAGAACGGATTGAAATGACGGCAACCTTCTTAGAGCAACTGAAACAGCAAGTCAGTTACATTGTTTGGCTAAATCCGGTACCGCGATCGCGCTGGTTACATACAAGTGCTGATGAAATTGCCAAACTTGTCCCTATGTTTGAATTCAATCGTCGGAGTTTGCATGAGGCGATTAATGTTTTGCGGGGCAAACCAGCCCACTCTTCTTCATAAGTAAGGTTCTGCCGGAGATGAAACTTGATATTGTAGCTCGGCGTATTGCGTTATTTGAGAAACAATTTGGCAAACCACATTTATATCTGGCTTACCATGCGGCATTTCCCTTAGCTTTAACGCCTGATCTCATGTACCGTCTGTGGGTAAACTTTCAGCAGGATATCCACGGACAACCTCTCAATATTGCCTGGGTCGCTGTAGGAGACTTTCTCCTTTCTGGTCTATGTGACGAAGTAGGGTATGAACTCTACGAAATGGATATTACAGTTCGTAATCAGTTATTACGGCAATTAAAAGCAGACCCAAAGTTTGGCATACAGCGAATTAATCATCTGTCTGATTTTTTACTAGAATACGTCCGACAACAGATATTAAGTGACGATCCTGACACCCAAAATTTTGCCAAAACTCTCCAGTGGACAGCTTTAGCCTACACCAAACCCAATGAAGCCGCGCGACAAATAGCCTTGACTTTTCGCCATCTGGAGATGTTGTCTTGGAGACAAAATCAACCGAATCACACAGAATTAGTACGCATGGCATCTCTAGTAGAAACCTTTGCTGAACCTTTAGCAGATGCCCAGCTAGAACCGTTGGTTACTTATGCCCGTGGTATGGCACGCTTTGCTCATGGGGATATTGAAGGTGCTACTGCTCAAATTGGCACAGTTGCTGAAGCTGGAAAAATTCAGGTAGCTGGCGTAGACATACCAATTCCTGAGAAGATTCAGGAGCATTTAGAGGATGCTAGTTCGCCAGTAGGAGCAGATTTCAGAGGTCAAAATCTTTGTGGTCGCTCTTTTAAAGGTCAAAATTTGGCAAGAGCAAACTTTAGTCATAGTGATATTCGCAGCGTAGATTTTACTGATGCCATCCTCACGGGGGCAAGCTTTCGCCATGCTCAAGCAGGATTACAACGTTTTTTAGTTATAGGACTAGTGCTGTGTGCATTCTTACTAGCAGCCTTATCAGGCATTGCTGCCGGATTGGTTGGGTGGATATTGGGGTGGGAATTGAATATGGGTGGAACTTCTCTGGGGATTGGGATTGCTAGCGTGATAGCTATTATGACTGTTTTGACGATCGCCTTTCGTCAGGGAGTGAATAACAAAGCAGGAGCGATCGCTTTATCTATGATCGGCACAACTGCGATCGCTGGCTTTGAATTTTTGAATCTGTATGCGGTTTTACCTGAAGTTATGCGCTCAGGCAATTTAGCTGTGCAGGCGATCGCACTTGCTAGCGGCATCGCCATAGCTGTAGCTTTAACTGTTATTGGTAATCGGATGCGAACACGAGCTTTACCTATGACTTTGATAGCAGCAGGAACCGGGGCTGTAGTAGGAATCATTGGTATTGTTTGGTTCTGGTTTATCAAGGCTCCTTTGGCTCAAACTGCCTTAGCAACTTTAGCTGTGAACATGCTTATTGCTGGTGCTGGAGCCATAGCAATGGTAATAGCTGGTACTTGGATGTGGAATGGAGCAGCCATTGGAACTGCTGCTGGAGCTTTAGTCTTGTGTGGTTTTTGGTTAATCAATGTACTGGCTCCCTTGGGTAGCAACTGGATGAGAGCAGTTTTACCAGGAGTTGTAACTGTAGGGTTGTCATGGGCGATTGTTATCACCTTGACTTTAGCTATCAGTTTGGTAGTAGTAGAAGTTGAACATCGAATATTTGCTAGAGCCTGGATCTTGGGAGCTTTTTTATTTGGCACTTTGATACTATTTTTTATCGTCACTTTAGGCGGACTACGTATTTATCCATCATTTCGAGTCAGTGAAGATTTGCCAATGATCTTGGCTGCAACCATTGTTACTGCTGTGGTTAATTTTGTCAGTCAGCGTAGTCTCAATGGCGATCGCCAATTGACTGGGGTTGAGAAGTTCGCGAGTATCTTTGCTACCACAGGAAGCACCACTTTTCATGGTGCTGATCTAACAGATGCCGATTTCACTCAAGCAACGCTCAAAATTGCAGATTTTAGAGCAGCGAACCTAACTCAAACTAGCTGGCTGCATACGAAAAAACTTGACCATGCCTGTACTGAAGGAAGTTATTTAGTACATCCTCAAGTACGGCAGTTAGTTACTACTAGGGCAGCACAGGATAAAATTTTTGACAGCCTTGATTTACAAGGTATCGATCTGCATGGAGTAAATTTAGTTGACAGTAGCTTCATTGGTACAAATTTACGTGCAGCCAATTTACAGAATTCCGATTTTAGTAGAGCAAAGCTTGTTAGAACTCTGCTAGACCAAGCGGATCTAACAGGAGCTTGCTTAACAGGAGCTTACCTACAAAACTTGGAGATTACGTCTGCAACTCAACTGAAGAACGTGACGTGTAAATACGTCTTTACACGTTTACCCAGCCCAGACAATCCAGATCCTGCTCGTCAACCAGAAGACCCACAAAGAACTTTTAATGCGAGAGAATTTGCAGATTTTATTCAAGAATTAATAGATGAGAACAAGTATTCTTCCGCCAAGCCTGAACTGCATTAAAAAACCACCTGTTTGTGTTAAAAGCAACAGTACAACAAGTGGTTTTACAGTATATATAACAACAAAAATTAGTTAGCGGCAGAAGTCGCTAACTCTGCAAGACGTTCTTGTTGGTCTAGAGATATACAAGATTGGATAAGTGTCTCTAAATCACCATCCAAAACAGGGGTAAGGGAATAATTCTGACCTAACCGATGATCGGTAGCGCGGTTATCTTTATAATTATAGGTGCGAATTTTTTCTGATCGCGATCCAGTACCAACCTGCGATCGCCGCATGGAAGTTACAGCTGCTTGTTGTTCGCTTAACTTGATGTCATACAACTTCGCCCGCAGAATTTGCATCGCCCGTTCTTTGTTTTGCAACTGGCTGCGTTCTTCTGTACAGAAAATGCGTATTCCCGTCGGTTTGTGCATCAAGTCAACGGCTGTTTCCACCTTGTTGACGTTTTGCCCACCAGCACCACCAGAACGAGCTGTAGTCATTTCAATATCTTTTGGGTCAATATGAATTTCCACATCATCCACCTCTGGCATAATCGCCACGGTAGCTGTGGAAGTATGAACCCGTCCCCCAGATTCAGTTGCCGGCACGCGCTGCACGCGATGCACACCAGCTTCAAACTTTAGCTGGCTGTAAACATCATTACCTTTAATTTCGAGAATGACCTCTTTCCAGCCACCCATTTCTCCACGAGATTCGCTCACTAGAGAAACTTTCCAACCTTGAGTCTGGGCATAGCGGGTGTACATCTGCATCAAATCGCCAGCCCAAATGCTTGCTTCATCGCCACCAGTACCAGCGCGAATTTCCAACATGATATTCTTTTCATCATTGGGGTCGCGTGGTAGCAGTAAGACTTTCAAGCGAGACTCTAAGTGTTCGATTTTTTCTTCAAGTTCTTTTACTTCCAGTGATGCCATTTCTTGCAACTCTGGGTCACTGGCAGATTCTTTGTAAACCTGACGCGCTCCGATTAAGTCTTCTTGGGCTGTTTTCCAAATTTCATAAGTATTAACAACCTCTTCCAAAGAAGAACGAGACTTAGCAATTTCTTGATACTCATCAGGATTGCTAGCGGTATCGGGGTCGCCAAGACGACGTGTTAATTCATTAAAGGTTTGTTCAACGGATTTTAGTTTGTCCAGTAAGTATGATTCAGCCATGACGATTGCGATCGCTCCTTAAAAAAATAACAAATTGGCTCGAGCATATAAATGAAAATCGACCCAGCTGATGCAGGGCCGTCGTTAACAGCAGAGCCAACTCGCTACTTTTTGTCTTGTTCGTCGCCAGATGTTTGAGTGCTGCTCATACCGTACTTGCGGAGGAAGCGCTCGACTCGACCCTCAGTGTCAATAATCTTCTGAGTGCCAGTGTAAAATGGGTGATTTCCAGACCAAACATCTACGTGCAATTCTGGCTTGGTAGAGCCAATGGTCATAACAACTTGACCGTTGCAGTAAACTTTAGCATCTGGATACCATTTAGGATGAATATCAGATTTAGCCATTGTTCTTTGTGAGATGAATCTATATAAATTATAACTTTCAGCGTTCAATTGAAGCTAGGGATTGGGGACTGGGAGATATACCCCATACCCCATGCCCAATGTTTTAACGCTTAGAGTACTGAGGTGCTTTCCGGGCTTTATGTAAACCATATTTCTTCCGCTCTTTTGCCCTTGGATCGCGAGTCAAGTAACCTTCGGTTTTCAAAGGTGGGCGATTGTCTGGGTCGAGTTGGCACAAAGCACGAGCAACTCCCAAACGAACAGAATCAGCTTGTCCGGTCAAGCCGCCGCCTTCTGCTTTTACCAAAATGTCATATTCGTTTTCTAGTCCCAGAGTTTCCAGGGGCGCTTTAATGACTCCCAGGTAGTTGGGGTTAAATTGGAAATACAAGTTTCCATCTTTACCGTTCACAGTCAGTTGACCAGTACCTGGAACTAAGCGTACCCGTGCTACTGCGTTCTTACGACGGCCAGTGCCCCAGTATACGGCGCGACCGCTATTGGCATCTGCTACTACCATTAATTTTCTTCTCCAGGAATTGTACTAACTTTTAGTTCTTTAGGTTTTTGAGCATCGTGGGGATGTGTAGGGCCAGCGTAGACTTTCAGCTTGGTGAACAACTGCTTACCCAAACTATTTTTAGGTAGCATACCTTTAACAGCTTGTTCTAAAATCCGCTCTGGTATGCGGTCTTGCAGTTTAGCGAAAGTTTCCGTTTTCATCCCACCGGGACGACCAGAATGGCGGCGGTAAAGCTTTTGAGTGCGCTTTTTGCCCGTGACTGCTACTTTCTCGGCATTGATGACGATTACGAAGTCACCTGTATCTAGATGGGGTGTATATTCGGGCTTCTTTTTGCCTCTCAATACCTGGGCGATTTCGCTGGCGAGGCGACCGAGACGTTTATCGGTGGCATCTACTATGTACCACTCACGCTCAAGGGTTGCTTGAGAAGGAAGGTATGTTTTAACTGTTGTCATTTGTCATTTGTCCTTTGTCATTTTTAGTTTGTCATTAGTCAATTGTCTTTTGTCCTTTGTCAGTTGTCCTTTGTTATTCACTAATGACCATTGTACAGACGCGATTAATCGCGTCTCTACTGACCAATGACTAATGACTCTTGACTAGTGACGAGCTTTGGCAAGGTGTCGTACCAAATCTCTTTTGGAAAGGGAAAATCGGGATAGCCGACTCGCAACAAGCACAAGCCTTGAGGCGGGGCGGCGTGTTTCACTTCTTCCCGGCGTTGTTCTTTCCAGAGTTCGGTGAAGCTAGAAAGTGTCCGTTGTCCAGAACCTACCTGTACCAACATCCCTACCAACAGCCGTACCATGCCATACAAAAATCCATCTGCCTGTATTTCAATATGGATAAATGGCCCACTGCGACGACACTCTGCTGCTTGCACCTCTACCCAGGAATGCGATCGCTTTGAGCCTGCACGGTGAAAAGCAGCTAAGTGATGCTTTCCCAAGAGAGGTTTCAAGGCAGCTTGGATTAAGGATTCATCCAGGGGTGCATAATAATAATGCCAACTGAAGGCTCTTACAAACAAGTTAAGCCGATCTTCAGTGTATATTGTGTAGCGATATCGTCGATAGGCTGCACTAAAGCGAGCGTGCCAACGGTTATCTACACTAGCTGAAGCCCTGATTAATATATCTGGCGGCAGGTAGCTGTTGAGGATTGTTGCCCACTTGTGAGGCGGAATTAAACCTGTTGCTTCAAAATGGGCTACTTGAGCAGCAGCATGAACTCCAGAATCGGTTCGCCCAGCACCATGTAGTGTTACATGATACCCAAGAATAGTAGCGATCGCAATTTCGATCTCTTCTTGGACTGTCCGCTGTTTTTTTTGCCGTTGCCAGCCATGAAAATGAGTGCCCAGGTATTGGATTACCAAGGCTACTCGATGAGTTTGTGTAGGCTGGTGGCTTTCTAACATACAGATTTTGTCCTTTGTCCTTTGTCATTTGTCCTTTGTCAGTTGTCCTTTGTATTCACTAATGACCAATGACTAATGACTAATGACCAATGACTAATGACTTAAACCAATTCAATTATTGCCATTTTTGCATTATCGCCCCGACGCGGTACGGTATGCAGGATGCGGGTATAACCGCCCTGGCGATCGCCGTATCGAGTAGGAGCTTGCTCAAATAGAGCGTGAACCAGTTGTTTGTCGAATATATAGCCAAGGGCTTCTCGACGTGCTGACAAGGAGCCATTTTTGGCTAGGGTAATCATTTTTTCCACTTCACTTCTGAGAACTTTCGCTCTAATTAAAGTGGTGGTGATCTTACCATGACGGATCAGCTCGGTGGCGAGCGATCGCAGTAAAGCACGGCGTTGATCGGCTGGTTTACTGAGTTTTTTGACGCGACAACGGTGACGCATAATTATGCACTATGAATTATGAAGGTTTTTCTTAAGGGTGTTTAGAGCCTCTTTCCATTGGCAGGGTGATGCCCAAGCGTCGCTGCAAAGCTTCCACGACTTCTTCTGCTGATTTCTGCCCAAAGTTCTTAATTTCTAAGAGGTCTTCTTGGGTATAATCCAACAAATCTGCCACAGAGTTAACTTGTGCCCGTTTGAGACAGTTATATGCCCGCACAGAAAGTTGCAACTCTTCGATAGGTATCTGGGCAGTTGGATCGTCTGGAATATCCGAACCTGTGTCTGTTGGTTCTAGGGAGATGTCTTTCAACGGGTTGAATAAATCTACCAAGATTGCAGCGGCCGAAGATAGTGCTTCTTGAGGAGAAATACTGCCATTTGTCCAAACTTCCAACAGTAATCGGTCTTTTGGAATCAAGCCTTCCCCACGAGATTCTTCAACACTGTAGTTGACTTTTCGCACCGGCATAAATATTGAGTCGATTTGAAGAAAATCCAACGATGTGGCTTCCTCACGTCCTCGCTCTACTGTGCGATAGCCTTTGCCTTTCTCGATCCGAAATTCCATTTCCAGCTTTCCACCTTCAGCGATGGTGGCTACATACTGGGTCTGATCGATGACTTCTACTTCACTGGGCAAATCAAAATGTGCCGCAGTGATTGTTGCTGGGCCGCTAACAAGTAATCTACCAATCTGGGGCTGCGAAGAATAGTTCTTCAGGATAACTTCCTTCATTCTCATGAGGATTTCCAGCACATCTTCCCGCACGCCCGGAACTGTGGCGAATTCATGTGAAACGCCTGCAATCCGCACTGCTGTAACTGCTGTACCTTCTAGGTTAGACAGTAAAACCCGCCGTAGTGCGTTGCCAACCGTTGTTCCTTGACCGCGTTCTAGAGGTTCCAGAACAAATTTACTGTAATGGTTCCGACTTTCTTCAGTATTCGACTCTACACATTCAATCTGAAACTGCGCCACGGATGAGCCTCCCTTTTTCTAAGGTGCTGCTAGCAGACAAATCAATTGCCTCCCGAATTGACTTTATGTCCTGTAGGTTATAGGTCTATCAAACTACTAGTATGAAATTACGGTATAGTTTGACGCTCCTATTGAGCTTTCAGGCGCTAATAATATTTTGGGTTTCCGAAGTTTAACAGCTTTCCCTACAGGAAAATCTGATTCGCTTTTGGTGGCCCAAGTTTTCACCCAATGACAGTTTGCACGTTATCCGCCCAAGCGGTCATTGTAAGTAAATTTACTTTCTTTGGTTGTAGCTTCTCGTCCTCAATGCCCAAGTCTTGGTATTTAAACTCGACGGCGCTTGGGTGGACGGCAGCCATTGTGAGGAATGGGGGTAATATCCCGAATGAGTGTAATTTCCAGTCCTGCTCCTTGAAGTGCGCGGATAGCGGTTTCTCTACCTGCTCCTGGCCCACTTACCATTACCTCAATTTGGCGCATTCCTTGATCTATAGCTCTACGGGCTGCACTTTCAGCAGCAGTTTGCGCTGCAAAGGGAGTTCCCTTTTTTGCTCCCTTAAAACCGCTAGAACCAGCGCTGGCCCAGGAGATGACATCTCCATTTTGATCGGTAATGGTGACAATGCTATTGTTGAAAGTAGACTGGATGTAGGCCATCCCGCTGGGTACGTTCCGTTTCTGCTTCTTGCTCCCGGATTTTTTAGTTGGTTGTCTCGCCATACTTGTTTAGTTGATTTAAGGTAAAACTTGCTCTGATTAGCAAGCGTTGCAAATTTATTTCCCTGGAGCCTTCTTCTTCCCAGCCACTGTCTGCCTTCTGCCTCGACGGGTTCTGGCATTGGTGCGAGTTCTTTGCCCTCTGACTGGTAAGCCCATGCGATGACGACGACCTCTGTAAGTACCAATGTCAACTAAGCGCTTGATGTTCAAAGACTCCAAACGCCGCAAGTCGCCTTCAACTTGATAGTTGCTTTCTATTTCGCCTCGCAGGGCTGTCACATCGGCATCACTTAAGTCCTTAACGCGGGTGTCTGGATTCACACCAGTAGCCGCTATAATTTCTTGAGCGCGTGATAAACCAATTCCGTAGATATAAGTTAGACCGATTTCAACGCGCTTATCGCGTGGAAGGTCTACTCCGGCAATCCGTGCCACAATGAACTCTCCCTATTGTTTTCGCAATTACTGTTGGTTGGAAAAACGTGATTAATCGCGTTTTTTCGTTGTTAATGATGATATGCGTGTTACAACTCACTCTGTTTGTAAGAGCGTTATCCTTGACGTTGCTTGTGCTTGGGGTTCACGCAGATCACCATGACGCGACCACGACGCTTGATCACGCTACATTTTTCACAGATTTTCTTGACTGAGGCTCTAACTTTCATGCCTTTTATTTTTTGACTCCAAATATTAAATTATAGCATTTTTAGGGAAAACAATCCACTAATTTGACTAGCAAACAGTCAAAAGGAGGATTTTATGGTAAAATTCTCTACATCTACATATAGTTACTTCTTACGCAAGCGATAGGTAATTCTGCCTTTGGTCAAGTCGTAAGGAGTTAACTCTACCTTGACGCGATCGCCGGGCAAAATCTTGATATAGTTGCGGCGAATCTTGCCGGAAATGTGAGCTAGCACGTTAAATCCATTGTCCAAGTCAACGCGAAACATCGCATTGGGCAAGGACTCTGTAACCGTGCCTTCCATTTCAATCAAATCTTGCTTAGACAATTTGTTTTTTCCTCAACTCAACAATTTCGTGTTCAGTTGCAGCACTTCATCTGCAAGAGAACACATTTTAAGAAATATATCAACAGTTTATTAATATATCTTAGCTAAAATTGATCTGTTTCTTGGGAGGGGCATGGGACATTGGGAATTGGGGAAAGAATTACTGTAGCCCCTCCCCTACTCCCCGATCCTCAAGCGATTACCTTTTGCAGTTCACTAGTGACTTCTTCTTGGGACTGATTGCCATTGACTGTTAAAAGTTTTTGGCGATCGCGATAATAATCAATTAAAGGTGCAGTTTCTGCGCGGTACACTTCTAACCGACGACGAATCACCTCTTCGGTATCATCTTTTCGCCCTCTAGCTAGCAAACGTTCTACCACAACATCATCTGGTGCATCTAGATTAACTACCCTTTCGCCACTCTGATGTATTGTTTCCAGCAATTCTTCTAGAAAAGCTGCTTGCGTCACTTTACGGGGAAAACCATCAAGAATCCAACCATTTTCTGCATCTGGTTGGTTGAGGCGCTCCTGTACCAAGTCCTGCACTAGCTGGTCGGGGACTAACTCGCCGCTATTTACATAGTTTTGAGCTTTGATTCCCAAATGAGTTTGCTCTTTCATAGCTTGTCTTAATATTTCCCCAGTAGAAATATGGGGAATATTTAAGTGTTCCGCCAATGATTGAGCTTGTGTTCCCTTACCAGCTCCAGGTGGCCCCAAGAAGATTAATCGCGTCACTATTGTTTCACCATTCCTTCATAGCGCTGAGAGATTACGTATGTCTGGATTTGTCTTGCCGTATCAATTGCTACGCCCACTAGAATTAACAGAGAGGTAGCACCTAGTCCCTTAAATGTGGGTACTCCTAAAGCACTTTCGACACCGGTTGGAATAATAGCAACCAAGCCCAAAAAGATAGCACCCAAAAAGGTGAGTCGGTTTGAAACGCGCTCGATATACTCACTAGTCGCTTTACCGGGACGAATGCCGGGAATACTAGAACCCATTTTCTTCAAATTCTGGGCTACATCTACCGGGTTGAGAATCAACGAAGAATAGAAGTAGCTGAAGAAAATAATGGAAATCATGTAAACCAAGGCATAGACCCAAGAGCCAGAACCACTTGGACTCAAATAAGTGTTTATTATATTTGCCAACTCAGCATTCTTGGCGAAATTTGCAATTAGCAATGGCAAACTGAGGATAGCTGCGGCAAAGATAATTGGCATTACGCCACCTTGATTTAGCCGCAAGGGTAAAAAGCTCCGTTGCTCTGCCAAAACTCTACGACCTACTTGGCGACGAGCCGAAATAATCGGGATGCGGCGCATTCCTTCTTGGACAACCACGATACCAACAATGGTTGCTAAGAAAACTAATATTAGTACGATGACGCGACCAACTGTTTCCCGACCGCCGACTTGCACCAAATCGATAGTATCGCCTAAAGCTTTTGGTAACGAGGCGACAATGTTGACAAAAATCAACAATGATGCTCCATTCCCAATTCCCCGCTCTGTAATCAGTTCTGATGCCCACATGACGAACATAGAACCAGCAGTCAGAGCGATCGCAGTTTCAGCTACAAAGATTGGCCCTGGATTTAAGGCAAATTGCTGGAGGAATAATGCTGAAAAAGCTGTGCTTTGAAGAATCGCCCAACATACAGTGACATAGCGGGTAATTTGCGATATTTTCCGCCGACCCGCTTCGCCTTCATTTTTCTGTAAATTTTCTAAAGATGGAATCGCCGCGGTGAGCAATTGGATGATAATGGACGCATTAATAAAGGGTAAAATCCCTAGAGCAAAAACGCCCAAAGTCGAAAGTCCTCGCCCGGAGAATATATCCAATAAACCGAATATGGAATTATTGCCCGATATAGCTTCGGCAAATCTGGATCTGTCAATCCCTGGTACGGGTAAGAAGATACCCAGGCGAACCAAAATTAAAACACCGACAGTGACAAGCAGCCTACCTCTAAGCCCGGCTGCTTGTGCCATCTGCATAAAAGTTTCTTGAGCCGTTGGGGCTTTATCTCGACTGATCATAGAGTGCTACCTTTATAGTGAACCAGGCGCTGACAGCGAGTTGGCTTACATTTAAGTGCGCTGTTCCGGCTCACTCATAAGACTTCACAACTCCCACCAGCTGCCTCAATTTTGCTACGAGCTGTACCTGTGAAAGCTGCCGCTTGTACCTTGAGCGGAGTGCTCAATTCGCCGTTACCCAAAATTTTCAATGGCCCTTTGACAGCAGTCAGGATACCTGCTGCTTTCAAGGAGGCTAAAGTTACTTCCGTATTAGCGGGAAGGGAGGCTAGCTTCTCTACATTAATCGTAGTGTAAATCTTTTGATTAACAATCGGAAAGCCCTTCAGTTTCGGTAAGCGGCGGTACAATGGCTGTTGACCACCTTCAAAACCAGGTCGAGTACCGCTACCAGAACGAGACTTTTGACCCCGCATACCTAGACCAGCACTGGCACCTTGACCAGCAGAAATACCTCTGGCTACACGCTTTTTGCGTTTCTTTGAGCCTTTTTGCGGCTTAACATCATGGAGTCTCATAAGTTACCAAGTTGTCATTTTTCGTTTCTCATTTGTCATTTGCCATTACGTAGGTTGTCATTTGTTCAGAACAAAGGACTACTGACTAAGGACAAATGACTAGTTAGATGTAGAGATTTTGAATAGGAATACCGCGATCTTCGGCGACTTCAGAAAGAGTCCGCAATGTAGATAATGCATTGACTGCTGCTCTAGCATTATTGAGCGGATTGTTTGAACCAAGTTGCTTGGCTAAGACGTTACGAACTCCTGCCAATTCCAACACAGTCCGCACAGCACCACCAGCAATTACCCCAGTACCAGGTGCGGCTGGACGCATAATCACTTTTGCACCGCCACCTACACCATCAATGGGATGGGGGATGGAGTTAGATTTGGTGATGGGGATATCAATGAGATGTTTTTTGCCGTCGGCTACGCCTTTTTTGACTGCGCCGATTACATCTGAGGCTTTGCCTACTCCGACACCAACTTGACCGCGTTCGTTACCGACGACAACGATCGCTCGGAAACTGAGCTTTTTACCGCCTTTGACGACCTTGCTCACGCGGCGGATCTGGATAACCCGCTCTTGCCAAGTAGTTTCTTCTTTTTTGGCACGCTTTGTTCTACTTTTACGCTCTGTTGCCATAATTTATGCTCTGGTGAACGTCATTTGTCAGTTGTCATTTGTCATTCGTCTTTTGTCATTTGTCCAATAACTAATGACTAATGACCAATGACTTTAGAAATCTAAACCAGCTTCGCGTGCTGCATCAGCTAGGGCTTTTACACGACCATGATATAAGTTACCACCGCGATCAAAGACTACTTTGGTGATGCCTTTTTCTAGCGATCGCACTGCGATCAACTTACCAACTTGCACCGATGCGTCGCGGTTTGCACCTGACGCTAAACTAGATTTCAACTCTGGTTCTAAAGTCGATGCTGCCACTATGGTTTGATGCTGACTATCATCAATAACCTGGGCATAAATATGCTCATTAGAACGGAATACCGCTAAACGCGGACGTTCTGGGGAGCCAACAACTTTGCCACGAACGCGCCGATGACGACGGTTTTTTGATTCTCTACGAGTAAGTTTCATTTCTACTTCTTACCACCCTTACCAGTCTTACCAGCCTTACGTCTTACCACTTCACCGGCATAGCGAATGCCTTTACCTTTGTAAGGTTCTGGTGGACGAACGGCGCGAATTTTTGCGGCTGTGTTGCCTACGATTTCTTTGTCGTAGCCGCTGACAATCACGTTAGTGGTACCCTCGACTGCAAACTGAATCCCATCTGGTGGTTCAATTTGCACCTGATGGCTGTAACCCATATTTAAAACTAGGTTACGCCCTTGAAGTTGTGCCCTGTAACCAACACCTTGGATTTCCAAACGGCGTTGAAAACCTTGGGAAACTCCCTCAACCATGTTGGCAACTAAAGTGCGGCTCAAGCCGTGCAGTTGCTTCGATGTCCGAGTTTCATCTCGACGATTTACCTGTAATACTTCTCCCTCTTGAGAGAGTGAGACATTATCTCTGAGAGTGCGAGAAAGTTCTCCTTTCGGGCCTTTCACCACAATATTCGTACCATCGATCGCCACTTGAACTTTGGCGGGAATAGTAATTGGACGTTTACCAATACGAGACATTACTTTTTGTCCTTTGTTATTTGCCCTTTGCCTTTTGTTATTTGTCCTTTGTCTTTTGTCCTTTGTCTTTCACTAATAACAAATGACTAATGACCAATGACTAATGACAAATGACTAATGACCAATGACTACCAAACGTAACAAAGCACTTCGCCACCCAAGTTCTGACGACGCGCTTCGCGGTCAGTCATAATTCCACTGGATGTAGAAATAATGGCAATGCCAATGCCGCCTAGTACTCTTGGTAATTCTTTTCTATTGGAGTAAACACGCAAGCCTGGCTTACTCACTCGCTTTAAGGCGGTGATTAGAGGCTGACGATTCTTACCTTTGTATTTCAGGGAAATCACTAGGTTGTGTTTTACCCCTTCTTCTGCTTCTTCGATTTCAGCAATAAAGCCTTCCTCCCGTAGCACTTTGGCAATGCTGCGGGTCATTTTTGTAGCTGGCACTTGTGTAGTTTGATGCCGCGCCAGGTTGGCATTGCGGATGCGCGTCAGCATATCTGCAATTGTGTCGTTAGCCGCCATCGTTCCCTCTATAGATGAACTTACTGATCGCGAAAGGGCATTCCTAATTCTTTAAGTAAGGCGCGGCCCTCTTCGTCGTTTTTTGCTGTGGTGATGATGGAAATATCCATCCCACGCACTTGATCAACGCTGTCGTATTCGACTTCTGGAAAAATTAGCTGTTCTCTCACACCCAGAGTATAGTTACCCCGTCCGTCAAAGCTTTTAGGGCTAACGCCGCGAAAATCTCGAATTCTGGGCAGTGATAGGCTAACCAGCCGATCGAAAAAGGCATACATCCGTTCGGCTCTGAGTGTCACCATGATCCCCACAGGCATCCCTTGACGGATCTTAAAGCCAGCGATCGCCTTTTTCGCCCGCGTCACTACTGGTTTTTGACCAGTGACAAGCGCAATTTCGTTGATGGATGCTTCCAGCGACTTTGCATTTTGAGCTGCTTCACCCAAACCTCGGTTAATAGTAACTTTTACCAACTTCGGTACTTGATGAACGTTGGTATATTGAAACTGATTAATCAGTTTGGGGACGATTGTCTCTTGATATAAGCTTTTGAGTCTTGTTGTCGCCATAGTTTTTTGTCCTGATATCCCTGGGCTTGGTCAGGGAACTTTTATTGTCCTTTGTTATTTGTCTTTTGTCTTTTGTTATTTGTCTTTATAACTAATGACTAATGACCAATGACTAATGACTATTTATCCAGAATCTCGCCAGTTTTTTTAAGTTTTCTGACTTTCTTGCCTTCTGAGGTAAAGGTATAACAAACACGACTGGCAACGTTCTGCTTAGTGGAATAAAGCATCACGTTAGAGCTATGAATTGGGAATTCCTGGGTGACAATCCGCCCTGATTCCCCTTCTTGCTGGGGTTTGACGTGCTTGGTTTTAATGTTGACACCTTTGACGATGACTTTACTCAGTTGGGGAAGTGCCTGGATAATTTCACCAATTTTTCCTTTGTCTTTACCAGCAATCACTTGTACGGTGTCACCAGTTTTGACGTGCATTTTGTGGAATACTTTGGGCGTACCCTGTTTGGTTGCCATTAAAGCACCTCCGGAGCCAGAGAAACAATTTTGGTAAAGTTTTTATCGCGCAGTTCCCGTGCAACTGGGCCAAAAACCCGTGTGCCTCTAGGATTACCGTCTTTGTTGATAATTACAGCAGCATTATCATCAAAGCGAATACTCATACCACTGTCACGAGATACAGCTTTACGAGTGCGGACAATTACTGCTTCCACAACATCAGACTTTTTTACAGCCATATTTGGTGTAGCATCTTTGACAACGGCGATAATTTTATCACCGATAAAACCATAACGGCGGTTGCCTCCACCTAAGATGCGGATGCACATTAGTTTACGGGCACCGCTATTATCTGCGACATTCAGGTAAGTCTGGGGTTGAATCACAATTATTCTCCCTTGTGATGTTGTTAGAAACTAACAACGATGAGGTTTAAGCAGGTTTGATGTTCAGGACTTCTGTGATTTTCCAGCGCTTGGTTTTGCTCAGGGGTCTAGTTTCCTGAATGCGAACGCGATCGCCTACTTTACACTTATTTTCTTCGTCGTGAACTTTATATCGTTGGGTGTTAACCACAATCTTGCCGTACTTGGGGTGAGGAGCGCGGTTTTCTATGGCAACTACCACAGTTTTTTGCATTTTATCGCTCACTACCAAGCCAACTCGTTCTTTAACTGCCATAATCTCCTACTTTTCTTCTTTAGCCGATTGACTTGCTGCCCGTTTACGTTCTGTTTCTAATGTCAGCAATTGGGCTAGGCGATGTCGAGCCTGTCTGAACTGGTGAGGCTTTTCTAATTGTCTTGTCGCTTTTTGTAAGCGCAACTGAAATAGTTGTCTTTTGATCGCGACAATTTCATCAGAGAGCTTTTCGTCACTTAATTCTCTAGCTTCTGAAATCTTGGGAAGAGGCATAAGCTACTCCTGCTCCTGTGGTTGAGAGCGCACAATAAACTTGGTTTTTATAGGTAGTTTAAATGAAGCCAAACGCATAGCTTCACGGGCGATTTCTTCAGAAACCCCACCGATTTCAAACAAAATCCGTCCTGGCTTAACTACCGCTACCCAAAACTCTGGATTACCTTTACCGGAACCCATCCGGGTTTCAGCAGGACGCATGGTTACAGGTTTATCAGGGAAAATCCGAATCCAGATTTGTCCACCCCGACGAATATAACGAGTCATTGCCCGACGAGAAGCCTCGATTTGCCGGGAGGTAATCCAAGCAGGTTCTTGTGCTTGGAGTGCAAAATCACCGAAGTTGAGGGTGCTACCACGGGTGGCTAGTCCCTCCATCCGTCCGCGCTGTTGTTTGCGGAATTTAGTTCTTCTAGGGCTTAACATGGTTTGTTACTTGTCATTTGTCATTTGTCCTTTGTCATTTGTCATCTGCCATTTACTAATGACTAATGACTAATGACTAATGACGATTTATCCTTCATTTGAGCGGTCTTCAAATTGCTGGCGACGACGTTGTTGTTGACGACGACGGGGTTCACGATCGCGATCGCGGGGATCGCGTTCACGTTCGCGGCTTGCAGGTGGTAGAGGGGTTTCTTCCTGTCCAGGAATAATTTCTCCCTTAAACACCCAAACTTTGATGCCCAAAATGCCGTAAACAGTTTTTGCTGTGCAATAAGAGTAGTCAATGTCAGCCCGTAAGGTATGTAAAGGTACTCTACCTTCACGAGTCCACTCTGTCCGGGCAATTTCTGCACCGTTGAGCCGTCCGCTGACTTGGATTTTAATACCTTGAACACCAGCGCGTTGCGCACGCTGAATTGATTGCCGCACTACTCGCCGAAAGGAAACCCGGCGTTCCAATTGTTGAGCAATGTATTCGGCAATTAGGTAGGCATCAGCATCAACTCGTTGAACTTCAACTACGTTAATGCGAATTTGGCGATTGCTACCCAATAGTCCTTGGAGTCCGGTACGCAAGGATTCTATACCTTGCCCACCACGCCCTACGACTACACCTGGTCTAGCTGTGCGTACTTCTAAGTCGATTTGGTCGGCTTTGCGCTCAATCCGCACTTCGGAAATTCCGGCGTTGTTTTGAGCAAGTCTACCCAGCTTTTGTTCTATGTATTGACGGAGTTTGTAGTCTTCTTGTAAAAGTTCTGGATAGCGGTCAGGAACAGCAAACCAACGGGATTGATGTTCATGTGTAATACCCAGGCGAAAACCAACTGGATGAATTTTCTGTCCCACGAATGCTCCCTCTAAGATTTCTTACTTTACGTAATTTATTCGTGTAAGCGTGCTTATTTTTCTGGCGCGGCTCCAACGGCCACAGTAATATGACACGTCGGTTTGCGAATTTGGTAAGCTCGACCTTGCGCTCTTGGTTGGAACCGCTTCAACGGCGGTCCTTGATCGGCATAAGCCTGAGTAATCACTAGTTGAGTCCGATCTAACCCAGCGTTGTGTTCAGCATTAGCAGCAGCGCTTCTGAGAACCTTCAATATGGGTTCAGTGGCGCGATAGGGCATGAATTCCAAGATGATTAGCGCTTCTCGGTACGATCGCCCCCGGATTTGATCGAGTACCCGACGCACTTTGTAGGCCGAGATGCGGATAAAACGAGCGATCGCTTTTACTTCAGTAGTATTAGTAGCCATAATTTTCTCCAATTTTGTCATTTGTCATTTGTCATTTGTCATTTGTCTTTAGCTAATGACTAATGACTAATAACTAATGACTACCTACCCGCTTTTTTGTCGCTTTTTCCATGACCCCTGTAGGTGCGTGTCGGGGCAAATTCACCCAACTTGTGTCCTACCATCTGTTCATTTACAAAAACTGGAACGTGTTGTCGTCCGTTGTGAACAGCGATGGTATGACCTACCATTAGGGGCAAAATTGTTGAAGCTCTTGACCAAGTTTTAATAACTTCTTTTCTGTTGTTGTCGTTGAGCTTTTCAATTTTCTTTAAGAGATGATCCGCAACGAAAGGACCTTTTTTTAGAGAACGACCCATAGTTCAATTTTGGATTTAGGATTTAGGATTTAGGATTTAGAATTTCGGATTTTGGATAATTAGGTGTCCAAGCAGGTTTCACAAATTTTCAATGTTCACAAGTAGACCCCAATCTAAAATCCAAAATCTAAAATCTAAAATTCTATGATTCACGACCACCGCGACCGCGTTTAGAAGACTTACGGCGACGACGCACAATGAATTTGCTGCTAAGTTTCTTGCGATTGCGTGTCTTCGCGCCCAATGTGGGTTTACCCCAAGGTGTAACAGGTCCCGATCTACCGATAGGAGCCCTACCCTCACCACCACCATGTGGGTGATCCACTGGGTTCATGACGCTACCTCTAACCTTCGGACGGCGACCTTTCCAGCGATTGCGTCCTGCTTTACCTGCACTCAGGTTTCTCGCATCGGTGTTGCCCACTTGCCCAATGGTGGCGTAGCAATCACGCCGAATTAAGCGGACTTCTCCCGAAGGCAACTTGAGAGTTACATAATCACCTTCTTTTGCCACAACTTGAGCGCTAGCACCAGCCGCACGCACGATTTGACCACCTTTGCCAGGAGTCATTTCTACGTTGTGAACACTAGTACCCAAGGGAATCCGCGATAGAGGTAAAGCATTACCATCCTCAAAGGGAGATTCTGGTCCTGAAACAATTATTGTTCCAACTTTCAATCCGTTGGGATGAAGGATGTACCGTTTTTCGCCATCTTGGTAATACAAAAGGGCAATTCGGGCATTGCGGTTAGGATCATATTCAATTGCTGCGACTTTGGCAGGAATATTATGTTTATCCCTTTTAAAATCGATGATCCGGTAAAGTTGTTTGTGTCCGCCACCCCGACGACGACTGGTAATCCGCCCTGTATTATTCCGACCTTTGGCGCGATGCTTCGAGGTCGTTAGGGATTTTTCTGGCTCGGTTTTTGTGATTTCCGCAAAGTCAGAAACTGTAACTTGGCGAGTGCTGGGGGTATAAGGGCGATAAGAACGAGTACCCATAATCTATTTTGGATTTTGGATTTTTGATTTACTTAATTTCGGATTTTGAATTTTGGATTTAATGAGTGTTTAACTAATTGCGACCATCTTTGGTATTTATTCAGTAAACTCCTCAATCTAAAATCTAAAATCTAAAATTCCTAGACTTCTGGGAATAGAACTTGTCTAATCTTGTCTTCATCCCCAGGTGCGACTGTAACAATGGCTCGCTTATATTGGGGCTTATAACCGATAAATTTACCAACGCGCCGCTTTTTACGTGGTGGTAAGGTGGTGTTGACTTTCACAACCTTGACCTGAAATAAGTCTTCGATCGCAGCCTTGATTTCTGGCTTGGATGCCTTTGGAATTACTTCAAAGGTGTACTTATTTTGCTCCATCAAGATAGTCGCCTTCTCAGTGACTATTGGGCGACGTACTAAGTCGGCAAGGTCGCGGGGGTCAAAGCTAGGCACTGTAGACCTCCTGAATTTTTTCTAGGGCTGATGCCGTAACTACAATTTTGTCAGCGTGCAGTAAATCAAAAACATTTAACTGGTCGGCTGCAATTAGTTTTAAATTTTCAATGTTGCGGGCTGACAAATAAACATTATCTGTATCCGCAATTTCAGACAAAATTAACAGTGCCTTGCTTTCTGGTACTACTCCCCAACGGGCAAGGGCTGCCACTAAGTCTTTAGTTTTGGGGCGAGATAGCTCGGTGCTAAATTCTTCTACTACGATCAAGTCGTCAATACGACCAACAAATGCTGTCCGCAGTGCCAAACGTCGCTCTTTGCGGTTCAACTTCAGGTCGAAGTCTCTAGGCTTTGGTCCAAAGATCACACCACCACCACGCCACAGTGGTGAACGAATAGACCCTGCACGAGCGCGACCAGTACCTTTTTGTCGCCAAGGTTTACGGCCACCGCCTCTGACTTCAGCACGAGTTTTTGTACTGGCATTCCCTTGACGAGCATTGGTCAATTGCCGTACTAAGGCGCGGTGCACGATATGAGACGCTGTTTCTTCTTTGGCAACGCGCAACTCGAAGGTCGTCTCACCGACCTGTTCTCCTTGCCAATTTTTAACTACGCTTTCAACCATCTTTGTTATTTGTCCTTTGTCCTTTGTCATTTGTCATTGGTCTTTTGCCATTTGTCTTTAGCCAATGACTTTTGACTAATGACTGTTGACTAATGACTTTTGACTATCCCACTACTTTTGCAGGCAAAATACTTACTAGAGCGCCTGGTTTACCAGGAATTGCTCCCTTGATTAGCAATAAATTGCGTTCTGCATCAACTCGCACTATGGTCAGCTTACGGATTGTGATGCGTTTACCACCTAAACGCCCTGCCATCCGCTTACCTGGATAGACACGACCTGGTGTTGTACCAGCACCAATAGAACCTGGCGCTCTGTGGTTTTTGGAACCGTGTGACATGGGACCACGACCAAAGTTGTTGCGCTTCTGGTTTCCTGCAAAACCGCGACCGATGCTTGTGCCGACTACATCGACAATTTGACCCGCACTAAAAATATCTGCTTTAATCTGTTGACCTAAAGCATAATCACTAGAACTATCAGTGTGATATTCATTTAGGTGACGCAATGCTGGGGCAGATGATTTAGCCAAATGACCCAGTAGTGGTCTGTTCAGTGCCTTTGGTTTAACTTCGCCAAAACCAACTTGGATGGCAAAGTAACCGTCGGTTTGTTTCGTTTTAACTTGTGTAACGGTGCATGGCCCTGCTTGAATGACAGTCACAGGAATAGCTACTCCTGCTTCGTCAAATATTTGGGTCATGCCCAGCTTGGTGCCGAGAATACCTACAGACACAGTAACTGGTTCTCCTTTCTACTTGCTGACCTTGGAATTGGACTCTAGAGGACACGCTTTGTACGCATCAGTTTAGGCTGAGTTAGCCTGCGAAATTTGGAATGGTTTTAGTAAACCAGTCCAAAAACTTTGGGACACAACAAACCGTGTCCGTACTGCTTGGTGAATCTGTTTAGCTTCACTCAATAGATCACCAGAACAGCTACAATTCTCTTCCGTTTGGGAAGGAGTAACTTCTGGAATCAATGCAAGGCGCTACAGCTTTAAGCTGTGTGCAGCAATGCTTTCGTCCAAGCAATTGCTCTGGCACTTTCTGGAGGCAGCGCTGTCGGCGGGTTTTCCGATTTGTGTACGCCCTAATGACGGTTTCCCGGAGGTTGGCTACTGCCCTGTTGCAGTTGGACTTAAGCGGTCTTTACCGCCCAGTATCCATTAACTGAGACTGACGTAATGCCATGAAACCAACATTGCTGCTCAGTTTTACTTCCTTAAATACCTTAAACTATTGTTTAAGATTTCGCCTGCTTTTTCAGAGGCACGGGAGCAAATTCACTCTGGAGCTTAGGATTGGCTTTGATTGTTCATCCATAAGCTCCAATGTTGACCTGAAAGCTTTCTTAGTTTACCAGTCTATGATCAATCTGAGTTATATTATCCAATTTGGATTAAATTATCAGCTCTTAATGCTAACACTACCTCAGAATGACAGTAAAAAGTTTATCTAATTTGCGCGTTTGGTCACAATCTAATAATATAAATTATTTATTTATGTTTGTCCAGTAATTTATAGAGTTATTTTTAGGGAGTAGGGAAGAACAGGGAAGCATCGGGCAAAGGGAGAATAAAAAATTATCTCTTTCCCCTCTGCTCCCTGCTCCATGCCCCTCTGCCTCTTCTCAATACCCAAAGAAAATGCTTTTAATCTATCAGTTCAGGGTAAATAATAGAGATATCTAAGTGGGATACGACGAAAATCTATGGCACTAATTACCACTGGCAACGGTTTAATCCGCGATCTGGAAAAATTTGGCGCTCTTGGAGTGTATGTACCTCTAGAAGGGGGTTATGAAGGTAGATATCAGCGTCGACTACGCGCTGCTGGCTATACCACTCTCCACATTACTGCTAAGGGACTAGGCGACGTAGCTGCCTATCTCACAAGAATTCATGGAGTCAGACCTCCTCATCTTGGAAAAAAAAGCACTGGTAGCGGTGCGGCAGTAGGTCAGGTGTACTATTTGCCACCAATTCTCGATTCTCATCTAGAACAGCTACCACCAAAGTCAAAGGGGCTGGTTTTGTGGATTATTGAAGGGCATATTCTTTCGAATGAGGAACTTGAGTATTTAACGAATTTGCCTCAGTTAGAACCACGAGTGAAAGTAGTAATTGAGAGAGGTGGCGATCGCACCTTCCGTTGGACTTCTCTAGAAAAAACTCTGTTAGCTAGTTAGTCCTTTGTCATTAGTCATTAGTCATTGAGTTATAAGCAAATGACTAATGACTTAATTCAATCAGCATTTCAATAATGCTGAGTCGAAAAGCACAAGATGCAAATAATCGGCGGGAAGTCTGGTAAATAAATGCTGTATCTAGACGAATTTGCTTAACGCCTATCTGATGAAGGGTACGTCAGCTTTTGTCGCGGGGTGAATCAACAGAATTTCTGGAAATTGTTGCAGAAACGGTAGAAGTGGTCATCTGAAATGGTTGTAAAATTTAGAGACTACGGCAAAAGGCTTTCTGATTTTGAGGAAGAAATTTTAGTTCGCTGCCCACAATGCAATCGCACTGCCAAAATATTGACTGTAAACTCTGAACAGTCGAGTCCCAGTTCAATCAAAAGAATTATCTGTCAGCACTGTAGCTATACAAAACAACAGCCAAAGGATGGGCAGCGAAAAGCCGCATTGCTGTTGTGGCAAAACAATTACAAGGCTAAAAGAAATTCTAGCTATGGAATATTAGACCATTTTTTTGGCTTGCCTCTATGGTTACAAACCTCCTGTTGTGGTCAGGTGCTATGGGCGTATAATGAAGCACATTTGAACTTCTTGGAAAGCTATGTTCAATCAAGGTTGCGAGAACGTTTGCCTGATGACACATTAGGCTGGCACAATGGCAGTCTTGCCAGTCGCCTACCCCGATGGATAAAGTTGACGCAGCATCGAGAAAAAGTTTTACAGAAAATTCAACAATTAAAACAGAGCTTGTAATTAAGGTTTTAATCCTGCTGGTGAGCGAATTTATAACCACCCTACAGAGAAACAGCGATCGCAATCACTAGCAAAAATAAACAATATGTTATAATTAATAAAACTTAAAATCAATTAAAATATAATCAGCATAAAGAGCCATAACTAATAACAATTTCTTAACGACCTAATATAGACAAAATACTTACCAATTATTCAAATAAAAACAAAAAACGATAAAGTTGAAACTCTGGACAAATAATGTAAGTTGACAAAAACAAATTCAAGTATTTTCAGCAACGTAAAACTAATATTAGTTTGTAGTAAGGGCTTTAAGCATATTTTTAGAGCTAGAGCCGCTTATTAACAACCTTTATTTATTGATGCACAGTAAGTTATCTAGATAAGTTGCTGTTTTTCTCGTTTAAAAAAGATATCGCACAGAAAATTGCAGCCAATTACAGTCAAGACTAGGCATACTGAAAAGAGAGAGAAAACTTTAAACAACTCCCTGCAAAATCGACGTGAAGGTGATTAAGCAACAATGAGACGTAAACCCACTGGTAGATCGGCTACTACTTCTAAACCCTCTATTTTCCAATCCCCTATGTTTAACCTCTTCACCATCGCAATTATGGGAGGGGTGTTGATTCTGGGAATTGGGATTGGCATTGCTTTTAGTTCTACAACCACGTTAGCCCCATCAAATGTGGCTTCCCGTGAATTTATTGACACCAAAGCACCAAACCCTGAAATTTGTGTGCAGTATGGAGCTAGCGCGATGGTGATGGACGCTAGACTATTCGTTACTCTCAACCCTTTTAATGTTTATGTTGCCCAGCCGAGTATGCGTCCTGGATGCGTGATCCGACAAAATAACTGGGCGCTTTTAGAGAACCGGAAGCTGGTGACATCTGATCAGGTAAGAGATTGCAAAAATCGCCTGAATACCTTCGGATTCACAGGTAACTTGGACAGTGGCCAACCTGATATTAGGTGTATATATCAGAATGAAGCTGCTCAAAACTTCTTTACGGCTCAACCAGGAGCAGTTGGAACACCTCAAGAAACAGACAGATTTTAGATTTAGGAATTGGGTATGGAGAAGAGACAAGGGAAACAAGGAAGAGGGGGAAGACAAGGGAGAGATTGATTCAATAATTCCCCCTTGTCCTCCTTGTCTCCCAAATCCCCAATACCAATTCCCAGCGATCGCATTTGCCTTCATCAGATCATTCATGTTCATCACGTATAATGGTCAAACCTAAAGCTTTGTAGGCGCTCAACAAATTATTAGATACTGTAGGTGCTGTTACTAGGTAAGTCAGGGCATGAATTGACTCCACGAGATAAGGAGCAGCCGTGTCTAATTTTTCTGCTGTCACTAGTCCTACTACCTCGGCCGATCCAGCAATCATGGCTCGTTTGACGTGGGCTTCGTCTAGGTTAGGTACACTAATCCCAACTTCCGGATGTAAACTGCAAACTCCCAACATGCACAAATCTGCACGAATCATCCGTAAAGTCTCAATCGTGACAGTACCCACGTTCACCAAGGCTTTTTTGTAGAGTTGTCCACCTAACATCACAACCTCTATATGGGGATGTTCTGCTAAAGCAACTGCTATTGGCGGACTATTTGTGATGACTGTTGCGTGCAAATCTAGGGGCAAATGACGGGTTACTTGGAGAGTTGTTGTACCTCCATCTAAAATCACCACCTGTCCCGTACAAACTAATTTTGCTGCTGTCCGAGCGATCGCTTCCTTTTCTTTTGGTGCTTGCTTTTGGCGATCGGCATAACTGGCGGTGGCTGGAGATTTGAGGAGCGCTCCCCCATGAACGCGTTGCAATAGTCCGGTTTGTGCCAGTTCTCGCAAATCCCGCCGAATTGTATCCTCAGAAACCTTTAGAACAGCACTAAGCTCTGTCGAAAGTACCTTTTTATCACGACGCAGAATTTCTAAGATGAATTGTCGTCGTTCAGCAGTTAGCATAATTAATTTTCCTGAAATTGCGTTTTTGACCTTGAAATTGCGTGTTTGTGAGTTTATACTTATTGATATGCAAGTTTTTCTACGGTAATCCGTAACTTCAATTGAATTCAAGCACATTCATGCACAATCAAGTGTATTGGTTTTGGCTTTTGATGAAATTACACGGTTCCACAATGGTTTCGAGTGGTTGGCTTGAACTTGGATAATTGTTGCCCAATCGGGGTTTTAACAATTTTTTTTGTAGTGCGATCGCGCGTCCCATCTGTTCAAATTGTTTTTTATTCAATCAATAAACCATGACTACTATTAATACCCAATTTCCGATTGATCTCGGTGCTTACCAATTTTTAGCGCTCAATCCAGCAAATTCCAGCCTTACTGCCCAACAGCGAGAGACTCTCAAAGCGAATATTCAACTCTGCCGAGATGTGATCGTCTTTTTTACAGCAACTGGCGCTGCTAGCGGAGTGGGTGGTCATACTGGTGGGCCTTATGATACAGTGCCAGAGGTGATGATCCTTGATGCCTTTTTCCGGGGGGCATCAGAGCAATTTGTACCGATTTTCTTTGATGAAGCAGGACATCGAGTCGCCACCCAATATCTGATGGCAACGTTGCATGGTGACTTACCTGCCGAGCAACTTTTACATTATCGGCAAGCACATTCCCATTTACCAGGACACCCCGAATTAGGGCTAACTCCTGGTGTGAAATTTAGTTCTGGCCGCCTGGGCCATGTTTGGCCTTACATCAATGGTGTTGCAATGGCGAATCCAGGCAAAGCTGTTTTCTGTCTCGGTTCTGATGGATCGCAACAAGAAGGCAACGATGCTGAAGCTGCTCGCTTGGCTGTTGCTCAACATCTGAATGTCAAACTAATTATTGATGACAATGATGTAACGATCGCTGGACATCCTTCTAAATATTTACCTGGTTTCAGCGTCGCCAAAACCTTAGAAGGCCACGGGTTGAAAGTACTTCAGGGAGACGGCGAAGACTTAGACGATTTATACCATCGCCTTTGTGAGGCTGTGAATACTCCCGGCGCGATCGCTATTATCAATAAACGCCCGATGTGTCCTGGTATTGAAGGTTTAGAAGGCTCCACTCATGGTCATGATGTAATTTCTGTAGATTTAGCAGTTAAGTATTTAGAATCTCGTGGACAAACTGCGGCTGTCGAATACCTTAAAAGTATTGAGAAACCCAAGCAAACATATACATTTCTGGGTTCCAGTGACAAATGGGGCGCTAACCGCAATGTCTTTGGTGAAGCCGTGGTGGGTGTCCTTAGTCGCATGAGTGAGGCGGAGCGTAAAGAAAAAATTAAGGTCATTGATAGTGACCTAGAAGGCTCCTGCGGTTTGAAGAAAATTCACGATACATACCCGGAAATATTTATTCCCTCCGGCATAATGGAACGGGGTAACTTTTCTGCTGCGGCTGGATTCGGGATGCAGAAGGGCAAGCAAGGTATTTTTGCCACCTTCAGCGCCTTCTTAGAAATGTGTATCTCAGAAATTACAATGGCACGGCTGAACTATTCCAATGTTCTGTGTCACTTTTCTCATGCGGGTATAGATGACATGGCAGATAACACCTGCCACTTCGGTTTGAACAATATGTTTGCGGACAATGGCTTGGATGATGGCTACCAAACACAGTTGTATTTCCCAGCAGATGTCAATCAAATGACAGCTTGTGTAGAAGCCATATTCTTTGAGCCTGGACTGCGGTTTATTTTCTCCACCCGTTCCAAAGTCCCCAATATTCAAGACAGCAACGGCAATGACTTATTTGGAAGTGGCTACAAATTTGTTCCCGGTAAAGATGAGATTGTACGAGAGGGAACGCAAGGTTATATCATCAGTTTTGGCGATGCTCTCTACCGTGCCGTTGATGCTGTAGAGCGTCTTAAGCAAGAAGGGTTAGACGTTGGTTTAATTAACAAACCAACTTTAAACGTTATTGATGAAGAAATGATTACCAAAGTTGGTAACGCTCCTTTTGTCCTTGTAGTAGAAGCTTTCAATCGGCGGACAGGCCTAGGCAGCCGTTTTGGTTCTTGGCTGCTAGAGCGGGGTTTGACTCCCAAATATGCCCATCTTGGAACTCATAAAGAAGGTTGCGGTGGTTTGTGGGAACAGTACCCATATCAAGGTATCGATCCAGTAAGCATTATCAACAAGGTGAAGGAGTTAGTTAGAGGACAGTAATAGCTAGAAGCACAACATTATTAGGGCATGGCGCATAGTAGATGGGCATTGGTTCGATTTTCCATGCCCAATGTCCAATGCCAATTTTTATTTAGTTTTGGGTAAAGGTTGACCAAACTCGATTACCTGGGGATTGGAAACATTGGGGATTGTTGGAACTGGAAATTCTGACGTAACAGAAGGAGGAATGCTATTTAAGTTACTGGGTTGATTTGGGAAAGAAGGAGGGGGAAGAATCAAAGCAGGTTGTTGAGAGGCTGTATTCGGATTTAGGGGAGGTACGGTGACAAAAGGCTGCCCTGAGTTATTGGTAATTGTTGTGGGCAGGTCATTTGATATAGGCGGAACTGTGAGTAAGGGTGCTTGTAAATTAGTAGTAGTTACAGGTAGGTTACTAGGCGGCTGTGACTTATATGGTGTTTGAGTTTGTTTCTTGGGTGAAGATGCTGAGTTTCCTGGTTTTGCGGCGGTAGTTTTACCAGAACTAACCGGACGTAATACCCAGCGAGTGGAGTTTTTTCGGGAAACTGGTTGCAGTTGTACCTGTTTAGGATTAAAAGCAGTCCCTGGTGCTAAATCTAAGACAATGCGTGTGTCATTTGCATTCAGTTGAGAAACGCGAATGCTTTTGATTGCTCCAGAATAATTTTGTTGCGTCGTAACTTTGCCCAACTTGGTATTCGGTAAATCTACAACAAGCCGAGAGGGTTGGGCTAAGTAGAAATAACGGGGGGTTGTGCCTGCTGAAAGGTTAATTTCGAGTTGCTGTGTTTTTGGGGAAAAACGCCAATTATCTAGCTTTGCTACTGGTGTAGCAGCAGTAGTACAAGTTTCAAGGGCGATCGCTGCACAAAAGCCCAATAGACTGATGTTAAATAGCTGCTTGCGCCATTGGCAAAATTGCCTAGTCTTTAGTCCCTGATCCATTCTTTTTATCTGCTCCATAAAACCCATACAATGCGCTCACATTGCTGTTTACTTGGTGCTTTAAATCCCTAGACGCGATTAATCGCGTCTCTACCCCACCCCCAATTCAATTAGCTTTTTCGGGCACAGCAGTAAATTTTAGAGTTTGTGGAATGCCATTTACGCTTAATTGACCTGTCATATTACCTTTATCCACAAGTTGCATTTGAATTATCACTGAATTCAGAGGATCGTTTTGAGGGCGAGGAAGATTACAAAGGATTGATCTACCAACTTTTCCAGATAAATTTAACTGTTGATTTCTGAAGATGCCTGCCAGAGAGTGCTTTTCGTCAGTATCGGCGTTAGCGTTTGCCGGTAATACAGAGGCATTTAAGTAAATACCCGACTGCTGAATGTTTAACGTTAGAGTATCCGATTTTTCACAGTTCGGCAAATTCTCTGACAGAGTTAGACGATACCTACCGTTCACTGGTGGAGGAGCCTTAAGATTGTTTTCCCCGTAAACGCTTACAGTTTTAAACAACAGTAGTACTGAAGTTATTGCTACACCGTAAAAAGCCAAAGATTTGAACTTGAAATGATTCATAATTTCAATTCCTCAATGTTGGCTCTTGACTACTAACTTCAGGCAGCATAGAGGCAAGATGAGCGGTAACTTGACTGTAGCGGCGGGTAATCAGCAGGGAAGAACGACATTGGATAGCTAGTTGATCTGTATATCTTCCCAAGGTTTGGCGTTCGATACCCCAAGTGCGGCTGGTGCCAGCAATAGTTAAGTCAACTCCTTCTGAGGCTTGAATTACAGCTTGGATTGGTTCTGAGGCTTCGACAATTTTAATTTCAATGCGATCGCGTACACTGGTGGGTAATTGCTCCATCATCGTGTGCAGTTCGTAACTCAATTCTTCTCTAGTGTGATTTGCTGCTATTTGTAATATTTGCAACATACAAGTCTCACGATTGATTAGCAGTCTTAGAGCTAGTATTAGTGCTAAATCATCATGGATATTTGCAGAATAAGGTACAAGTAGACTTTCTAATCGCTCTTTGCCTTTGTCTACAAATACTGCTACATCTACTGGGGCGGTGGTGAGTATTTGTCCGACTCGTCCACCTAAACGATTACTACTAAAAGCTGGCCGATGCCAGCCTACGAGAATTAAATCAACTTGTTCTAATGTGGCAATCTGTGCTGTTTCGCGGGCAACGTTGCTGGAGATGCGAACGATAGGATGCACACAAGAACGAGTTTCTGGCGGTTCGAGAGTATTAATTAATTCTTCTAGTTGGTGGCGGCGCTGGGCGATTAATCGGTCTGCTTCAACTGGGGTACTTTCAAAGGCATAGTCTTCTTGAAATTCAATCAAGCTAAGGGGGTTAACAACGGCAGGATATCGGTAACTCAGAGCAACACCGACGGCGGGCTGTGCCAAGGCTACTGCCAACTGTACTAAACCTTTTTGGCTACTTGGATTAGCCACTGGCACCAAAATTCGGAAAGGATGAGGGTAAGTTTCATCTCCAGCAGAGGTGTCTATACCTGTTTCTGCTTCCAACTCCGGTTCCACCATATCTAACCTGATCAGCTTCTTCGGATATGTCCATTCCAGCAATGGCGAGGTCATGAATGTAGTTACCAATGCCATAATTACCAGCATGGTAAATATTAAAGGGGAAATTACCCCTAACTCTAAACCAATATTTAGCACTATCAGTTCGGTTAAACCGCGAGTATTCATTAACCAACCGAGTGCCGAGGCTTCCCGTTTACTAATGCCACTGACACGGGCTGCGACATAAGTGCCAACATATTTGCCTGCGATCGCTACTCCTAAAACCAACGCACACAAAAGCCACAATTCTGGACGGTTGAGCAAACCAATCTGTGTCTTTAAGCCACTGTAGGCAAAAAATATGGGCAGCAAGAATATCAAAACAAAATCTTCGGTTTTTATTGCCAATTCCCGCACTAAATCTTCATTTTTGGGCATTGCTGCTCCCAGCAAAAATGCCCCAAAAATTAAGTGAATACCAATTAGTTCGGTAATTAATGCCGACGCAACCACAGCCATATAAATCCCTGCTAGCAGCAATTGGCTGAGTCGTCCCGCACGAAGGTAGTGTTTGGCAAGGCGTTGCAGGAACCAACGTCCCGCCGTCAACATCAAGCCGATGTAAACTATGCTGGCGATAATTGTGGGTATAGCACCAGCAAAGTCACCAGTTCGAGCAACTGCGATCGCTACTGCCAAGAGACACCAAGCTGTTACATCGTCTACGGCTGCACAAGTTAGCGCCAAGGTTCCTAAACGCGTTCCTTGTAAATTGTTTTCAGTAATGATTCGCGCCAACACTGGAAAGGCAGTAATCGACATTGCCGCCCCCAAAAACAAGGCAAAGGCGGTGAAGGATACACTTGCATTAGAAACTAGGGGGTAAAGAATCGCAGCTAGCAATGTTCCCAAGGAAAACGGCACTAAAATACTGACATGAGAAGTTAAAACAGCTACTTCTAATTGCCCACTAAGATATTTTGGATTTAGTTCTAGCCCAATCAGAAACATGAAAAATATTAGTCCCACCTGAGACAAAACATTTAAAAAAGGAATAGTTTCTGGTGGAAACAAGGTAACTGCTAAATGGGGGGCAACTAAACCAAATAAAGATGGGCCGAGCATAATTCCGGCAACAATCTCACCAATTACCAAAGGTTGCTTAATGGAACGGAATGCTAGCCCTACTAACCGTGAAAGTCCAATAATAATCAGTACTTCAACCAGAACGAGAATAACTATGTGCATGGTTTCCTCACAATTAACTATCTGGTTTCTCTAAGATGAATCTTTAAAGGGTCTGAAAATGTCAAGTTCATTAGATACAACCAAGATTAATTTGCACTTAGTTGTAATGTCAATTACTGAGAGGATGTACTTGAAGAGTTGAAAAATGAATTTTGATGATTTTAGGAGATAAATTTAGAATAACTGCCAAATTGCCAATACAAAAAAATGGATAATTGGAATTGGTTTCTTAGTATTCGTTAAAAGCGGGCACAAACAAATTAGCCGTCATAGCTTAGAGTCTAAGCGGATAATTTTACCCAACTCCTATGTAACTAATATCAGTTAATTGGTACTTAATTTTATATTTATCTTTGCTTAAGCAGAAGACTTATCATAGCTTGTACCATGCAATAAAAAGGCAATTAGTGGTGATGCCATGAGTGTAGTAATGACTGCCATAATAACCATTATAGTGAATAAAGTCGGGGTAATTATACCTTGTTCAAGACCAATATTAAGGATAATTAACTCCATCAAACCACGAGCATTCATAAGAGCGCCAATAGTTGCAGATTCACGCCAATTTTCCCCGGCTAACCTTGCAGCCAACATACAAGCGACACCTTTACCAAGAATTGCGATCGCAATAATTAACAGCGTAATTCCCCACAAAGTAGGCGTGTTTACCAATGCAATTTGAGTGTTCAGTCCAGAGAAGACAAAAAATATCGGTAGCAAAAAAGAAGTAGTTAAAAACTCAGTATATTGGCGAATTTGTTGGGCGAATTCTCCGCGTGGTGTTACTGCTCCCAGCACGAAAGCACCGAATATTGCATAGATGCCTGTAATATCGGTAAACCATGCACAAAACATCAAAATTATCAACATCAAAGTCAGAGTTTGTCTGTTCACACCTGCATCGCGTTTTGTCATCCGTGTGAACGCTCTCAGTAGAGGTTGACCAAGAAAAATTGCAAATAGCACGTAGCAAATGCCACCACCAATTGCTAATATGGCAATGTTCAAAGAATTTTTCACGCTAGCAAGGACGATCGCTAGCAAACACCAAGCAACTCCATCATCTACCGATGCTGCACCTAAAGCTAAAGTACCGAAGCGGGTTTGTGCAAGACCGCGTTCGTAAAGAATCCGAGCTAACATGGGAAATGCTGTGATTGTCATCGACGCACCTAGATACAAAGCGGCTGACCAAGGTGTTACCTTTGGTTGAAAGAAATCGCCATTGTGATAAAACCAAAAAGATGCGATCGCTCCTAAAATAAAAGGAGTGATAATTCCAGCAGCAGATAGCAGACTTGCACTTTTGATATGATGTTTTAAGAGTTTAGTGTTGAACTCTAAACCAATCAAAAAC
Source organism: Nostoc sp. LEGE 12447 (assembly GCF_015206985.1). NCBI lineage: Bacteria > Bacillati > Cyanobacteriota > Cyanophyceae > Nostocales > Nostocaceae > Nostoc > Nostoc sp. LEGE 12447. The sequence goes on along the minus strand of NZ_JADEXT010000003.1, from coordinate 372,866 downwards.
ATATAAATTACCAACCCAATCTGGCTGATAGCATATAAAATCGACATGGATGGATTGGGTATCTTGAGTCCTACAGCCGTGATGATGGGAAGCTTAGGAAAAAGCCATTGCTGAAAATCCGGTGCAATCAATCCCAAAAGTGATGGCCCTAGCATTACACCTGCAATCATTTCGCAAACAACATCGGTTTGACCAAGATAGCGCCGTCCTAAAATCGTGACGATGCGACAAGTGACTAGAATAACTGTAAGTTGCAAAAATAGCTGAATAACCAGATCAAAATTTGACATTGCACTTCCTTAATATGCGTCTCTGCATTGAAAAATCTTTTCAGACTCCAAAGCTTGTCCTGTTTTTCTCATAGATGACTACATCAGCACAAGTGCTAATTTTAGAAATATTAAGATAGCTGCTTTTAATTTGATAGCAACTGCCCTATTGTTCGTAAAAACGGATACAACTTTGTATCAATACAACATATTGCATCCAAACTGAAACCGCCACATACAGCAGATTGCAACTTTATAAGGTACAGATGATTTTAAGGGCACAGCAGTACTGTGCCACTATCTGTGTACTTCATTTACCTGAAAAACGCTGTATTAGTTAATTTTTACAAACCGATGTATTTGCATAACAATAACATTTATGCAATAACTCTCTAAAACTCTTATTCCTTCTCTACAAGACCCTATGCAATTTACAACCACTCACCACCCCGAAAACGCCAACGAAGGAAAATAATTCGCATTAGGCTTTGGGAACTAATAAAAACTGCTATCCACACGATGCTATAGTGCAGTAGAAAAACTGTTAACGGTAATTCTTCTTTCGGTAAAGGTATTGGTAAAAAGCCAAATAGTTTTACTCCACAGAACACAAATACTAATTCCCATATACCAGCTAAAAGTTGATAAGCTGCGGGCCAATCCCTGTCCCATCGGGATTTTTGGAGATAGTTATAAAGCACATCCCAGCCTAAGCCAAATATGGCTACATAAAGAAGTATCCAAAAATAAACCGAGTTAGCACCAGGGCCAATCCAACCCATTGCAAAAGGTAAGGATATAAATACACCCACAGTTGCAAGTAATAATAATCGAGTTTGCCAACGACCAAATAAAGTTGGTGTCATAGGAGTGCTGAGTGCTGAGTTAGGAGTTAGGAGTAATGAATAATATAGAGAAATTAGAGTTTTTATAGATAGATTTTGACTCGCTTTATTGAAAATTTAGTAAGATTGTGGTGCTTTTTGCAAAGATGGCAAATATGACAATCTTGGCTAATTTCAAAGCACCAACATATCTATATTAATTAGGATTGTTTAAGATGATAATTAAATTGAGAATGGTAAGCTGCATTGGCAAAGCCTACTGAATGTATTGCATCCCAATTTATCACATCTTCTAACAAAGCTTGATAACCGAGTGTATTGGGATGAAGACCATCTTCACTTAAACGTTTGAGCCGCCAATTTTCACCACGTTCCATCCATTGCTCAAAAATATCTAAATAGGGAATCTGGCGTTTGCTGCAAGCAAGTCGAGTTGCTTCTTTGTAGCGGTACTGATCGACATGATTATAGTAAAAACAATCTAAGAATGGCATCTTGGCTTCATCTACTGGCACCATGCCCACGAATAACACAGGACAGAGTTGCTGTGCTAAATCTAAAAGAGTTGCAATTTCTTTTTCAAACAATGTAAAATCTGTGTAACTGCGACCATCAGGACGCGCTAACCGCGCTGAGTCATTCACACCTACGGATAAAATAATCAAGTCGGGGACACGATTTCGCAGTTCACCTCGGTGTCGAAATTCTACTTCTAACCTTTGCGCTACTTGTTGCGTGCGATCGCCTCTTACCCCTAAATTATAAAGAACATGACCGGCACTATCCGGCAACATCCACCATCGCCGTAGTTGCTCGATCCAGCCTCCTTTTTCCGGGTCGCCGAATCCATAAATTAAGCTGTCCCCCAGTGCGACAATCTTCATTGACTGAAAGTGATTTGGTGGTACAGACAGCTGCATTGAGGAAGAAGCTAGAAATGTGTGCATTTAACAACTATATTTTATATCTTTACAAGATTCTATACATTTCTATACCATAGATGGCTATCTTTAATGTGCAAGCATCTATTTGTTGATATGGTTGCAAGGTTAATATTGCCGTAGTTGAGGGTCTGAGAGTCAAGTGTTGAGTTTAAAACTTGAAATGGCCGAGGCATCGCAATACGGTTCGGATAAGCATTTTTCACTTTCCTTGTGGTCTGGGTAAAGGGTAAGGGGTAAAGGGGAAAGAATGTATTCAAAACATGAGTCCCTTTCCCCTTTACCCTTTAACCAAACCGTATTGCGAGGCATCGCACAAATCATTGATACTGATGAATATGAAGTTGAGGAAGTACTAGAAAATTGGCTAGAGTTATTACAGCAAAAATGAATCGCCTCAGAAACTCTTCACAGTCTCTATCATTTCAACTTTCTCTCTATCATTTCAACTTTTGAGGCTGGCTAGGTAGACAGCAAATAAAACTCATAAAAAATTTCCCTAACCCTCTCAATTTACTAAGAAGATTAGGGACTTAAGAATGGAGCTAAGCGGATTCGAACCGCTGACCCCCTCAATGCCATTGAGGTGCGCTACCAACTGCGCTATAACCCCTTAAAATCCATTATACATAATCACTTAATTTTAGTACTTTGTCAAGCTTTTTATGAAAACTAAATTTTAAATATCTCGTCTACCACTAGACACTCACAGCGACACTTGCAACAAGTAGGTCATACAGTGCCCCATCAAAAAGTAAACTACTAACATGGCAGCAGCAGCCAGAGCAACCAATGTACCAGCCAACATGAGAGAAAATTCTTTACTCTCGTACGCTTTTTCCATTAAGTGCAGCGACCACGCTACCAAAGCTACATCAAAAAGTAAAATAGGAAGCAACATATTTTTTAATATTTGTTAATACTTGTAAAATAATATTAACACCCTTTTTAAGAAGTGTGTCTAACCTCAGATAGATGTCATTAACAGGTGATTTGTGGGTCAAGATAATGTTCTTACTGGCACATTGCGATCGCGCAAATAATTTTTGATTTCTGCTACGCTTAATTGCCCGTAATGTAATAGTGATGCCAGTAGTGCTGCTTCCGCTTTGCCTTCAGTTAGGGCTGTGTAAATATGTTCACAATTACCTGCACCACCAGAAGCAATTACTGGAATTTCTACAGCGTTTGCAATAGCCCGTGTAATCTCGATATCATATCCGGCTTGGGTTCCATCAGCATCCATACTTGTTACTAGAAGTTCTCCAGCACCGCGTTTCTCAACTTCCTGTGCCCACAATAGAGCATCTAAGCCTGTATTTTCCCTGCCACCCCGCACATACACATCCCAACCTGGATTTTCCGGGTTATTTCTGCGTCTGGCATCAATTGCAACAACTATGCACTGATTACCAAAGCGATCGCTTGCCCGATTAATCAAGTCGGGATCACGTACCGCCGCAGAATTAATACTAACCTTATCTGCGCCGGCTCGTAACAAAGCTTTAACATTTTCTAAGGATTGAATGCCACCACCCACAGTTAATGGAATAAAGACCTGTTCGGCAGTTCGGTAGACCACATCTAAAATAGTAGCTCGGTCTTCATGAGTAGCTGTAATATCCAGAAATACTAACTCATCAGCACCGGCTTCGTTGTAAACCTTGGCCAACTCTACCGGATCGCCTGCATCTTGGAGATTGACAAAGTTAACTCCTTTTACAACCCGTCCCGCCTTCACATCTAAGCACGGTAAGATTCTTTTAGATAACATAATAACTTTTGTACTTCTGGGTAATTGACCGGAATTTAAATTTTAAATTGGCGCGGGTATTTCCAAACGAAAATTTTCACGGGAATGGGGCATGGGGCATTGGGAATTGAAAAGAGGCAGAGGGGCGGGGTGCGAGGGGCAGAGGGGAAAACTATTTTCCCTTGCTCTGTGCTCCCTTACTCCCCTGCTCCCCTGCTCCCCTGCCTCCCCACTTTCTAGTCCCCTTAAAAGTTGATAGCTGAATTATGGCGATAATCTCATCGAAAAAACAGCCTCCAGAACCCAACGGAGAACCAAAGCAGCGTCGGGAGTCGGCGAAAGCACCATCCACAGAAAATATTTTGAAGCCTGAAGCTGCTATTGATGAACAAGAACAACAGGAAGAAGGTATTCGGCCGCACCGATTTGCCGATTACATTGGACAAAAAGATTTAAAGGATGTGCTAGATATTGCCATCAAAGCAGCCAAGTCTCGTGGTGAGGTGCTGGATCACTTACTGCTGTATGGGCCGCCAGGATTGGGCAAAACCACAATGGCAATGATTTTAGCATCGGAAATGGGGGTAAATTACAAAATTACCAGTGCGCCAGCCCTAGAACGTCCACGAGATATTGTTGGGCTACTGGTGAACATGAAGCCAGGGGATATCTTATTTGTGGATGAAATTCATCGCCTCTCGCGGATGACGGAAGAAATTCTGTATCCAGCAATGGAAGATTATCGCTTAGATATTACTATTGGTAAGGGTTCTAGCGCTCGGATCAGAAGTTTGCCTCTGTCAAAGTTTACCTTGGTGGGTGCTACAACTCGTGTCGGTGCTTTAACTTCACCACTGCGCGATCGCTTCGGTTTGATTCAAAAACTCCGATTTTACGAAGTTGACGAACTGACTAAGATTGTACTGCGAACCGCTCAATTACTCAAAACCCCTGTTACAGAAGATGGTGCCACAGAAATTGCCCGTCGTTCACGCGGAACGCCACGGATTGCAAATAGGCTACTAAAGCGAGTGCGTGATTATGCGGAAGTAAAAATATCTGGGGAGATTAATGAAAGTATCGCATCTGAAGCATTGCAACTATTCCAAGTAGATCCTTGCGGTTTAGATTGGACAGACCGCCAGATGCTTAGTGTGATAATTGAACAATTTAACGGCGGGCCAGTGGGGTTAGAAACAATGGCAGCAGCCACAGGTGAAGATACCCAAACAATTGAAGAGGTGTACGAACCTTACCTCATGCAAATTGGGTATTTAACTCGAACTCATCGCGGCAGGATGGCGACAAAGGCAGCATACAAGCATTTGGGATTTACGCCGCCTAATGAACAGTTGTCATTATTGTAATTATGGGGAATGGGGAATGGGGAATGGGAAATAGGGGATGAGTCTTTAATACTCGGCGACGAGTCTTTGAACTCCGTTAATGAGTCTTTTACCTCCACTCCTTTGCCCCATGCCCCATCTTCAAGATAAACACAGGTAAACCTAGATGATTAAGTTGATTAGTATTTTTCTCAGTTTGTTAATTCTGTTTGGCTGGGCTACTCCAGTCATGGCACAATCTCAACCACCCATTACTCAAGAACAGTTAAAACAAGGTGATGAGTGGGCAAATCAAGCCTTTGCAGCGACGAATCAAGGTGACTTTGCTACGGCTGAAACTTATTGGACAAAGATTATTGAGCAATTTCCCACTAATGCGGGGGCGTGGAGTAACCGGGGAAATTCGCGGGTGAGCCAGAATAAGTTACAAGAGGCGATCGCAGATTATAACAAAGCCATAGAACTAGCACCGAATGTCACCGATCCATATTTGAATCGGGGGGCGGCGTTGGAAGGAATGGGAAAATGGGACGATGCGATCGCAGATTATAATCATGTCTTAGAACTCGATCCTAACGATGCGATGGCGTATAACAATCGCGGCAATGCCAAAACAGGTTTAGGAAAATGGGAAGATGCGATCGCAGACTACAAAAAATCTAATGAGATAGCCCCAAATTTTGCCTTCGCCCGTGCTAACTACGCCCTCGCTCTTTATGAAACTGGTCAAAAAGAGCAAGCAATCCGTGAGATGCGAAATATCGCTCGTAAATACTCCAAGTTTGCTGATGTGCGTGCCGCCCTCACAGCTGCATATTGGGTAAATGGAGAACAAGGTGAAGCTGAAAGCAACTGGGTAGCAGCTTATGGACTTGATAGCCGCTACAAAGATATCGACTGGGTAAAAAATATCCGCCGTTGGCCTCCCAGCCTAGTTACAGCTTTGGATAAGTTCTTGAAAATCCAGTAATTAGCAGGTAAATAAAAGGGGAAGCGGAGCAATCGCTCCCACCTGATTCTGATACTTTTTACACTAAGTTAGTCTCAAGAACTCGCTGATTTTGCTGACGCTTTCCAGTTACCACCATTGGTACACCACCGCCTGGTGCTAACAGGAAGCTTTTCCGAACCGGCAGTACTGGCTTTGTATCACCTAGTTTCATTTGCCAATCAGATAGTACAGTTGCCAATACCAGTTTCATCTCAAACAGCGCAAATGCCATGCCAATACAGCGACGATTACCACCACCAAAGGGCAAATATTCAGATGGAGTAAATTGGTGTTCTAGAAAACGATCTGGCTGAAACTGCTTGGAATTGGGGTATAAATCTTCTCGATGATGGCTCAAATAAATACAAGGAACTAATATTGTACCAGGGTCAAATTTGTAGCCTGCAATTTCTAAAGGTGATTTAACCAATCGATTTACTCCCAACATCGCCACTGGATATAGGCGCATTGTTTCCGAACAAACCGCATTCAAATAAGGTAATCGGAAAATGGTGTTTGGGTCTTTGTTCTCACCCAAACTATCCAATTCTTGCACCAGTTTTTCACTGACTTCAGGCTGATGATGAATCCAGTACAGCGCCCATGCCAAAGAACTAGCCGTAGTTTCATGACCTGCAATCAACAAAGTCATCAATTCATCACGTAATTCCAAGTCTGTCATCGGCTCACCTGCTTCATCACGAGCCGCCATCATTAAAGACAGAATATCACTTCGAGACTCATCAGCAAGCGATCGCCTTTCTTGAATTTCAGCATAGATGAGATCATCCATTTCCTGTCGCAAACGTAGAAAACTTCCCCAAGGACTGCGAGGCCCTAAATCCTTTCGTAATAAGGGGAACAGGAGGAATATTGCCCGCAAAATAGGTCTTTTTGGATTCAGGATAGCAATTAGGATTTCTTTGAGTTTTTCATAACGAAGTCCGTCCTTTAGACCAAATACAGCCTTCAAAATCACCTGAAAGGAGATTTCTTGCATGGATGGCAAGACTGTAAAGCTTTCCCTGACTGGCCACTCGCTAGTTACTTGCTTGGTGATTTCACAGATTAAATCACCATAAGCCTGCATTCTTTCCCCATGTAGAGGAGGTGTCAGCAGTTTACGCTGGCGCTGGTGAGGTTTTCCTTCTAAGGATAGTAGAGAATTTGGCCCCAATAAAGGCGAGCCTGAACCTGCTGCTGCACCAGAATCTAACTGTTTTGGATCTGTGGTAAAAATCTGCTGAATCGCTTGAGGATTGCTAATAAAGACTTGAGGAGTAAAAACTGGGCCAATTCGGAGAGTGAACATATCACCATAGCTTTTAGCACAGTCTTCCATGTATTCCAATGGGTTAGTCAGCCATTGATACGTCTGTACCCAAGGGTGAGTTTGAGGGCCGTTAGGCAGTTTATGTGCAGACATTTTTATTTATCTCCCAATAATTGGAGCAAGATCGTTATCATCTAGTCATTCATCCACGCATAGCTGGATTAATCTTAGAACACAGATTAAATAGATGAACTCACTAATTCTTGAATCTGCCTTGGGGTTAATTCTTGTACATTACGCAAAACTACTGCTGCTCCTGCTGCTAGCAGTGTCTCACCATAAGCATCACTACGCGCTGCTGTTTCCTGTACATGGGGCGGTAAAACCCCTACACCAATCCAAGGGCGAGAAGAATCTAAACGCCGCGCTTTCTCGACGGTATACATATCTGCTACCGTATCCCCTACATACACGATCGCTAATTTTTGCTCAATTCCATTTTCTAATTCACGAACTATAGCGAAAAGCCCAGTGGGGTCGGGTTTTCCTGGTGCATCTTCCATCGCAATCAACACTGGAGATTCCAAACCCAAGCGTTTTTCTAATACGTAGTTAGCGGAAGCACGAGTTGCACCGCTAAAAAATCCCCAAGCAATCCCGGCTTGGGTAAGTTGTTCTAAATAGCTAGGTTGTAATAATAATGGTTCATTACAGATATACCCTGTAAAATTATTTGGATCTGAGCCTCGGTAACGGGATTGAAAAAAAGCAACGATCGCACTGTAATCTAGTTGCAGTTGTTCTCGGCTCTGTTTTTGGGTTTCAAAGTAGCGGTAAATTAATTCCTGCGATGCTTCCCAATCGTTATTCCACACGCCTTCAGACTTCAACTGGTCAATATCCAGTGGGGTTGGACGATATGCTTGGGTGGTAAAATATTCTACCGTATCTGCGATCGCACGGCGATAAGAACCGCTAACATCGCGCACAACACCATCAATATCGAAAACAATGATCGCTTTTGCAGAAGTTTGTTCACTCATGGGGTAGGAAGCAAAAGAGTTTTACCTCATCATAAAACGTGAGATCATGACTCGGGTAAAAAATCGGGGTCGAGGGCTTGCTCTGGCGTAAAGAGAGATTTTTCTGGGAAGATAGCGATGTCTACGACGGGCTACGCCTACGCTAATCCAGTTTCAATTACAGCCAGTCGTCTAGCCGTTTGATAGCTTTCATCGAAAACCTGATCAAAGTAAGGTTTCAAACTCGGACTTTCCTTGAACGCCTTTTGAACTCGTCTGCGGTGTTCCAAAATTGTGTACTGCCAACTTTTTGAGCGCCTTTCAGTTTGAATTTGATATTTGAGCAGATGCATCAGCAACATTTCCAGATTGCTCTCCAATGCCCGCTTTTCACTTCTGCCCATCGTTTCAATTTCTTCAATCAGGTTGTCTAAGTCCAGTTGTGTGAAATTCTTTTGCTTGAGCAGTTCTGCGGTGGTTTGAATCCACAGGTAAAAGTCTTGCTCATACAAATCTGAACCAGATGTTGTTTGAGATTGGGGCAGTTGAGCAGTCATAAGCATCTTTTGTTAACGCCGACTACACCTTATGCTCGCCCAATCCAATGACTGTTTGGTCATTTGATAGGGTATTGCGTTAAAATAAGCGATCGCTATCCTAGTTAAGTAATGCCCGGAAATTCCCGGAGGTGTGATTGACCAAGTTTATTTTGAAAATTTTGTGGTTAGACGAAAACGTTGCTCTCGCAGTGGATCAAGTTGTAGGCAAAGGTACCAGCCCTTTGACTAAGTACTTTTTTTGGCCCAGAAATGATGCCTGGGAAGAGTTAAAAAAGGAATTAGAATCCAAACATTGGATTACTGACCTGGATCGTGTCGAGTTGCTTAATAAAGCGACAGAAGTGATTAACTACTGGCAAGAGGAAGGCAGAAACCGTCCAATGGCCGAAGCTCAGTTGAAATTTCCAGAAGTTGCCTTCACAGGTAGCGCCTGATATTACAATATTAGCGATGTCTACGACGGGCTACGCCTACGCGCTGTTCTACAAGCTGCCACAGTTTGATAGTCTTGTCTCTGCTGCCACTTGCAATTAATTGTGTAACTTTGCTCACAGCAACAGCAGATACTGAGTCTATATGACCAGAGAGAGTAACAATCTCTTCTGCTGTGCTTACCCTCCAAAGTTTAACTGTTTTGTCGCAACTTGCACTTAGGAGTGTTTCGCCATCGGCAGTAAAAGCCACAGCCACCACAGACCAAGAATGGCCTACAAGTGTGCAAATTAGCTGACCTGTGTTTACCTCCCACAATTTAATAGTGTTATCATCACTACCCGTCGCCAAAATTTGACCATCAGGACTAAAAGCGACTGTCAAAACCGCCCATGCATGACCCGAAAGGGTGCTTAACAAGCTATAGCATGGGCGGTTTTGAATAAGGGGGAAGGGGGCAGGGGGAATGTCCTCTGCTGTTTGTGAGTGGTTTTTTAACTCAGAACTATTCATATCTTCCTGCTCCCGTTCGGCTACGCTCACGGCAAGCCTGCTCCCTACTCCCCTACCTCTTCCTAATGCAGGTATGTGCCACAGGCGAATTGTTCGGTCATAACTTGCGCTAGCTAAAAGCTGTCCTTGAGGACTAAATGCCACTGAATTTACTTGTAATTGATGTCCGGTTATGGTGCAAATTTCTTTGCCAGTATTGACATCCCAGAGCTTGATTGTCTTATCCCAGCTACCGCTAGCGAGAATCTGCCCATCTGGACTGAAAGCAACTGATTTTACGGCGTGTGAGTGTCCCAATAAAGTGCAGATTTCTTTTAATGTCTTAACCTCCCACAATTTGATCGTTTTATCGTCGCTAGCAGTTGCCAAAATTTTCCCATCTGGACTGAAGGCGACTGATTTTACCGCTTGGGAATGTCCTGATAAGCTAGCTAGGATTTTTTGAGTATTTAAATCCCACAATTTGATGTTTTTGTCATCACCACCACTGGCTAAAGTGTGACTGTCAGGATTGATGGCAAGGGTATTTACACTACTCAATGTCCCGGAATGCCCAGTTAGGGTGTGCAAGCATTGCCAAGGAGGATTTGGTAATTTCAAATTTTGAGTTTTACATTCCATACCCATTGCTTGCATAACTTCATCAGCCGATTGAAAGCGGCGGTTAACAGCATTTTGTAGCAGCTTGTCGAGGATTTGGGCCAGGCGATTGCTTACCTTACTAGTAAGATATTGTTGCCAAACCCAACAATCGTTAGCAATATCAAATAAATCAAAGGGAGGAATCTGGGTAAGTAAGTAAATACAAGTTACACCCAAGCTATATAAGTCACTAGCAAAAACTGCTTTTCCCTTTGTTTGTTCTGGTGCAGAATATTCTGGACTGGCAATAATAGTTTCAGATGTTAGCGGATCAATTTCTGTGACGATTTTCGCAGTGCTAAAATCGACTATAACGAAATCTCCCTTCTTGGTAATTGGGGATCTACGGATGATATTTTGGGGTTTAATATCGCGGTGGATGATGTTGCGTAGGCGTAGCCCGCCGCAGGCATCGCTAATAAACTGCAAAACTGGCAAAACATCTTCTAACAGTTGCCAAATCTGAGTTTCATTAAAAGCACCTTCTTCTTCAACCACCTGAGCTAAATTAGTGCCTGCAATAAACTCCTGCACTAAATAAAAATACCCGTTGTGCTGAAAATAAGCCAATAAAGCGGGAATTTGCGGATGCTTTCCTAATTCCTCTAGCTGTTGCGCCTTTTGCTGAAAATTTTTAAATGTCTCGTATTCCTGCGAGATTTCTTGAACAACGCAAGGAATTGGCGGAAACTGACCCTCATCTACAGCGAGAAAGGTTTTACAGAATCCCCCTTTACCAATTGATTTTAGTAAACGATAACGTTCTTGTAAAAACAAAATTTCCTACCAAAATTACAGGGTAGGCATCTTGCCTACCCAAAGTAAAATATAACCATTTTAAATTGCGTTTCTCGTAGGGTAGCAAAGCTGTGCTACCCCACCGGATATTACTTATCTACTGGAAAATTCACAACTATCGGTGGAAGACCGTTTTCGGTGGTTGGTTGTGTTTGGGTAACTACTGGTTGCGGATGCAAAGGTGTTGGTTTCAATTCACCTTTACCAGTTTGATTCCATAAAATCATGGATAGTAGCCCATCCACTAAGCCGTTATTGCTGCCATTACTACCAACTAAGACATCTGGAATCAAGCGGACATGGCGATCGCCTATAATCTGCATGAGTTGCATTGCTGTATAACCTTGGGAACCCAAAGCTTCCACACCAGCGCGATAAGTTTCAGCTTTGGCGTTACCTGTGGCCCGAATACCTTCAGCCTCAGCAATTGCCCGGAGTTTTGTACCTTCGGCTTCACCGTTCGCCTGTTTAATTTGGGCTTGGGCTTTTAAGTCAGCAATATGTACACTCTGCTCTGATTTCACCATTTCTTGCTGAATATCAGCCAGCGCTGTTTCCCGGACAAGCTGCTGCCGTTGGGTTTGTGCCATCTGCTGGACTTCATAAGTCTTGCGTTCTTCTTCGGCAATTTTCCGGTCTGTCTGTGTCTGCATTAATGAAGCTGGTGGCAGAATATCACCAATCAGGGTGTCGATCGCTTGCACGTCATAAGCCCGTAATGCTGTTTTAATATACTCAGCAGCCTCAGATTGTCGTTCGCTCCGAGCGGTGAGAAAGTCTAGTACAGTATAGTCTTGGGCTGAGTTGCGGAAATAATTGCCGATAGTTGGTTCTAATACATGGTCTACCAAATTTTGCATTGCACCAACGCGGGAAATTACCTTCGGAGCATCTAAAGCACCGACATGGATAATTTGTGCTACTTCCAAATCAAAAGCAAACCCATCACGCGATCGCACTGTCAAAGAAGCTAGTTGAGCATCATAGCTGTGGCGTTCGGTGCGATCTGACCAATTTAATACAATGTTGGTCGTTGGCACCAGTTCCATCTTCATGATCCGGGAATTAATCGGATGTTTGCCAGGATACAGCGGTTCAACCCACACGCCCTTATGTCCAGGATTCACCAAATTACCGTGGGTGAAGGCTGCACCACTGACATCTTGATGTGCCTTACCCACGAAAGAAATTACTACACCCACATACCCAATGGGAATTTCGGTCATCGGAACTTGTTCAACCTGGACAAACCAAGGATTCAAGTTCCAAGAGCCAGAAAGCAAAGTCTGTTCTTGTAAGCCTCGCCGCCCACCCCCATTAATAAATTTCTGACCATTTTGGAAGTTGTCGTGTCCGTCAATTATGGGGCCTGCGAGTTCACCGGCAGAAATTGGCACACCATCTAAGGTAGTGACGATGCCAACTTTGTCAGATGCCAGACTGTACACCCGCAACTGTTCTGGAGCCATGCCATGAGCGCTGGCATTTGATGCCATGATGACTTTAAACAGAGCAGTGTTAATCCTGTATGTACCTGCGGTGAGAAAACCCATTTGCCGCCCTTTTTCACCACCTTCGGTGAGGAATTTTCGAGCATCTTGGAAGTTGTCACAACCCACGATTTTCCCCAAAATCCGCTCTGGTGGGTTGGATGCGCCATCTGCTGCCACAATCAAAGCGATTTCCCCTTGGGGGACGACAATTACCGATTCTTTCTTTACAGAATATTGCCAAGGCCAATAGCCCCAATGCCAACCAGGAGCTAAAGTATCTGCCTGCAAGCCAGCTTCGCCGTTGAGGGCAATCAAACTGCCGGCGGGGAGTCCACGCCCAGAAAGGGTAAATTTCCTCACTACAATACCGACTTCACGTTCGCCAATGACTACAAGTCCCCCAAAGAATAGGGGGACGAATATGACGAAACCGCCGACAAGTAGGATGGGAACTAGTACAACAGGATCAATTCCAGCAGTTTGATATTGAGTCCTGCTGATTGGTAACTGAGCAATATTTGGTGTAGTCTGATTTCGCTGGACTAATGCCGAAGTTATTTCTTTTGCAGTAGTTGTTTTAACAGAATTAGCATTGGCAGAATGAATACCACCAGCGAGCGCTAACGTTGCTACGATAGAGGCCGCAAAACGAGCTACCTTATTTTGTTTACGAGTACCAAGCAAAGATGAAAAGCTTTTCATAATTTGTGCCCATTTGGGCAACTAATTAGCTAAATTAACACTTCACCAAGGCTTGCCTCGATTTCTTAAACTTGACGTAATTGTTTGAAAAATTAATAAATAATTTGTAGGTTGGACATTGCCCAACCTACAAAGTTGAAATAGAAAATTAAATTAGACCAAACCGCCAGCAGCTTGAAACCGAGCGCGGGCGCGTTTGAAAGCTTGATTTGCCTTGATTTGGGCTTGGCGATCGTCTGCTGAAACTTGAGTGAGTCCCGCTTCTGCTTGGTTGTAAGCAGCACGAGCTTCTTCAAGGTTAATTTTGTCGCCACGTTCAGCGCCGTTAACCAGAATTGTCACTTCATTTTCTTCGACTTCGGCAAAGCCACCCAAAAGAGCGATCGCTTCCCAATTCTGATTTTTCGCGGCACGGACTCGCATTACACCAGTATCCAGGGCGGTTAAAAGTGGTGCGTGTCCGGTGAGGATACCTAGTTGACCAGTTGTGCTAGGCAAAACTACTTCTTCAGCTGGAGCATCCCAGACTGTTTTATCTGGAGAAATTACCCGAACGGTTAATGTCATTTGTCTTTTGTCCTTTGTCCTTCGTCCTTCGTCCTTTGTCATTTATGTCTTTCGTAATTGCCATTAGTCATTAGCAGTTGAACTAATGACTAACGACTAATGACTAATGACTAATGACCAATGACTAATGACTAACCTTTGATTTTTTCAGCTTTAGCGATCGCTTCGTTGATATCGCCAACCAAGTAGAAAGCCTGTTCTGGCAGAGCATCCAACTCACCAGACAGAATTTTTTGGAAGCCTTTGATGGTATCTTCCAACTTCACATACTTACCAGGAGAACCGGTAAATACTTCTGCTACAAAGAATGGCTGAGACAAGAAGCGCTCAACTTTCCGCGCCCGTGCCACGATTAGACGGTCTTCTTCTGACAATTCATCTAAACCGAGAATGGCGATAATGTCTTGGAGTTCTTTGTAACGTTGCAGAGTTGATTGCACCGCCCGCGCAGTATTGTAGTGTTCTTCACCGACAATGTTTGGTTGGAGCATGGTGGAAGTTGAACCAAGGGGGTCAACTGCGGGATAAATTCCCTTAGCAGCCAAACCGCGAGACAGTACTGTGGTTCCGTCCAAGTGGGCGAAGGTGGTAGCAGGTGCGGGGTCAGTGAGGTCATCCGCAGGTACGTATACTGCTTGAATCGAGGTAATGGAACCCTCTGTAGTCGAGGTAATCCGCTCTTGCAGTTCACCTACGTCGGTTCCCAATGTGGGCTGATATCCTACCGCAGAAGGCATCCGACCCAATAGCGCGGATACTTCCGAACCTGCTTGTACAAACCGGAAGATATTATCAATAAACAGCAGCACGTCCTGCTTGTTCACATCCCGGAAGTACTCTGCTACTGTCAATCCCGAAAGACCAACCCGCATTCTAGCTCCGGGTGGTTCGTTCATTTGACCGTAGACGAGAGCAATTTTTGATTCGTTGAGGTTCTCGTTATTGATAACCCCAGACTCAATCATTTCATTGTAGAGGTCATTACCTTCACGGGTGCGCTCACCCACGCCAGCAAATACGGATACTCCACCATGCTGGGTAGCGATGTTGTTAATCAACTCCATCATGATTACGGTCTTACCAACACCAGCACCGCCGAATAGACCAATCTTACCGCCGCGTCGATAGGGAGTCAGAAGGTCAACAACTTTAATCCCAGTCTCAAACACCGAAGGTTTGGTTTCTAGGTCGGTGAATTTGGGAGCAGAGCGGTGGATGGGTAAACTTGCCTCAGCATTTACTGGGCCCCTGTTATCCACAGGTTCGCCAAGGACGTTGAAAATCCGGCCCAAAGTGGCTTTACCAACTGGCACGGTAATGGGAGCGCCTGTATCGCTGACTTCAAAACCGCGCACTAAGCCTTCGGTGGAACTCATCGCAACAGTCCGCACCTGGTTGTCGCCCAGCAGTTGCTGTACTTCAACGGTGATGTTGATTTCCTGCCCAGCTTCGTTGGTGCCTTTGATTTTCAAAGCGTTGTAGATTTGTGGCAATTTCCCGCCGGGAAATTTAACGTCTACAACTGGGCCAATGATTTGGGTAATGTAGCCAATGTTTGTTTTTTCTGCGGTTGTGACCATGCTGCGCCTAATGAGTGAAGCTATATTTCAGATAAGGTCGGAGAAGACATAAAATTAAGCAATGTCACCTTTCAGATTAGCACTGAACGACCCTACTCTACGCCATAAATTGATCCTTAAGACTGGGGCTTGGGGATCAAAATTAAGGTAAGTTTTTGCATGGGGACTGGAGAAGACTCAAAATTAAAACTGGAGTGTCAAGATTGTGCAGACGCGGCAGTGTTAAAAGTGAGTTAGTTAGAAATTTATGCTTTAGCTGGGGCTTTGGGTTGTTATTTGCACTTTCAGACAGAATCTATACTGAGAACGCTGACAGCTAGAAGCCTAGCGTAGAACTTACATTTCCAAATCTTCTGAATATCCTTAATATAAAAAATAGTTACAGAAAAATGTTTTCAGTTTAGCCAAGGCACAATGCTTAGGTTAGGCGTAGGTGTAGCTTCATCCTCATACTTCCACCGGGCAACAGGTTATGAATTTCTCGTCAGCGCGACAATATTTTTACCAAGAGATTCAGCAGGCTGACGAGCATATTGACCTAGCAAAGGCAGCTTTGTATATTGCCCAAGAAGAATATCCCAAACTAGATCCAGAGGAATATCTCAACGCCCTTGATACAATGGCATGGGAGCTTCAAGAACGCCTACCAGACTCACGATATCCTTTGCGGATAGTTCAAAGTATTAATCAGTACCTATACGATGATTTAAAGTTTTCTGGTAATAAGATTGACTATTACGACCCGCGTAACAGTTTTTTCAATGATGTAATTGACCGCCGACTAGGAATTCCTATTACCTTAGCGTTAGTTTACCTAGAGGTTGCCAGACGGATTGATTTCCCGATGGTGGGTGTGGGAATGCCAGGGCATTTCTTGATCCGCCCAGATGTTCCAGATATAGAAATTTTTGTGGATGCCTTTAATGGCGGTGAAATAATATTTGCTCAAGATTGCGAGGAACGGCTGTCTCAAATTTATCAGCAACCTGTGACGCTACAACCAGAATTTTTAGCCGTGGTCAGTAATCGGCAATTTTTGGCACGGATGCTGACAAATATAAAATTTATTTACCTCAAACAACAAGAGTTAGAAAAAACGCTGGCAGCAATTGAACGAATTTTGTTGCTGTTTCCTAATGTAACTTTAGAATTGCGCGATCGCGGCTTAATCTCCTATCAACTTGGTAACTACCCCCAAGCCGTAGACGATTTACAAAATTATTTAGCAAAAGTTCCTGATGCCCAGGATGCATCAGTAATTCGGCGGCTACTTACGGAATTGGGGAGGGATTAGGGAAGAGGGCAGGGGAGCAGGGGAGCAGGGGAGCAGGGGAGGCAGGAAGACAAGGGGGGCAAGGGGGAATTATTGAACAAGTCTCTCTCTTGTCTCCCCTCTCTCCACTCTCTTCCTTGTTTCCCTTGTCTCTTCTTCATGTTCAATGCCCAATGCCCAATTACGAATTTTCTGCGACTCGTTTCAGGCGGCGGAGTTGGGCTTGCATATCTTCTTTTGTCCAAGATGCGGCAAAGGTATTGAAACCCCAACTCACTAAGGGGTTAGGAATATCGAACTCAAAACGGTTTAGTAGGAGCGTTCCATTTTCTGTGGGTTGACATTCCCAGCGATCGCGCCCTTGAAAAAATCCCTGAAATTCCCAGACTACCAAACCCGGTTGTCGTTCCACAACTACGCTATTCAACGTAGGTTTCAGTAGAGGAATTTGAATGATAAAACGGCTTTTACTGCCGACATCAGTACTCCAAGATTCACCCACAGGTTCGCAACGGAGGACAGGGTTGAGCCAGCGTTGCATGAGAGCTAAATCGCTAATACAGCGCTCTACCACCGTCGCTGTAGCATTAATTTGAATCGATTGTTCTAAAACTTGAGGCATTCCACATCTTCGATGCTGTTGCTGCAATTAGAGTAACGCAAAACTCAGCACTGACAGTAAATTAAATCAAATATTAGTAACAAAGTCAAAAATTACTCTTGATATCAATGCCATAGATGTATGTTTTTACTGGTAAATTGATAGGCAAAACACTTACTCAGTGTTTGCGGCGAATACTTAAGCTTAATTCCCGAAAACCATGAATACAACTTGGCAAGGAATAACCCAGGTGATAGAAGTTGTTTTGCCCATGAGGGTGCAGCAATTTTTGGCACAATCCCCCAGTCTGCAACCGACGCAACCAGCAGTGAATCAAGGAATCGCTGATGTACAAGGTATTATTCAACAGATAATTCTGTTTACGCCCCGTCTCCTGGGGGCAGTAGCAATTTTGTTAGTAGGTTGGCTAATTGCAGCGATCGCAGCAGCCGTAACGCAAGGAATCCTCAAGCGCACAAATATCGATAACCGCATTGCCACAGGGATAACAGGTCGTCAAGATGTTCCCCAGGTGGAGAAATTAATCTCCACCTTAGTCTTTTGGAGCATTATTCTATTGACGGCGGTAGCTGTTTTACAGACATTGGATCTGGAGGTAGCCTCTCGACCCCTCAATAATTTTCTCAATCAACTTATTGGCTTTTTGCCAAATTTGGTTGGTGCGGGAATCCTTTTGGCAACCGCCTGGTTTTTGGCGACCATTGTCAAGATTATCACTGTGCGCTCATTACAGGCATTTAATCTGGATGAGCGTTTGAATCCAGAACCAGAAGACAGCGCACCCAGCCTAAATCAGTTGTCTCTAAGTGAGACGATTGCTAATGCTCTGTATTGGTTTATATTTTTACTGTTTCTTGCCCCAGTTTTAGATAGTCTTGGACTAAGGCAGGCTTTACAACCAGTACAAGCTCTCATTACAGAAGTTCTGCTAATTCTACCGAACATTTTAGCGGCGATCTTAATTGCTGTAGTTGGTTGGTTCATCGCTAATGTAGTCCGGCGGATTGTGACGAACTTGTTGGCGACAACTGGTATTGACCATTTAGGTAGCCGGTTGGGATTATCTGCAAGTGCGGGGGTGCAACCTCTATCGAATATTATCGGCACAATTGTCTATGTTTTGATTTTGATTCCTGTAGCGATCGCAGCGCTTAATGCCTTGCGAATTGATGCGATATCTGTCCCGGCGATCGCCATGCTACAACAGGTTCTCAACGCTCTCCCTGCCATCTTTACAGCCGTGGCAATTTTAATTGTTGCCTATTTTGTGGGGCGGTTTGTGGCGGATTTAGTTACAAGTATCCTCACCAATTTAGGCTTTAACAACATTTTCACTATTTTGGGTCTGACTACACCCACTAGACGCATCGAAATTTCAACTGAACCAACAACTGCCCATATCCCAAACCGCACTCCATCGGAAATTGCAGGTATTGTTGCCTTAGTGGGTATCATGCTGTTTGCAACGGTGGCGGCGGTGAATATCTTGAATATTCCAGCCCTGACAGCATTAGTGTCTGGTATTGTGATTATATTTGGGCGAATTTTGGCGGGATTGGTAATATTTGCCATTGGCTTATTCCTAGCAAATCTAGCTTTTAACATCATTACCAGTTCCGGCGAACGTCAGGCAGAGATTTTGGGACAAGTAGCGCGAATTGCCATTATTGCCTTAGTCTCTGCAATGGCATTGCAACAGATTGGAGTTGCCAGTGATATTGTGAATTTAGCCTTTGGACTTTTACTCGGTGCGATCGCAGTTGCTATTGCCCTAGCCTTTGGTCTTGGAGGGCGCGATATTGCCCGCGAACAAGTTCAAGAATGGCTAAACTCTTTCAAAGGTAGAAACTAAAAGTTGATGAAGGCGCAATTTCATCTGTATATAGCAATCCTAAATCATTCGTGAGAATTTGAAATTGTTGCTACCCTTCTTAGTCCCCCCAAGACATCGGGGGGACGGCATTAGCTGGGGGGAAAATTTTTTACAACTTTGGCAAGCAATCGCAAAATCTGCTTTAGAACCAGCACATAAAGCAACATTTCATGCTAGAAACTACGGTTTTAGACCAGGATGTTCGGCACATGATGCCCAGAAAATTCTGTTTAATATTACGACGGAGATTTAACTTACTGGAGCGAACGCAATAGTAAGTTAATAGATGGCGAAGTAATTGGGAATTCCTTCCCAGGTTACACCTGGGAATGAGTAGTAAACTTTTAACTCCTAACTTTTATTTCCCAAACCCTTTACCGCGAGAGGTTGAAGGTAGACAAATACAGTTTTCGAGTTGACTAATTAAAGCCTCACGATCCAAATTTTGACCAATCAGCACTAGTTGGTTTTTCAATTGACCTTGCCATTCATCATCATCCAAGGTGAAGCGTTTACCGCAAAGGTGGAAAATATGACGCTTCGGACTTTCATCAAACCACATAATCCCCTTGGCTCGGAAGATATTTGAGGGTAGCTGATTATCTAAGAAATACTGAAACTTCCTAATAGAAAAAGGCTTGTCACTTTGGAAAGAGATGGAAGTAAAACCATCATTTTCTAAATGGTCAGAATGATGATGATCGTGGTGATCGTGGTCATGGTCGTGATGATCGTGACCGCATGTTGAGTGGTCATGATCGTCATGATGATCGTGATGTTCATGATCGTGATGATCGTGTTCATCAACCACTGTGTCAAAATATTTATCAGACTCAAATAGACCAACACTCAAAATTAAAGGAAGTGGCACTTGCGATCGCGTAGCGCGAATAATTCTTGCTCCTTCCTTAACTTCGTTAATTTTTGTTTCTAACTCGTTCAAAGTGGCTTCATCAACCAAATCAGCCTTGTTCAGCACAATAACATCACCATAGGCAATCTGGCTGTATGCTGCTTCCGAGTTAAATAAATCTAGGCTGTAATTCGCCGCGTCTACCACGGTAATAATCGAATCTAAGCGGGTTAAATCTCGTAATTCTGTGCCCAGAAATGTTAAAGCTACTGGTAGCGGATCTGCTAATCCAGTTGTTTCCACTA
Organism: Nostoc sp. LEGE 12447; assembly: GCF_015206985.1. NCBI lineage: Bacteria > Bacillati > Cyanobacteriota > Cyanophyceae > Nostocales > Nostocaceae > Nostoc > Nostoc sp. LEGE 12447. The sequence goes on along the minus strand of NZ_JADEXT010000003.1, from coordinate 352,213 downwards.
CTAGATAATCTAGATTTTCTTGGCGTTCTAAAACTTTGTAAACTGCATCTACTAAATCATTATTAATAGTGCAGCAAATACAACCATTATTTAGCTCCACCATGTTCTCACCAGTGGAAACAATTAGCTCGTTGTCGATGCCAATTTCACCAAATTCATTCACAAGAACAGCGGTTTTTAAACCCTGTTGGTTGTTGAGGATATGATTGAGTAAAGTCGTCTTTCCGCTACCGAGGAATCCCGTAATAATTGTTACTGGCATTCCTTGTTTGGGCGTATCCATTGCCGAAGATTCGGGTGTAACTGCTGATTGCATAGCGCTGTTATCAAATAGTCAAAAAATAGTAATGTAGCGCAGATAGTCCAGAAAACACTAGCATAGGGATGCTGGACTGTCATCCCAGCTGCTTTACCCTATTATTACGTATCTCCTTATTTCAGCATTACTCTGTTATGACCCTAACACTCTACAATACCCTCACCCGTCGTCAAGAACCGTTTGAAACAGTCGAAACAGGCAAGATTAAGATGTATTACTGCGGCGTGACGGTGTACGACTACTGCCATTTGGGTCATGCTAGAGCTTGCATTGTTTGGGATGTAATCCGCCGATACCTCCAGTTTATCGGTTATGAAGTCCGATATATCCAAAATTTTACTGATATTGATGACAAGATTCTCAATCGAGCCCGTGTTGAAAATTCATCAATGGAAGCTGTGGCCGATCGCTTTATCAAAGCATATTTTGAGGATATGGCGCGGCTGGGAATCAAAGAAGCCGATGAATATCCCCGTGCTACCCACACGATGAACGGCATTCAACGGTTAATTCATGAGTTGGAAAATAAGGGTTTTGCTTACCCTGCTGACGGCGATGTGTATTATGCAGTCCGGCAGTTTGCTGAGTATGGCAAGCTTTCGGGACGCAGGTTAGAAGATATGCAAGCGGGGAAAAGCGATCGCGTCAACGTAGATGATCCAGAATATCAGAAAAAGAAAGACCCCTTTGATTTTGCTTTATGGAAAGCAGCAAAACCGGGAGAACCCGCTTGGGAATCACCTTGGGGCGCAGGTCGTCCGGGGTGGCATATAGAATGCTCGGCAATGGTACGCGATCGCTTGGGTGACACTATAGATATTCATGCTGGTGGTGCTGACTTAATTTTTCCCCACCACGAAAACGAAATTGCCCAATCTGAGGCTGTAACAGGAAAACCCCTAGCGCGTTACTGGTTGCATAACGGCATGGTGAAGGTAGATGGTGAAAAAATGTCCAAATCTTTGGGCAACTTTACCACTATTAGAGACTTACTGGATCGAGGAGTTGACCCGATGGCAGTACGGTTATTTGTGCTGACCGCTCAATATCGTACACCCATAGATTTTACCGACGAAGCGATCGCCGCAGCAACCAACGGTTGGCACACCATTAAGGAAGGTTTACTTTTCGGCTACCAATACGGCGAAAAACTAGGATGGGATTTAGGGACTGGGGACTGGGGACTAGGGACTGGGAATATCCCAATACCCAATACCCAATACCCAGTACCCAATCCCGATGTTGAGCGTTTTCAAGAAATTGTGAATAACGACTTTAATTTTCCTGGTGGGTTAACAGTACTCTTTGAATTAGCCAAAGAACTGCGCCGTGAGGGGCATATTCTTGTGCATGAAGGGAAAACCGAAACATCTTCAGATAAGTTAAAGCATCAATGGCAAACTCTTGTCACATTGGCTGGAGTTTTGGGTTTAGAAGCCGAGATAGAAGCAGAACCTGACAAGAAGAATGGTTTAAGCGATGGAGAAATTGAAGCGAAAATTCAGCAAAGGCAAGAAGCGCGTCAAAGCAAAAATTTTGCCGAAAGCGATCGCATTCGTGACGAACTCCAAGCAGAAGGTATTACGCTAATTGATAGCCGTGATGGCACGCGCTGGCATCGGAATTAGGAATTAGGGAGTAGGGAGTGGGGAGTAGGGGGGAAATTCCCCATTCCCCACTCCCCATTCCCCATTCCCCATTCCCCATTTCCCATTTCCCATTCCCCATTCCTTAAATTATGTGGTCTGAACTTAAAAAAGCGATCGCTAGTTTCGACATTCCTGCTGATTGGATCGGTATCAGAGCCGTAAAGGAGACTTCTACAAGCCGTTCAGTCCGTGACGGCTTACCCCAGGCAAATGGCAAATCCTTCACTGTTGGAGCCATGCTGGAAGTTTTGGTCAACGGCTGTCTGGGTTATGCAGCTACTAACTCTCTGGAACCGTCTTCCCTAGAAGCTGCTGCCCAAACAGCCTATAAACAGGCACTAGCAGCCAGTGAATGGTGGATACATCCCTTTCGTGAAAGTGAGCGCCCGAAAGTCGTTGGTGAATATAAATCTCCATTCCTTGAACCTTTTGATGCTTTGAGTCCTGGAGAAATCAACGATTTACTGGTTCGTATTTGCCAAACGCTGAAAGTTGACGACAAGATTGTGCAAACCATAGCCGGGGCTAGCACCATTGAGAGAGAGTCTTGGTTTGTTAGCAGTAATGGTTCAGAAGTTTATCAAAAAATTCTATCTATAGCTACTCATTACGGAGCCACCGCCCAAGATGGGTCAATTGTACAGCAGCGCAGCAACAACGGCTCCCAAGCAAACTGTTACCAAGGCGGACTCGAACTATTAAAACAAGAAAACTTATGGCATCGGGTGCGGCAAATTGGCGAACAAGCAGTAGAACTCTTGACAGCAGAAGAATGCCCAACTACCCGTACCAATTTAGTTTTAGCCCCAGATCAAATGATGCTGCAAATCCATGAAAGTGTCGGGCATCCCCTAGAAATTGACCGAATTTTGGGAGATGAGCGTAACTATGCTGGGGGCAGCTTCGTTAATAAAAGTGATTTTGGCAACCTAGTATATGGTTCGCCACTGATGAACATTACCTTTGACCCCACCGTGGCTGGTGAATTTGCTAGCTATGGCTTTGATGATACTGGTGCTGTAGCAACGCGGGAATATTTGGTCAAAGAAGGAGTACTTCAACGGGGTTTGGGCAGTCTAGAGAGTCAAGCTAGAGCAGGTGTATCAGGAGTAGCCTGTGCCCGTGCTTCTTCATGGAATCGACCAGCGATCGATCGCATGGGTAACTTAAATTTAGAGCCTCTGAACGCTAGCTTTGAAGACATTATTAGCGGCATAGAACACGGCGTTTACATGGAATCTAACCGATCTTGGTCAATTGACGATCGCCGTTACAAATTCCAATTTGGTTGCGAGTACGCTAAATTAATTGAAAATGGTAAACTCACTAAAACCCTCCGCAATCCTAACTATCGCGCTACAACACCAGAATTTTGGCATAGCTTAATCCAAGTAGGAAATGCTGAAAACTGGCAAATGTATGGTACTCCTTATTGCGGTAAAGGAGAACCAAATCAGGCCATTTGGGTAGGACATGGTTCCCCTGTTTGTGTATTTGCAAATGTCGAAGTTTTTGGTGGAGGAAGTTGAAAAAGTTAATAGTTAGGAGTGAATAGTTGGTACTTAAGTAGTTAGGCATAATTAAATATAAAATAAAATTCTAGTTCGTAGTGAGCGATTTATCGCTCAGAACAATTATGATGAGGACTAAATTCCTTACTACAAGCTTTAATTTATTTACGCCTAGCTACTTAGGAGTTTTGAGGTCAAAAACTCTTCAACTCCTAACTTTCCCCGGCTTATTCCCTATTAATATTTAATATCCATGAAAATTGAGGAATTATCTGCGTTAGAAGTCAGCTTTAATCGACTGGTTGAAACTCTGCTTATAAAAAAAGCAGAAAATGAACAATTCACCGTCAAACTCAGTAGTGAAAGAAGTCAATTCACTCGTTTCAATCATGCGAAAGTGCGACAAACTGGTTGTGTCGCTGATGGGTGGATCGAACTGACTCTGATGGCAGAGCAACGCAGTAGTGTTAGGCAGTTTCCCTTTACTGGAAATTGGGAGTTGGACTGGCAATTAGCATATTCTGCTTTGCAGGAATTACGCGACGAACTGATTCTATTACCCATCGATCCATATCTAGTTTTACCATCAGGAACTAATACCAGTCGTGAAGTACATTCTGGAAATTTATTGGCAGAAGAAGCAGTAGTATCAAGTGTATTAGAACAAGTTAATGAATTAGATTTTACTGGTATATATGCTGGAGGAATAGTAATTAAAGGTTATGGTGATTCCAGTGGTCAAAAACACTGGTTTGCTACTGATTCTTTTACCTTAGATTATTCTTTATTTTCCGCTTCTGGGCAAGCAGTTAAGGGAACATTTGCAGGAAGTGATTGGAATAAATCTGCTTATATAGCCAAAATTAGCGAAGCTAAAAAACAACTCGAATTGCTTGCTCGTCCATGTAAAGAACTGCCACGAGGACAATACAAAACTTATTTTGCACCTGCTGCTGTTGCAGATTTATTAGTCATGCTTTCTTGGGGAGCTATCAGCGAAGCTGATATCCAACAAGGAAATAGTGCTTTAGCTGCTTTATCGCGTCAAGAAAAACAGCTTTCGCCAGCATTTAGTTTGAAAGAAAACTTTCAGCGCGGATTAGTACCCCGATTTAATGAATTGGGAGAAATGGCAGCACCGGAGTTACCTGTAATAGAAAAAGGACGTTTGGTAAACACTCTGGTTAATTCTCGCACTGCTAAGGAATATCAAAAAACTGCCAATGGTGCTAATGGTTCAGAGACTCTCCGTGCACCAGAAATCAGTTCAGGAAATTTAGTATTTGAACAGATTCTTCCAAGATTGGATACAGGATTGTATCTATCAAATTTGCATTACTTAAATTGGAGCGATCGCCAAACTGGTAGAATCACAGGTATGACCCGTTATGCTTGTTTTTGGGTGGAAAACGGAGAAATTATTGCTCCCATTGAAAACCTACGTTTTGATGAAAGTCTCTATCGCTTCTGGGGAGAAAACCTAGTAGATTTGACCGATTTTCAAGAATTTATTCCCGAAGTAGGCACTTATGATAGTCGCCAACTAGGAGGTAGTTTAGTTCCCGGTATGCTGGTAGAAGATTTTACCTACACCCTATAATCAGGTATTAATTGCATTTTTGATGAATTTTAAACATAAATATCGCAATCATATTTGATTTGTGAGAATTGCAAAAATTGTTGGGTTAAGCAATAGCGAAACCCAACTTAGAATTTTTCCTCATCTCTTGTTAGAACCTCTATCTTTTTTTACCGGGAGGTGAATTGCGCTGCGTGAGGTTATCAATTTGCAATTGTTGTCGTCCGTTGGTGACAATTCGCAACATATCTTTGAGATCCTGTTCGATATTGCCCAAAATGCCATCAGCATATTGATCGGCACCATCTTCAATATCTTGAGCCTGAGCGATCGCAGTTTGTCGCATTTGCTCTAATTCTTGCTGACAAGCATACCGCTTGCGCTCAATCTCGGTGAGGGTTTCTTGCATTATTCCCTCACACTCTTGTTGCACTTGTCTCCGCAGTTGTTCAGCTTCTTGTTCAGCCTGTTGAATAATATCGCTTTCAGCTAAGATTTGCGCTCTTTTTGCTTGCGCGGCTTCAACAACCTGTTGTCCATACTCTTCCGCTTCTAACAGAATTTCATCCTTTTGCTCAAGGATGGCTGCTGCTTCTTGAAAAAGTGATGGTAAAGCAAGCCGGATGTAATCAAGCTGTTCCAGCAGCTTTTCTTCATCTATGAGAGTGCGTCCCGTCAGAGGAATCCTGAGACTAGAGAGAACTATTTCCTCTAGGCGGTTGAGTTCCTGCTGAATATCTATGCTTCCCTCTCCACCGACATATTCTTCAGGGGGGGGATTGCTTCCGTTGAGATTGGGTTCAACATTGGAGAGTTGTGATTGTAGCATTGGTATATATCTAGGGCAATGTGTGGGGGAACGAGATGATCGATAGAGCCGCCAAACCTTGCAATCTCTCTTACCACACTACTACTTAAAAAACTATACTCATTTGAGGTTGCTAGAAAAACTGTTTCTATTTGGGTAGAAAGAGTTTTATTGGTGTGAGCCATTTGCAGTTCCACTTCAAAATCTGACACAGCCCGTAAACCCCGAAGCAAAACTTGTGCGTGTCGCATTTGGGCATAGTTTACGGTAAGACCATCAAAACTGTCTACTTCTACATTAGGTAGATGTTGTGTAGAAAGACGGATCTGCTCTAACCGTTGCTGCACGCTAAAAAGTGGCGTTTTGTTTGGGTTCCGCAGTACAGCGACAATTACCCGCTCAAACAGGCGACTACCGCGCTGAATGAGGTCAAGGTGTCCCAGGGTGATGGGGTCGAAGCTACCAGGATAAATAGCAATCACAATTTTAGATATATCAAAGTTGTTTAGGTGATTATATCGAAACTCTTTTGTGTAACTTACTCAAATCTACCATCTTGTGCTCTGAGCAAGAATGCTAAACTCAATTGTTTTTGTGACACAAGTTATGCTCAACTAGGCGTTAGGAATTAGACTCCTAAATATGGATGCTGGATTTTAAGTGTAGTTTCAGTATTCGAAATGTAAAAAACTCCGTACTTAGCAAAGTGCGCGGGTAGTTAACAAACTTTTCTAGGTAATTTCTCATGGCACTGGATTTTTCCACCTTGCCCTTGGCGTTTCAATTTACTTCTCCAGGACCTATTCTGGTGAAATTAGGGCCACTAAGTATCCGATGGTATGGCTTATTGATTGCCACAGCAGTTTTAATTGGCGTAATCCTTTCTCAAGAATTGGCAAAGCGCCGTAATGTTAATCCTGAGTTGCTAGGCGATTTGTTTTTTTGGTTGTTGATTGGGGCAATTCCCGGCGCACGGCTATATTATGTTTTCTTTGAATGGTCAAAATATGCCCCAACTCCAGGAAAAATCTTTGCTATCTGGGAAGGAGGTATTGCCATTCACGGAGCAATTATTGGTGGCGTTTTGGCTGCGTTAATCTTTGCCAAAATCAAGCAGGTTTCTTTCTGGCAACTGGCAGATTTAGTAGCGCCTTCGCTGATTTTAGGGCAGGCGATCGGACGTTGGGGCAATTTCTTTAATTCTGAAGCTTTTGGCGATCCTACTGATTTACCCTGGAAGCTGTATATTCCACCAGACCATCGTCCTTTAGAATTTGCTAGTTTCGATTACTTCCATCCCACCTTTTTGTATGAATCTCTGTGGGATTTAATGGTGTTTACGCTACTCATAACGTTGTTTTTCCGGTCTTTATCCGGTAAGCCACGTTTAAAGGTAGGCACTCTGTTTTTAGTTTACTGGCCAGCCTACAGCTTAGGACGCTTATGGATTGAAGGTTTCCGTACTGATAGCTTGATGCTGGGGCCATTACGAATGGCACAAGTAGTCAGCAGTCTAGGAATTTTATTTGGATTAGTTGGATTAGCTTGGCTTTACTTACTCAAACGCCCTTTACCCGATGTAGTGCCTACTCCCAAGGGAAATGGAGAGATGAGGGGATGAGGGAGCAGGGGAGGCAGGGGGTGCAGGGGAGGCAGGGGAAGCAGAGGAAGAAAGAATAATAACTAATGCCCAATGCCCAATTCCCGATATCCAAAAATAAAAAATGCCCCAGAATATTTTCTAGGGCTTAACCAGGGTGCATCTACCATTACTCTCTACTAGGGAAAGAGGGTGAATCCGGAAAGATACTGAGAAAATATCAAAAAAGTTTTTTGAGGGATTGCCGTGGGTTCTTTTAAAAGTGAATATACAGAAAACCTAAGTTATAAAAAAACACTATATGCTATAGAACCATCTGTTTATATTGTCGGAGCAGGCCCTGGAGATCCTGATTTATTGACGGTCAAGGCGCAGAAACTACTGGCTGTTGCTGATGTGATTTTATTTGCTGATTCTCTAATACCCGAACAGATTTTAGAACTTTGCCGAAAAGATGCGGAGATAATTAGAACTGCGAATCAGACTTTAGAAGAGATTTTGCCGATTATGATCGATAGGGTGCGATCGCAGCAAAAATCTCTAGTCCGTCTCCATTCTGGCGATCCTAGTCTCTACAGCGCCATCCACGAGCAAATGCACCTCCTCGCTGAGGCAAATATTCCTTTTGAAGTCATACCTGGCATCAGCGCTTTTCAAGCTGCTGCTGCCAAACTCAAAGTAGAACTAACTGTGCCTGGTTTAGTCCAAACTATCATTTTGACCCGTATTAGTGGACGTACAGAAGTCCCAGCCAATGAGGAATTAGCCTCTCTCGCAGCGCATCAGGCTAGCCTCTGCTTATATCTCAGTGCGCGTCACGTCGAAAATGCTCAAGCTAAACTACTCGAACATTATCCAGCCGAAACCCCCATTGCAATCTGCTTTCGTATCGGATGGCCCGATGAAAAAATTAAGGTTGTCCCCCTGAATGAAATGGCGGAATGTACTCATAAAGAAGAATTAATTCGTACTACGCTTTATATAATCAGTCCAGCCCTCTCGACAGCAAAAGGGCGATCGCGTTTATATCATCCCGAACATAATCACCTGTTTCGCTCATCTCATAACTAAATGTTGGGAATTGGGAATTGGGAATTGGGGATTGGGAAAACTGCCCCTTGTCTGGTCTACGGTTCGGTAAACTTAACAGTGTGAATAAAATTCAAATTTCTAATTCGGTACTATGCCAGTAATTAAAGTGCAAACTTCTGCATCTGCTCCTCAAAAAGCTGAAATTGAGTCAATGCTTTTAAATCTATCTGCCAAGTTAGCGAAACATTTGGGAAAACCAGAATCTTATGTAATGACTGCTTTTGAGCCAGAAATTCCTATGACTTTTGCAGGAAATACAGAACCGGTTTGCTACATTGAAATTAAGAGCATTGGCACAATGAAGCCAGACCAAACCGCAGCGATGAGTCAAGACTTTTGCCAGCAGATTAACCAAACTCTAGGTGTGCCGAAAAATCGGATTTACATCGAGTTTGCAGACGCTAAAGGTGCAATGTGGGGCTGGAACGGCACAACCTTTGGTTAATTCCCTGTTTTCTTTGGTCAAGACTAACTCGATCTAGCAGGTGTAGGATAGAGATCCTACATCAACTCTTGATTTTTTTATGTCTGCTACGCCTCTTGTATCTCAGGTTGACTCACACAACCCAGAAAAATCAGAATTAATCCCTCCCCTTCTCGGTGCTTCTCTGGCGGAGTTAAGCACTTGGGTGCAGCAACAAGGACAACCTGCTTACAGAGGAAAGCAACTGCATGAATGGATCTACGATAAGGGAGTGCGATCGCTAGCTGATATTTCTGTCTTCTCTAAGCAATGGCGTGCCGAAGTAGCCGAAGTCCCCATTGGGCGCTCAACTTTACACTACCGCTCTGTGGCTCCTGATGGCACAGTCAAATATCTTTTACGATTAACAGACGGCCAAATTATTGAAACTGTTGGTATCCCCACCTTTGCAGAAAGGGGAGAAGGCCCAAAAGCCCGTCTAACAGTTTGTGTCTCTACTCAGGTGGGTTGCCCAATGGCGTGTGATTTCTGCGCTACTGGTAAGGGAGGCTACAAGCGCAACCTAGCACGGCATGAAATTATTGATCAGGTGTTAACTGTGCAAGAAGATTTTCAGCAACGGGTTAGCAATGTCGTGTTCATGGGATTGGGTGAACCCTTGTTGAATACTGAGAATGTCCTCGCAGCCCTGAAATCTCTAAATCAAGATATTGGTATCGGACAGCGATCGCTTACAGTTTCTACAGTTGGTATTCGCGATCGCATTCGTCAGTTCGCGCAAAATAATTTGCAAATCACTCTCGCGGTTAGTCTCCACGCACCCAACCAAGCGCTGCGAGAAAAACTCATCCCCAGCGCCCGCGCCTATCCTCTAGAAGAGTTGTTGGCTGAATGTCGAGAATATGTAGAAATCACTGGACGGCGCGTTACCTTTGAATATGTTCTCCTGGCTGGTGTCAACGATTTACCAGAACACGCATTAGAACTTTCAAAATGTATGCGAGGATTTCAAAGTCATGTGAATTTGATTCCTTACAACCCCATCCAAGAAGTAGACTATAAACGCCCCAACCGCGATCGCATTGAAGCATTTGTCAACGTCCTTAAGCAACAAAATACTGCTGTTAGTGTGCGTTATTCTCGTGGTTTAGAAGCCGATGCTGCTTGCGGACAATTGAGAGCAAGTAAAAATTAAACTTGTTGCAGTCAATTCTATGAATGAATATGAAACCGCAGATAAACACAGATATATCTAAGAAATTATCTCTGTTTATCTACGGTGTAAAATCGCTTGAAATCCTTTTTTAGAGAAGTTTTCAGCTATTCATACTATAACGGGCGATAGAGAACAGAAAATAGTGTAGTTCAAGTACTTGAAAAGCTTCGTAACTGTAACTCTACCAGGTAAGTGGATTACGGAAATCCGACAACCCATCTAAAAAATTTGAATGTATAATTTAATTAGTGGTGAATATCTGAAAAGCGAGAGTTTTATGCAAAATCAATATAACGAACTAGATATAACCTTGATCTAGCAAGATATTCTCAATGCACTGATATTTAGAAAACGTTATGGACTGAAGAATATTAACTACATTGGCGTAGTCAAATGTAAGTATCGCACAAACCCATAACGGTAAATAAAACATTAGCTTTAGTGAACTATTCCAAGCCCCTGTATTTATCTTGTATAGGGTAATTGTGTTGAAATTTTAAGGATTTAGCGATCGCTAAACCCAACCTATAACAATTGAGGAAATAACTGTATGTTAAATCGTTTGTCGATATTTAAAGCATGGCTACTATTGATTGTGCTTGCAAAAGCTTTATCGATTAGTTTTCCTGCTAATGCACAAATAATTCAGACGAATCCCCAGACGCAAGATTCATTTCAAGAAAGAATCAGACAACAACAAGAAGAGCAAAATCAGCAAACACAAGAACGAATGAAGGAAACATGGCTACGGCTAAACCTTCAACAACCACAACTACTACAACAGCAACAGACAATACAACAGCAAGAATTTACACGACAACGGCAAGAAATGCTCCGACAGCAACAATTTAGGCTACAACAGCAACAACTGAGAATACAACAGCAAGAATTCTCCCGACAGCAACAACTGAGAATACAAGATCAACAACTCAGACAAGATCAACAAATTAGACAACAGCAAGAATTTAGATTACAAGAACAGATCCGACAGCAACAACTCAGACAACAGAATAAGAACTTGTAAAGTCTTCAGAATTTATCATAAGTAAGTTTATTATTAAAAATTAGAGAAAACATTCTCCAATTTTTAATTTTTATTATCTAGCGTTGTGCATAAATTCCTGGTGCATAAGCCTCAATGACTTTGCCAGTGCGAGTACAGCTAATCATCAAGTAGTCACAACTAGAGCATTGTGTTCGAGTTAATTGACTATCAGAAATATAATAACGTTCTGCTTGGCAGCCACAATTTGGGCAGTAAATCTTTTGTACTGTCTGCATTTTAAAACCCCTGGTTGTAATTTATTTTTTATTTAAGAAGACTGCCAGTTAAAGTAGCAATAATTTTGGTTTGACCCAACTTAACAAACGACCTTAATATTGGCTGATTATTTTAAACAAAATTTCAGGTTTGAAAAATTTTCGATATCTTTGTATATTATCCTAGAATTTAAGTGATCTTACCCTCCTACTTTAGATACATAAATTATTTTTTAATTAAATCCTGCTTAGTGATTTACTGATCCCTATGGCGAATGCCTTGAGAGATCCTTATTTATAGTGATTTCAGACTTATACAAAAAAAGCCGTTCTTGTATTCAAAAATTAAAACCAATAAATTACTGTATATTTAGTAACAAAATATTTATCTTAAGATTTAGTTAATATTTGCTAGCAATATTTATGAGGTTAAATTCTAGTGAAATAATTTAATCAAAATTAGCATACTTATCAGATACCGTAAATTTACGGTATTTACACATCTTGAATTATTGCAGACAACCTTAACTGAATCCGCTATAAGAGTGAAATTAATACTTTGTAAAGCTAGTTTTTAAGGTTTGTAGTAAGGACTAAAGTCCTTATTTTCTAAGCACTCAAGTCTTTACTACAAAATTTTTTACCTATAAATTGAAATTTGACAGGCTATTAGTCTCCTCAAGCAGGATGAAAATAATCGTAAATTTCTTGAGCTAAACGCGGCCCAATTCCTGGAACCTCGGCGAGTTGTGGGGTTGTTGCTTGGCGAATATAATCAACTGAGCGAAAATGCCCTAGTAGCTGCTTTTGTCGATGATGTCCTAAGCCAGGAATTTCATCTAAACGCGATCGCTTCAATTTATCACTGCGTTGCTGACGATGGAAACTCACTGCAAAACGATGCGCTTCATCTCGCAACCGTCGCAACAATTGTACCCCTGGTTGTTCTGCATCAGTTGACAAGGGTTTAGATTCTCCCGGTAAAAAAATCTCTTCTCGCTGCTTTGCTAAACTCACAACTCGCAAGTCTTCTAATAAATTCATCTCTTGCAAAACGGCGATAACCGATGATAACTGACCTTTACCACCATCAATCATGATTAAATCAGGCCAATCTGGATTACCCAAACGTGACAACTGTGGATCTTCCGCATACTTACGGAAACGTCGCCCAATAACTTCAGCAAGACTAGCAAAATCATCTGAATGTCCCGCCGTCACAGTGGGATTTTTAATTTTGTAGTGGCGATAATGCTGTTTGGCGGGTAAACCGTCGATAAACACAACTTGGGAAGCTACAGCATTTGACCCTTGAATGTGGGAAATGTCATAACCTTCGATGCGATGGGGTACATCTGGTAAATCGAGAATGGTCGCTAAATCTTGCATTGCTTGGTGATTGCGATCGCCAAATTTCTGCATTCTTTGCAATTCATACTGAGCATTTCGCTCTACCATCTCAATTAATTCTGCCTTAGTTTGCCGCAAAGGAGTCAAAATCGTGACTTTTTTTCCTTTACGTTGAGTTAAGACATCCGCCAATATGTCGCTATCTGGTAAATCATGCTGTACCAGAATTTCTAAGGGTATTTCCACCGAGTCAGCAGTTTGGTAATGTTCCTCTAAAGCTCGTTGTAAAATAGCTCCTGGTTCTGCATGAGCATCAGCCACAAAAGCCAAACGCCCTACCAATTGACCAGCGCGAATCTGGAATAGTTGAATGCAAGCGTGTTCTTCGTTAGCTGCCAGTGCGATCGCATCCCGTGAAACTGTATCATCTGGTAAGGATACCTTTTGGTCAGCAGTCAGCGACTTTAACCCAGAAATTTGATCGCGAATCCGTGCTGCTGACTCAAAGTTCAAGTCTTCAGCTGCTGTATTCATCTGTTGAGTCAAAATATCAATTAATTCCTGAGTTCGCCCTTGGAATACCATCGCGATCTTTTGCACAATTTTGCGATATTCTTCTGGTGAAGTCAGCTTTTGGCACACACCCGGACAACGCCCTAAATCATAATTTAAGCACGGACGGTCTTTGAAAAGTGGTTGAGGTCGTTGTCGCTGGGGAAAGATGCGCTTGCAGATACGGACAATCTCTCGCAATAAACCAGCATCAGTATAAGGCCCGTAAAATTTATCTTTTTCTTTGCCGAATTGACGTTTACGGGTAATAAAAATTCGGGGATAATCTTCTGACCAAGTAATGCAGAGATAGGGATATTTTTTATCATCTTTGAGCAGCACGTTGAAGTATGGCTGGTGCTGCTTAATCAAGTTGGCTTCTAGCGCTAAAGCTTCGGCTTCAGTATCAGTGACGATGAATTCAATTTCTGTCACCAACTTAACCATCGTGGCAATGCGTTCAGTCTTGTTGTAGCCATCGCGGAAATAGGAACGAACACGCGATCGCAATTTACGTGACTTACCTATATATATAATGCGATCGCTGTTGTCCCGCATGAAATAAACCCCCGGTTCCGGTGGAATTTCGGCTAGACGATTTTCCAGTCGTTCCGGCTCTTTAACCAGTGGTAGTATTTGAGTAGATATTGTCACAACCAAAATTAGGTAATCTTTCTCTATTTTAAGAAAAATTCTTTTTTCGTGCCGATTTCATAGAGTAATTATCAATTAAATATAAAGTAAAGATATTTTTAGTCTATAGATACTTCTGCGGCTACCTACGAGTTATCCAATGGAGTACCCACAGCTTGCTTGGTTTATGAGCTGGTGTAAATCCTGCCACCAACAAGACTTGGGGCAAAATCCCCTTGTAAATCAAGGTAAGTAACTTCCATCACAGTTTACTAGATGCCTTGCTGCACATATCACAATTTTGGAGCAGATAAGAGTTTATGTAGCTATTACCTTAGTTGTCATCTGTTACTGCCAGAATCAAAACTTGGCTTTTTGAATCTATAATTAATATTTTAATAGATACAAAATTTTATTATTTAAAACTTTATTTTATGGAACTACTAGCTTTATATATTCTTAGTTAAAATTAACAAAAATTCAAATATATGCTGATATAAATGCAGCGAGATTAATTACCAATAAACAGCAGTTTTGATTATCAATTCAACTTATAACATTAAGCGATTTAACGGATTTAGGAAGTTATATTTACGAATATGATTATAAATATAGTTATGATAATAATTAAGGTAACAATTAAATTATGAACCTACAAGACTTTGAAGCTCAGTACCGTGAAGCTATGGCTGAAACGCTCAATGAGCTGCAAACCGCAGTTTTGCTGTTAGCACAAGTACAAAATAAAATTTTAACAATTGGCACTTTTGTACAACATATTAGTCAGCAAGTTGAAGAGTTCATTGAAGAGCAAAAAGCCGAATAAAGGTATGCCAAGTAAAAACTCTATCTATGGCAACAAGTCAACTCTTTTTCAATTGTAAGTATAAGATCCTTGAGTTTTAGAGGTTTGACAAAATATCGGCGTGCGCCTAAACTCATAGCTAATTCTTTATCTGCTTTAAAAGCAAAAGCGGAAACCACAATGATAGGTATTTTTGACAAGTCAGGTTTTTTCTGGACTTGTTTTAAGAGCGAATAACCATCAATATCTGGTAATTTTAAGTCTAATAACATTAAATCTGGTTTAAATTTATCTATAGTCGCGAAAAAATTAGAGCCTTCAGATAAGCTTTGGACATCGTACCCACAGTAACTTAGATAGTCACTCAGTAACAACCTATTGAGATAATGGTCTTCAACTAGCAAAATTCGTCTAACTTTGTATGACCGCAATGGCTGATCTGTATTGAAGAATTGTGCTGTCATTGCTACCTATTATCTGATTATCTTAAGTAAAAACCAACAATTATTACCATAAACTAAAATGGTGGTACATTTAAACTCTCAGATTAATAGAAAATTGACTTATATAATTTAGCCAAAAATATTAATAAATTAAATCTAGCTGTACTCCAATACTTAATAATAGTACGATTAAATATAAGATTAATCAATTATTAAGCTTTTCTTTACGAGTTTTTTACAATTAATAGTATTAAATAAAAGACTGATTTTAAAAAGTCAATTTAGTAATTATTTTAAGTGAAATTACTTAAATAATACTAGAGGCAATAATAGGCTACTTGCCAGTCATATAATAGATTTTATCTGGATTTAATGTAAGATAATGCAATTGTACGAGATTGCTGTTATAAATACGTTGGCAAGGATCTAAATACATAGACTCTTACAAAGGATTCATTTTTTGGAAATATTATTAAAAATACATAACTTAGAAAATTAAATTATTTTCTCACTGGAAGAAAGTATTCATAAAAAAGGGAGCTAACAGCTCCCTTTTTTATTTGTAGTTTTAAACTTGCAATCTTCTTAAATAGATGCTTTTTTCAATTTGCGTTGTGTGGCAAAGACACCAGCCACACCCAATAGACCAAGCATGACTGATGGTTCTGGAACTGCTGTGGGAGGTATACCTTGGATGGTGATTTCATAGTTACCACTGTGAGACTTGCCATCAGCACCCGGCCCCGAATTGTTGCTTAGTCCGCTTTGTGTAGCAGAAAAGCTGTAACGGAAATCAGTCTTGCCATTGTATGTAACTTTAACAACTTCACTAGCTTGAAATCCATCTTTAAGAAAATTACCAAAACTTCCTAATAGAGGCGCATAGTAATCTTTTAAATTGTAGTGACCCGCTAACCCAATTTTAATATCGCCAGTGGTGTCATTTTGATTAACGTAAGAGATATTAGGATCGCTAGAGCGTTGGAAACCACCAATACCATAAAATGCGTTAAAGGCTTGCTGACGAATAAACGAGCTAGGAGTAAAACTTGGTAGATTTAGTGCCAATTTAATTGCAGATTCATTGCTTGCGAGACCAGCTGCATCATAAAATTGGTTAAACCAAGTATTTGCAAAGTTATTTGCCCCATAGCTTGTACTTAATCCTGACCCAGTACTAAACCAATCTGTTGCTGTCAGACTACTCAAGGTAATACTTTTGTCACCAATTTGTCCTGCCAAAGTGGTATTCTTGCTGAAATCAAAACCAGACTGCTCACTGCTGGCTCGTAACTCTACGTTTCCAGTGGGGTTTGCAGCATTGCCATCTAGGACTTTCTGGACGTTTGTCTGGGTATTTGGCAACAGTACAGTACTGTTACCCGATACATCATATACTAAGTAATCACTGGCTGCTGTTCCACCAATAGTAGCGCCGGTGAGGGTTCCAGCTTGTGCTGGTACAGTAGCGATCGCGCTCACACCAATAGCCATTGAAGCGCCAATTACAAGTTTGTGAAAAGTCATCTTCATTTTTTTCAAGTCTCTGTCAGTTTGGAAATTAAGTTTTAAACTATTGCCGTTTATAGGCTTGGGCTGTCTTGACTACAGGCTTTTGGCAATACGGCAGCTTGAAAACGCCACCTGCATTGTTAGCCAACTTTGGTAGCTGAACGTACAAACCCACTTTAAGAGATAGGAAGACCTGATTGGGTAAAGTTACTTGGGATTATCAATAAAAATATGAAGAATATTTCTAGATTTTTATACGTCTAATTACTTAGGTTTCTCAATATTACTAATATTAAAAATTACAGATAAAATATTTGAAATTCAGTAGAATACGGTTATTCATAGGGCAATAGGGTTCAGATAAGCTTTTTCTCTACCCCTGCCTCAACGGATAAATTTCTTAACTGAACCGTATTGATTTATAGAGGCGCACGGCTGTGCGCCTTTGCTGCGTCTTCTATTCATAGACTTTGCCGCAAAAAATCTTTGGCGTTCAGCTTGAGAAGAAATTTAATAAAGGAACTGGGCAATTCTTTCCACAGCAGTTTCTAATAAAGGTGGCTCATGTACTAAGGCAAAACGGACATACCCTTCCCCAGATTTGCCAAAGCCAGCACCAGGCGAAGCAGCGACACCAGTTTGTTTAACTAGCTGGGTACAAAATTCTATGGAGTTTTGACTCCAAGCTGAGGGCAATTTTGCCCAGATGTACATTGTGGCTTTGGGAGTAGGAACATTCCAGCCAATGGAGTGTAAAGCAGTGATGAAGGCATTACGGCGTTGCTGGAAGATAGCGACAGCAGATTTTACCCCAGCTTGAGGGCCAGTTAGGGCTGCGATCGCACCATTTAAAATTCCCCGATACTGATTAAAATCAACGGCAGCTTTTACCTGGCGTAAGGCGTTAATTAACTCGGCATTACCAATGGCGTAGCCAATGCGGAAGCCGCCCATATTGTAGGACTTGGAAAGGGTGAAAAATTCAATCGAGACGCTTTTCTCTGGATCAGCTTGCAGAATTGAAGGGACTAAGGATTTTGGATTGGGAGAAGAATCTGCCCACTCCCCAGTTTCCTGAAATACTAAATCTACGTAGGGGAAATCATGAACCAGGACGAGATTGTGTTGTTGACAGAAGGCTACAGCTTCTTGGAAGAAAGATAAAGGAGCGATCGCTGAAGTGGGATTGTGAGGATAACTTAATACCATCATCCGCGACTGAGCCAAAACTGGGGCGGGAATATCCGCAAACACTGGTAAAAAAGCGTTTTCTGCCCGTAATGGCATCGGGTAGATTTGACCACTGGCTAGGTAGACTCCCCCGGCATGAGAGGGATAACCTGGATCGAGCAACAGGGCAAAATCTCCTGGATTGAGCAATGCTAGAGGTAAATGGGCTGTACCCTCTTGAGAACCAATCAGAGGTAGTACTTCAGTTTGGGGATCTACTTTGATGCCAAATTTTTGTTCGTACCAGTTGGCTGCAGCTTCACGAAACCCAATAGTACCGTTAAACAACAAATAGCCGTGGGTACTGCGATCATGGAGAGATTGGGCGATCGCCTCAATGACGTGCGCCTCGACTGGTAAATCAGAAGACCCCAACGACAAATCAATTACTTCTTGTCCAGCGGCCAAAGCAATTGCCTTGGCTCTGTCCATATCAGCAAATACATTAGATTGCAGGGGTTGTAAACGCTTTGCAAATTGCATGTTAGTCATTAGTCATTTGTCATTGGTCATTAGTCATTAGTTATGGACTATTAACTATTGACTAATTACTATTTAAGTGCGTATCTAAGAGTTCGAGTAACTTATCTTTACCGATGACTCCCTCAGTCGAAATTAAAACTTCCTGGCCCTGAAATAGTCTCAGAGCCGGAACACCTTCCACTTGGTACTGCTTAACAGTGAGTGGGTTGGGGTCAATTTCCATTTTCACGACTTTGAGGCGATCGCTATATTTGCTAGCAGCTGAGTTAATCATGGGCGACATCAATTGACAAGGCCCACACCAGGAAGCCCAAAAGTAAACTAATACAGGCTGTTCAGCTTTTAACACTTCTGTTTCAAACTCAGCATCAGTTATGGTGATTACAGCCTTACTCATTGCAGTCTCCATCCGGTGGCGATCAAAGTTGGCACACACAATACTTTATCCCAAAGTAGTCAATAGTCCATAATCAATAATTCATAGTTATTTTGACTGTTAACTATTGACTAATGATATAAAATCCCACAACCAATAGGCGTGGGACTAGCTCAAATAAGTTTTCTGGCAATTTTATAGTTGATCCAATTGCTTGCGTAGGGAATCCAACTCGGCATCAACCACTTCATTAGACTTAGCAGGAGTGGTTTCTTGTTGGGGTGGAAGTTGTGCTTGAGTTACTGGAGTAGCGGGTGGTAGCATTTGCGCTTTCAAAGCTGCCAATTCATCATCAACATCGCTACCACCTTCCAACTGAGCAAATTGGGTTTCTAAATCTGCGCCTGCTAACTCTCCTAATGCCTGGGCCCGGGATTCTTGCATCAAGACTTTTTCTTCCATCCGCTCGAAGGCAGACATTGCACTGCTGGTATTCATCCCACGCACCATGCCTTGGAGTTGCTCTTGGGCTTTGGCAGTTGTGATCCGAGCTTTAAGCATTTCTTTCTTGGTTTTAGCCTCAGAAATTTTGCTTTCCAGCTGGATTAAGTTGCGCTTGAGGGTTTCAACTTGAGTGCTTTGGGTATCTAAACTAGCTTTGAGGGCGGCGCTGGTGTCAGTATAGGTTTTTTTCCGCTCTAGGGCTTGCCGTGCTAAATTCTCATCACCTTTTTGTAGGGCGAGTTGGGCATTGCGTTGCCACTTATTGATTTCATTTTGAGCATCATTGTACTGTTTCTCACTGCGTTTTTGGGCGGCGATCGCTTGGGCTACTCCCTGACGCAGCTGCACCAAGTCTTCCTGCATTTCCAGGATGGCTTGTTCTAGCATTTTTTCGGGGTCTTCGGCTTTGTTAACCAGGTCGTTGAGGTTAGAACTAACTACGCGCTTAATGCGATCGAATAATCCCATAACTTTGTTTTTCCTTGTTTGGTTTACGCTTTTTGCTGGACAGTTAGCTTTTTTACTTTTTAATAGCTACCTATTTCAATGTAATCTTTCCGGTTGGAATCAGTACGTTATAACAACTCTTAATTGTTAAGATATCTCCAAACTGGGGTAATTAGCCGAACTTCAAGAGTCTTGAGTTTTAGGTAACTGCTGTTGGGGAGGCTGTGCCGTATTCTGCTTCTCCTCGGTAAGCAGATTGTTGTGCTGTGTGTTTTCTGCCTGATTTAAAACCTGCACCTTCATCGCGGCTAATTCGGCATCCACATTATTAGTAGATTCCAAGGAAGTAAATTGTGTTTCCAAGTCGTCGCTACCGAGTTGAGCGATCGCTTCTGAATGAGCTTCTATTTGTAAAACTTTTTCTTCCATACGCTCAAAGGCGCTCAGACTGCTGGTAGCAGAAACTCCCCCAAGCATTTCCTGGAGGCGAGAAGAGGCTTCTGCGGAACGGGCGCGAGCAATATACATATCTTTTTTTGTTTTCGCCTCGGAAATTTTTAACTCTAGCGATCGCATATCCTTTTTTAGCCTAGCGACTATATCGTTTTGCTGCTCTATCTGAGAAAAGAGGGCTGTACTGGTTTCTTTATAAGCTTGGCGCTTAGTCAAAGCTTCACGTGCTAGAGGTTCATTGCCTTGTTGTAAGGCCAATTGGGCGCGGCGATACCATTCTTCTGTTTGAGAGTTGGCAGCCGCCGCCTGTCGTTGGGTGCGTTTCTGGGTAGCGATCGCTTGTGCTACACCCGAACGCAACTGCACCAGATTTTCCTGCATCTCTAGGACAGTTTGCTCTAGAATCTTTTCTGGATCTTCTGCACCACCGATCAAACTATTGAGATTAGCGCGAATCACCCGCAGAATACGCTTGATTAATTCCATGTCGGCTCTCCATTCACGAAACTCAATGCTGAGTAATGAGTGCTGAGTATAAAAATTTTGTAGGAGGGTAGTTATGGAGTGCTGAATACTCAGTAATTTAATTGAGTATAAAATTTTTGTCGTAGTCAGATTTTGTATCTACTACTCAGCACGGGCTAAACCTTAGCTATCCGCTAACAGCACTCATAAGTCAGGACTGTTATCTCATGGTATCGTAGATTTTTGCAACTTATGGTTGCTGAACTCGTGCCTTAATTCCCTTTGTCTGTAATAATTGCATCTGTTTTTGTACTTGCTCTTTAGTCTTAAAAGCACCGAGATAAATCAATTCTTTGTTGGGTGATAAATAAGCATCAGGAATTACTTGCCGTGCTGAAGCATAAGCTGCACCTTTATTATCTATCACGACATGGTAGAACCCATCTGTTCCTGGTTTGATTTCTGCATTAGGCTTTGGTGAGGCTGCGATTGGCTGGGGCGAGGTTTTTGCCGTTGAAATGGGAGGTAAATTTAGGGGAGGTAAGGATTGTACAGTTGGTACTGGCGCTAAAGCGATCGGATTTGTCGGTTTTAGGGCTGTATTGGGGTTAGACAATGGCGCTTGAGGATTTACAGGGTTTTGGCGAACGGCTGGATTAGGCACTACTGCGACGGTTGGTTGGACTTTAGGTTGTAAGCCAACTAGATCATTAGGATCTCTCACATCAGGAAACTCTTGGGCAGCTAGATTGGGATACATAGATGATGTGCTTGGTGGCTGGATCTGAGGTTGGACATTACTCCCAACTTCTTCAGTATTTCCTGGTGCGGGAGACGAGTTTCCGTTAAACAAATTGGCTAAATTCCATTGAGGCAAACCTTTAGGATTGAATACTACATAACCCAAGGTAAGACTTGCTAACAATAGCAGCAACATTGAGCCGATACCTAAAGGTGATAGCAGACTGTCACTATAATTGCTTGGTTTTTGGGTTTCTGGTTGTTCTTCTGTCAGACTTCGCAGTAGTGCTTCACTAGATTCTAAGTAGTCATCTGGGTGCTTAGAGGTGTTATCTGTCTGCAAAAGATTTTCGCTCTTAGTATCTTTAACAATTGCTGGCACGATGCTGCTACTAAAATTGGGCGGTGGCGGTGGAAGTTGAGTTTGTGTTTTAGCAGAATCTTGGGTAGAGGGCACATTGAGATTATTTGGTTCTTCGGTATTTGCCGTAACTGGCGCTCGGTTCACCTCATGATTCACAACTAGAGAAGATGCTGGTGGTACGTCAATTTCTGTAACTGGCGCTGGGGTTCCCTGATGATTCACAGGTACAGCAGGCGGCACGTTAGTTTTAATTTCCGTTACTGATGACTGAGTTGTTCCCAATGTTGTAGGAATGGCAGTCAAAGACTGGGTTTGACTGCTCATGTAACTTGCAACTCGGCGTTGGTTTGATGACACTAAACCATTTCGCGTGCGTCGGTATCGAGCTAACTCTTGATCTAGCGGTACTTCTAAACTTGCTAGTGCTGCTGTTAGTGCTGGTTTCAACCCAGGCGTTTTAGACGATTGAGTACCGGAATCGTTTAGGGGGTTTTGAGTCATTGCCTGTGTGCCTCAAACGTAGATTTCTGGAATAACTATAGATATATTTCTGACAATATTAGCGAAAATTATTTAAATAGATAGATTGGGAATTAGAAATGCTTATTCTCCTTGTCTACCCTGCTCCTAACTCCTCACTTAGCACTTTGAATGATGTCGTTGAAATCAATTAATGATATTTTAGGCGTTCTGGAAAAGCAGTCTAAATGGCAGGAGCAACCATTTCAACACTTGCTCAAGTGTTGGGCAAGTGTTGTTGGGCCAGTGGTTGCCGCAAATACTCGACCATTGTCGATTCAACGCGATGTTTTGTCGGTAGCAACTTCTAGTGCTGCTTGGGCGCAAAACCTGACTTTTGGTCGCACGTCTCTGCTTTTAAAGTTGAATAAAATACTGCCAACACCTTTGGTTGATATTCGCTTCTCTACAGCTAGCTGGCAGAATCCATCTGTCGAGAGAAAACAGCAACAAACGGTTTTGCCCCATGAGCATCCCAGTTACCTTGGTGATGAGATTAGCCGCCCTGATGTTGCACCCACCAAGGATGTAAATGCTGCTTTTGGGCATTGGACGAAGATTATGCGATCGCGATCGCATGGCTTACCCCTTTGTCCTCAATGTGAATCTCCCACCCCTCCCGGCGAACTTCAGCGCTGGGCAGTCTGTTCTGTCTGTGCTGCTAAACAGTTTTAAAGCGAGTCAGTCTTGACTTGAATTGAACGCAAAATATTTCAGCGATTATTCCTTGAGCAGAATTTATCTTAAAGTAATTTGCTGCCGCCATCTAGAGAAGTTCGTTCTAATTCTTGAGAAAAAAGATGTTTTACAGCTAAAATATACCAAACGTGGTATACAAACCAGACTATTTATTTGAAATTATATGCCTTAAGCCATCCTTAAGGAGGAAGTTAAAAGGCTAAATAAATCAAAAGCTTTAGTTTTAATCTTGATCCCTAATAAGTTTTAGCCAAAATCAATAGGTAATCACTCTCCAGATTATTTATAAATATAACAAGATTATAAAAATATCCTAAAGTTTATTTTTTCGTCGGGATCGCTGAAAGCTATAGAAAATAATGGTTTTTTGGCTTTTTTCCCTCTTTATATATAGAAGCAAAATATAAAGATGAAATTCAGCCGAAAACGGCACTAAAGATGAATCCGAATGAAACCTATTAAATTTTTAGCATCTGCCTGTAAATATTGCCGTCATTACCAGCCAGAAGGTCGCCGTGGTGGAACATGCCAGCAGTTGGGAGCGCCAGTCCAAGCAACTTGGAAGGCTTGCTCCTTGGCGCTCCCACCTTTTGCACCTTCTTGGGAAACCTTGGAAGATGCTTGGACTTTGCCAGATGCAAGGCCAGTTTTAGCTTGTTCTCATTCCCCGGCTTCAGATTTAGATCATGCTGCTCCTGCTCCTGTAGAAGAAATAACTGCCTCTATATATTCTGAAGAGGCCAAGACTGAAGCAGTGTTTATTTAGTTATCCATTATTACTGAACCAATTTTGTAGTTTGCTTAAGATAAGATTTGCTTTTAAGATATTTAGTGCCATAAAAGTTGACATTTGCAAAAATCGCACCTCAATAAAGGGTGCGATTTTTGCAATTTTAAGGTAGCCAAGGAAAAGAGCGAAAATCTGGTGGACGCTTTTCGAGAAAAGCTTGTTTGCCTTCAGACCCTTCTTCTGTCATGTAATAGAGTAAGGTAGCATTGCCAGCGAGTTCTTGTAAACCAGCCTGTCCGTCACAATCAGCATTGAAGGCGGCTTTGAGACATCGAATTGCGATCGGACTTTTTTCTAAAATCTCCTGCGCCCATTGAATACCTTCCGCTTCTAGTTGTTCGACTGGGACGACGCAATTAATTAAACCCATTTCTAGCGCTTGTTGTGCATCATACTGACGGCAAAGAAACCAAATTTCTCTAGCTTTTTTTTGTCCCACAATGCGGGCGAGATAGCTGGCTCCAAAACCACCGTCGAAACTGCCGACTTTCGGGCCTGTCTGTCCGAAAATTGCGTTATCGGCAGCGATGGTAAGGTCGCAAATTAAGTGTAGGACGTGTCCACCACCGATCGCATATCCAGCGACTAAAGCAATCACTACTTTTGGCATCGAACGAATCAGGCGTTGTAAGTCCAGCACATTCAAGCGAGGGATGCCAGTATCGTCTACATAACCCGCATGTCCGCGCACGCTTTGATCGCCACCAGAACAGAAGGCATATTTGCCATCAGTATGCGGCCCATAACCAGTAAATAGGACGACACCAATAGTAGTATCTTCACGAGCATTGCAGAAAGCGTCATACAGTTCAAAGACTGTTTCAGGACGGAAAGCATTGCGTTTATGGGGACGGTTGATGGTGATTTTTGCAATGCCATCAGTTTTTTGATACAGAATATCTTCGTAGGTTTTGGCAGTTTGCCAGTTAATTTGCATTGGTATGAAGTGCGCTGTTGTGCTTGAGAATTTTATCGCGGACGTAGGGACATGCGATACCTGCGGCGGGCTACGCCTAGGCTAAATTGTTGTCTCAAGCCTTTACAATCTGGTAATTGTCTGGGTGTTGAGGAATAAAAATGCGACGTGACACCATCTTCTACAAATTATTTAAGCAGTTTCCCAGTTTGCTATTTGAATTAGTAGATGAACCACCCCCAGAAGCAGAGAACTACCAGTTTGAATCAGTTGAAGTGAAAGAAACGGCGTTTCGGATTGATGGAGTATTTTTACCTCCCGCGAATGCAGTTTCCAAAACCGTCTTTTTTGCAGAAGTCCAGTTTCAGAAGGACGAAGACTTATATCATCGCTTCTTTAGCGAATTATTCTTGTTTCTCTACCGCAACTCGATTCGTTACGATGACTGGTTTGGTGTAATAATTTTTGCTTCTCGCAGTCTTAAACCTTCTAACTCAACAATTCACCGCGCTTTGTTGGAAAGTGGTCAAGTCAGGCGGGTTTATCTGGATGAGTTGGGGGATTTGCGAGAACAACCTTTGGGATTGGGTTTGATGTTGCTGACAAATGTTACCTCTGAAACAGAAACAGTGGAAGGGGCGAGGTTTTTGCTAGAACAAGCACGGCAACAATCGGAGCAAGCGATAATTGATTTAGTGACGACGATTATTTTCTACAAGTTTTCTAACCTAAGTCGAGAGGAGATTGCAGCAATGTTAGGACTGAATTTGGAAGAACCACGGGCTATTCGGGAAGCGAAGGAAGAAGGAGAAAGAACGATCATCTTAAGACTATTAAACCGACGGGTGGGTGAGTTTCCTGAGTCGCTTCAGCGCCAGATTCAGGTGTTGTCGCTAGAACAGTTAGAAGCTTTAGGTGATGCTTTGTTGGATTTCTCTTCTCTTGCTGATTTGGAAGGGTGGTTACAAAGTGAAGTAAGCGGGTAAGTTTCACGTAAAAGAAAAGGGCGATACCTGCGGTGGGCTACGCCTACGCACCCGATAAAATTCTCATAGCTATAAATCTGAGGCTGGAAGACACGCGGGTATATCAGGAAGCGGTGGAAGAAAGAGTGTGATCGCTCGTCCTGCAACTGTTAAAACGACTATTTGGTGAAATTGCTGAGGAACGTTGGAAGCGTTAGCTTTGGCGTTGTTGGAATTGAGATTGCGATCGCGAACTTGGAAGGGTAGTTACAAAATAAATTATTAGATTACTAAATTAACTTCTCGCTTTTCTGATATATTTAAGCTTCATATTTTCAGCAATAAGTTATTGAGTGCGAGCTTGAATTTTTGCTCGAGGTGCTGGTAGTAATTTTTCCATCACATCACTCAGTTGTGTTGCCATAGCTTCATTATCATTTTTCTTTAAAGTCATCGATATAAAAATAATATTACTGGGAATACTATTATTAGGATTTATTTTCTCAGTAAAATGATTTAATTATATGAACGACCTTAAAAATTTACTAAATCGTGCTTCATTTGAGGAGAGGAAAGCATTGGCAGAGATTCTTAAGGCATCACAACCAACAGCCGATTCTATTGTTGATCGTCTATGCGAGAAAAGCCAAGATCCTGCCAGCTATGTATTTAATGAAATATTTGATGATCATCCAAGTTATCAAAAAATAGTTAGGCGGGCTGCTAAGAAGTTAAACATCAAATGTAGTAAATATGAATCTGCTAGTGGAATGGAGGTAAAAATTGCACAGAAGGTTATGGAAACAATGTTGGAGAAAATGACACCAGAACAAAAGCGAGAAATGGAACAGCAGTTACGAAAAACAGCATCACAATTTGATAAAGGAGGTGAATTATTAGGAAGTACTAGTATTTTTCTTGCTTTGACAGGCGCTCAATTGTCTGGTTTTGGTATTTACTTACTGGCTTCAACAACATTGGGTACACTTACCGGAGTAATAGGGGTTACTTTACCATTTGTTGCTTATACAACAATGTCTAGTGCAATAGCTGTAATTATCGGGCCGGTTGGTTGGATAGGTGCAGGATTATTCACAGTATGGCAATTGACAGGCCCTAGTTATAAAAGAGTTATTCCAGCTATTCTTTATATTTGCGCCCTAAGAGCAAGATTGGATGGTGGTTTTGCTTAATTTTTTTTCAGAAAGATTTGCTGAAACTATTATGAGCAAATAAGTATGAATATCCTAAACTGGTGCGCTATGAAAAAAGACCTTATATAATCAGGGTCTTTTTTCATAAAATATTTCTAATAATTAAGTTAAAACTATTTCATCCCACTATTCAACAATACCTAATGAGATTATTAAATTGTAATCTCCGCCGCGAACTTTATTAAATTTTCCTGTCGCCACTTAGCATCTAGTTTGCGATTCGTCCGCAACTCTAAAACTCTAATCCCCTTAGTTGGTAGTGAGTTTAATCTTTGCTGCAACTGCTCCCAAGAAGTAATCAATTCATGCTGCACATTATAAGTAGCGCACAACTGGGCAAAATCAATATCCTGGGGAGTGCCAAAAAATTCTTCAAATGGGGGGTCAAACTTGGCAATGGGTAACATTTCAAAAATACCACCGCCATTGTTGTTAATTAATACAATTGTGAGATGCCCAACAAACTTATTGCGGATTAAAAAACCATTGGTATCATGCAACAGGGCTAAATCTCCTGTTAACATCACACTACTTTGCTGGCGATGGGCAGTTCCTAAAGCTGTGGATAATGTGCCATCAATGCCATTTGCACCCCGGTTAAAGTGCGATCGCACTCCTAAATTATTCGGTTTCCAGAAATATTCCACATCCCGCACAGGCATACTATTGGCAATAAATAAAGGCGTTCCTGGCGGTAAAATCTGAGAAATTAACCACGCTGCTTTACTCTCAATGATTTCATCTATTTTCCCC
The DNA here is from genome assembly GCF_015206985.1 of Nostoc sp. LEGE 12447. Lineage (NCBI taxonomy): Bacteria > Bacillati > Cyanobacteriota > Cyanophyceae > Nostocales > Nostocaceae > Nostoc > Nostoc sp. LEGE 12447. The sequence continues at coordinate 324,541 of NZ_JADEXT010000003.1, read as the reverse complement.
ATCGTCTGATCAACAACTAATCTGACCTTCGCTTCCGCATCACACCATTGCTTTCCATAGTCTGAACAGAAAGATAAATTTATCTCCTCTACTTTTATATCTTCTACAGATATCCGTAAATGCGTCGTCCTCCCGTGCAAAGGGTCAAGGTTTTGGTCACTAGGATCAATTACCCAGCGTCGGGGTTGCGTTGCATCTATCCAAGTACGCAGTTCTTTACTCGTAGGCATTTCACCCACCTGAATCACCATTTCGGGCGCTAACTGCTTTGCTAGTTGCTGATTTCGCAAAATCAAGTCATAAGTGGAAATTAAATAAGGGTTGAGTTCGGCATAATTTCTGACTGGGGAAAGTCCCTCTGCTAGCACTGGCCATTTGAGAGTTTGAGAAAGTTGTGCGATCGCTCTACAATACTCTTCTGGTTGCGACGGTTGGGCAACACCTGCGATGATGATACCGCGATCGCATTCTTTCCATAGTTGGGGAATGGGGAATGAGGAATGGGGAATGGGAGATGAGTTTGCTATTCCTACAAAGAAGTCTTCTGATTCAAACAGTGATTGCAAATAACTCAAGTCGGTTCCATCAGGAACAGGCGCTAAAGGATCGCGAAAGGGAATATTCAAATGTACTGGCCCCTTTGTAGGAGTTTGCGCTCTTTCCCAGCTATGAATTACTGTTTGTCGCAGATAAGCTAGCATTCCCAGATCGGCGGAGGGTAAGGCTAACTCTGTTTGCCAATTTGGGTAGTTTCCATATAATCTCAACTGGTCTACGGTTTGCCCAGAGTGACAATCTCGCAATTCTGGCGGTCTATCGGTAGTTAGTATCAATAGTGGGACGCGACTATATGAGGCTTCAATAACTGCTGAATAAAAATTTGCTCCTGCTGTACCAGAGGTACAAACTAGTACCACAGGGCGACCGGTTGCTTGAGCTTGTCCCAAGGCGAAAAAGGCGGCTGAACGTTCATCGAGAATGGAAATCGCTTCTATCTCAGGTGCTTGTTGAGCAAAGGCTATTGCTAAGGGTGTGGAGCGTGAGCCAGGACAAATGATGGCACAAGTCAATCCCAACCGCTTTAGTGTCTCTGTTAAAATGTAAGCCCAAAGTTGATTAACATTCCTATAAGCGATCGGCATTAAATCAAACATAGCTATAAAACAATCTGAAATTTTAGATTTTGTTTAGGGAAATTTAATTTAAAATCCATCTGGGAAAGTTTGGTGAAAAGAAGTCCAAGGGAGGGAAGCCGATCCTCGATACTTTCTTGCTCCACTTTCTACAAAATGCCCAATTTGCTCTCAAACTTTTATGGACTGCATTCATTTAACGGGAATTCGCTGCTATGGCTACACTGGGTATTTACCAGAAGAACAGGTGCTAGGACAATGGTTTGAGGTGGATGTGAGGTTATGGTTGGATATCTCCACAGCGGCCAAAACTGACGCGATCGAAGACACTTTAGATTATCGCAGCGTCATTAGCTTGATACAACATCTGGTCAAAACGTCTAAGTTTGCTTTGGTGGAGAAATTGGTAGCAACGATCGCAGATTCTATTCTCCAAGAGTGCGATCGTGTAACACAAGTCCAAGTCATTCTGAGCAAACCTGCTGCACCTATTCCAGATTTTGGTGGCAAAATTAGCATTGAACTTACTAAAAGTAAGTCTAATCTCTAAAGCACAAAACGTGTTTTTTTTGTCAATATCTATAAACTAGCAAAAACAGGGGGTTTTTATGGAGCGCGGAAGTATCTCACAAAGAGAATCTTTCCTGCCATTGCCCCCAGCACTTGCTCGTTATCAAAAAACACTAAAAAAAATCATGTTATTTGCTGATAAGCATTTAACATGCATATTTTCAGTTAAAAAAATTTGTGATTTAGTATTAACTAAAACCTATAAATACTTTTAATTGATACTCTTTCATCCACAATTAAAAATTTCATAACAATTCTTTGCAAAACTGTAAGAAATCAAGATTGCTTGGTGAAACAAGGGGCAAAATCTCCTTGTTCTGAAACAACCTTACAGAATTAGTAATAAGACAGTTTGAGACGATAATTTGCATCCAGGCTGAGACAAATGCTATTTGTAGACAACGTTTTATTAAACTCTTTAATTCCAGATAACGATTAATTTTTAGTAGTATTATAATCAATCGATATTATCATATTACAATACAAGATACTATATTAATTTTTCCAACTTATTTGAAAGTGGTAGACTGTGATTTTATTAATTTTTATTCTTGATTAATTTTGACATAGATACTATACTTGATGTTTATTTTATTTAAGAAAATAATTGATTGCATATTGTTGAAAATAAATTTTTGATTGCTGGTAATTATATGGTAATTTACATTTTATGTTAATGACATGATATTAACTGCATACATTAATCACAATTAGCTTTGACAAACACAGAAATTATTGGAGGTTAATAACATGATGCTATTTGCTCATTAGTTAAGTATTTATATCAAGCAATACTACAGAGTAGTTAAAGATTGTTTATGATGAAATAAGAACTTTTGTATCGAGTTGATACTGACAACAAAAATCTGAACCCTAGCAAACAGGTTGTTTCACCATGTTCGCCCGCAAAATCCTAGTTGTTGAGGATGAAAAAATCATAGCCTCAAATATTAGAAAAAGTTTACAAAAATTAGGTTATTCCGTATCAGAAACTACTAAGTCTGGTGAAGAAGCAATAAAAAAGGTAGCAGAAACTCTTCCACATTTAGTATTAATTGATATCTGCCTAGCTGGGGAAATTGACGGTGTGAACGTAGCAGACATCATCCAGAATCACTTCCATGTACCTGTAGTATATTTAACAGAGTGTTCGGAATATAAAACATTATATGAAAACCAGCTAAGTGAGCCTTTTAATTACATAGTCAAACCATTTATTGAAAGTGATTTACATTTTGCGATTGAAATGGCTCTATACAAACATCAAAGCAAAAAAATATTATACGAAGAAAAACAAAGGCTGGCAGCAATTATTAATAGTATGAGCAGTGCAGTGATTGTGACTTATGCTGATGGTTGTATTCAAATGATGAATCCCATAGCAGAAATAATCACGGGCTGGAAGGAAAGTGAAGCGTTCGGTAAAGATTTAGTAGAAGTAGTTAACTTAGTTGACAAAGATGTAGGAGAAAAAATTGAAAACTTAGCCGCAGATGTAATCAAAACAGGTGAAATTTTGGATTTCCCAGAAAACTGTATACTGATTACCAAAGATGGCAAAGAGATAGCGATTGGGGATAAAGTTGCACCCATCCGCGATCGCAATGGTAATATCACTGGTGCAGTTTTAGTGTTTCAAGATATCACCAAACGCAAGCAGACAGAGGCACAATTGATCCGTAATGCGTTTTATGATGGGCTGACAGCATTACCAAATCGTGTTTTATTTCTAGACAGGCTCAGACAAACAATTGAGCGCAGCAAACGCAGAAGCGATTATTATTTTGCAGTTTTATTTTTGGATTTAGATGGTTTTAAAGATATTAACGATCGCTTTGGACATGGAATAGGGGATGAGTTTTTAGTAGCGATCGCTAGACGTTTAGAGTCCTGCTTACGTGGTGGTGATACTGTAGCCCGATTTGGTGGTGATGAGTTTACAGTTCTTTTAGAGGATATTAAAGACATTACCGACGCTACCAATGTTGCCAAACGGATTCAAGAATCGTTGCGATCGCCACTTAAGCTGAATGGATGTGAATTATCTACTACAGCTAGTATTGGTATTGCTTGGAATTTTAGTAGTTATGAGGAACCTGCAACTCTGCTACGGGATGCTGATATTGCTATGTACCGAGCTAAACGGCAGGGAAAAGCGACTTATGCCATATTTAGTTAAGGATAGAATATGTGCTAATTTAGTTGCTGCTAAGGTTATCGTATACAAACGAGAAGTCCCATAAGCCTGTTATGGAAAAAACCGAAAAACAGAAAATGCTCGCAGGCGAATTATATCTGGCGGAAGATCCAGAATTGGCTGCTGGAAATAAACGAGCTAGTCGTCTGTTGCGAAGGTACAATTCTACAACTGAAGAACAGCAAGAGCAACGGCAGCAAATTTTGCAAGAGTTATTTGGAAAGATAGGTGACAAAGTATCAATTGTGCCACCATTTCACTGTGATTATGGTAGTAATATTTTTGTCGGCGACAAATTGTATATGAACTATGGCTGTGTAATTTTAGACTGTAATACAGTTCACATTGGTGATAATGTATTATGCGCTCCTTATGTACAAATTTATACTGCTTATCATCCTGTAGAGCCAGAAATTCGCCTTTCTGGTAGAGAATTAGCTGCCCCAATAAACATTGGTAATAATGTCTGGATTGGTGGCAGTGCAATTATTTGTCCAGGTGTCACTATTGGCGATAACACAACCATTGGTGCTGGCAGTGTAGTTGTCAAAGATATACCTGAGAATGTTGTCGCTGCTGGTAATCCCTGCCGCGTCATTCGATATTTATCCTAGAGTTTAAAACTTGTATCCTCTGGCAATCCAATAGAGCCAGTCTGCGATCGCTTCTTGAGTTTCGCTGTCAGCATCAATGGCTGCTATTTCAGATAACTTTGCAGAATATACATCATCATCCTTACCATTAATGTAAGCTACTTCGACAAGCATATCTTTTAAACACTCATCATCTGGGGCCATTCCCAGCACTTCCACTTGTTTCTCCTCGGTAGAGCCTGATTTGCGTCCCTTCTTAGTCCATTTAGCCATAAAGGGAAAATTTAGAGTCTCTTCGAGGTAGTAGTACCAACCCATAGCTCGATCTTCTTTGTCTTCAGCATCTACAATGATCTCTGTTTTAATGCGATGCTCTCGGTTTTCGTCGGCTTCAACATTAGGCATAAGATAACGCTTTAGGTGTATAACATTTTGATAATATTACCAAAGTCTTGGCTAAGAATAATTTTTCTAAAAGATAGTTAAGTATATAGGGCTTACACATAATAGATCCCCCAAGCCCCTTTTTAAACAGCGCTTTGAGAGTTTCTCCCATTTTCAGAGAAGTTAGGGTGGATCGAGATTTTAGTTCTCAGTGCGTAATTCTTGGTATATCTAGGTTATACAAAAAACCGCTTGTTATTGACAAACGGTTTTCTAGTTATTGCACTCAATGAGGAACTTATTTGTTTCGCCAAGATGCCAAGTTCTTTAGTGGCAGTAAAGCGCGAAATTTTTAGAGGTTAAACAAGTCTCAAATCAGGATAATTTGCCAGTACATCATCAGATGTCAGCGTATCATTTTCAGCTTGTGGAGTCCAAAGTACTTCAATTGCCAGAAGTTTTTCGCTAGGGATACTACCAATTTGGCGCAAGGCTTGACGCAAATCATCAGCACTGTTAATCGCTGTGGGGATATCAAACTTGCCTAGTGTTGCCGCCAGCAAGGTGACGATAATGTATTCTCCAGGGCCTTCAGTAAATAGGCGGGTGGGGTTGTCTAGTTCACCAGCCTGGGGTAAAGCTTCTTTGGCAAGGGCTGCTTTTAGCTGGTTGTTGACGTTAGAAAGAGTTTCTTCGCTAAACTTGCTCCGTTCTGCCAGTGACAGCCGATTAAACTGACTTTCAGCTGAATTTAAACTGGCTTGTTGAGTGCCACCACCTGCATATACAAAGTATTCGGGATGGCGGAGTAAAGCTAGGCTGGCTTCTTGCAGAATTTCTGCTCTTCCCTCTGGGGTATTAGTATCAGCAGTTTCAGCAATGTGGTTGAGTTCATTTTGCAATTCACGGGCTTGAGCTAACAAACCTACTTGCAAACGAGTTACAGAAACAGGAGAGTTACTGCTGTAATCTGCTTCTGGTGTTTCACCGCCTGAGACACGGCGGAAAGTTTGCAATAAGAAATTAGCGATCGCAAAGAAAATTAAGATGCTAAATAGACCACCAAATCCTCCCCCAATACCCCAGAAAGGAAGTAGGAAGGGAAAGCCAAAACCACCACCAAAACCGCCACCAGGATAGTATCCGCCCCCGCCGGGAGGTGCATAAGTGCGCGGTGTATAGGTGCGGCTGGAAGGCGCTCTAAAAGAGCCACCACCGATTCGACCCCCACTGCGGGCCGCTAATGCTCCATCGGCGTGGCTAAGAACCAAAGTTAACACCAGTCCTAACGCTAAGAAGGTTTTTAACAGTGGTTTGCTGATTTGTTGTAGTTTTTTACGCATAATACAATCGCTTGGAAAACAGAATTTTTATGATTTATCTCCATGCTGGTAGGAGTTTTGCGGTTATGTCACTAACGCCAGTCCGTAACAAGCAAGCTTTGTAGCATTCATTTTTAAAGGCTACATATTCAATCTACCGCGTCTTATCTGGCGTATGCAGCGATCGCAGGGGGGATTTCTCGACTGGGGAACCGTACCTTAAGATATGTTCATCATCACAGAAATTTGTGATGTCTACGACGGGCTACGCCTACGGGCAATTTTGGCTATGTTTTAGACTGGGCACTTCGAGGCTACAGTTTTGGATTATACAGATGTTTCTCATTTCTCATGATTATTTTGACTAATTTTTTAATACTTCACCCTACTTGTTTTGTCAGAATCTAAAAGGATATCTCTCTATTTTAAGTAATATAAAGGACAGATATAGACCTGATGATTACGTATGTATAGTAGTGCGATAAGTAGGTGTGATGCTTATCAGTAGCACTAAGCAGACACAGATAGTTATTAAATACTTATCTAGGCTTTTGGCATTTTGGCACACCAGTCTAGACTATTCAAGATAGTCTAGTGAACGTAGGTAAGTTTCGTAATTTTTGCAACAGTTCTTCAGTGAGAAATTTGACTACATTGGACTACAAGTGCTAGATTTTATTTTATTGTCCATCATGCACAAAAATTCTCTAATGTTGAGAGTTTTGCCGCAAAAATAAAATCAACACAATAAAAAAACAATCTTGTTAGCTAATCTTCTAAAATAGCCTTCAGTTTTGTCTACCAGATTCGTTTTAAAAGAAATAAAATAATAATTATGGCTTGGAAAGTAATCCTAATTGTAAATAAATTCAAAATTATTTGAAGTAAATTTATCAACTTGGTTATGGAACATATTTCTCAACTAACAGCCGACATCAGAGACAAAGCTGCATACCCAGATATCCTAGTCATATCCCGGATATTCTTACCGAAAGAAGCTGTAATTGGAGAATATATGTATAATCGTTGTCTCCAAGATCCAGAACGAGTTATTGTGCTGGCGGCTAGTTGCTCAGGAGATAAAGTATTTGATGAAGGTCAACAATTTCCAGTATATCGCTGGTTTTATCCTAAATACTGGCGTAGTGGTTTTGTGGGAAATATCCTAAAGCCTTTTGTCAATATTGTCTGCTCATTTGTGCTAGCAATCAAACTCTATTTTCGCTATCACTACCGTTATATAGAGTGGGGCCACGGCTATGATTTTCCTTCACTGTTGCTATTGAGCTATTTGTTACCTATTCGCTTTTTTATCTATCTGCACGGTAATGATTTTCTTTGTACATTACACAATCCCGTGCTGCGATCGCTATTTAAATTGACACTTCATAGAGCCGAAGGTATTGTTTGTAACAGTTCTTATACGCAAGACTACCTCAGAACTGCTTTACGATTAGATACGCCTACTTACGTTATTAACCCAATAATCAGACCAGAAAAATTTGGTAACAATGTCGGGAGTCCCAGTAGCCTTGATGATTTGCGTGTTCGGGTGCGTCAGGCATACAACATTCCCGATTCAGCAATAGTTATTCTCTCTATAGGAAGGCTAGTAAAACATAAAGCTTTCGACCGAGTAATTGATAATATCCCACTATTGCTAACCTTTGGGGTCGATGTCCACTATATAATCTGCGGTGAAGGGCCAAGTGAATCGGAACTGAAATCTCTGGTGCATCGTTTGCGGGTAGATAAGTGCGTCCACTTTGCTGGATATGTGCCAGAGCGTGAATTAGCAGGTTATTATGCAGCTTGCGACATATTTGCCATGCTGACTTTATTAGATACTAAACCTAATAATATGGAAGGTTTTGGTATGGTTTATTTAGAAGCAAGTTACTTCGGTAAGCCGATCATTGCCCCTCGCTTAGGTGGTGTTCTAGACACAGTTCAGCATGAAGAAAATGGGATACTGGTTAATCCCAATTCTGGTTATGAAGTTTTTCAAGCTTTTAATCGGTTGTGCAAAGATCAACAGCTACGTGAGCAACTTGGCCGCAAAGGTAAAGAATTAGCCAAGCGTAGAACTCTTCATCGATCGCTTTACAAATCAGAGGGGAAAAACGCTATTTTGTGAGATAAATGCAGATGGAGTAGGGATGCACAGATGTTCATCTCCCCGCAAATGAGCAAGATTGCATTGTAAAATCTCCCTTGTGATTTTATTAAATATGCAATGAAAAATATCTTGTTTGGTATGTGGCAATCTCTTCGGCATTACCGAAGGCAAGCTGTTATATTTACAATTCTTGGATGTGTTGTGGTATTGAGTGTAATTAGCTTCCGAACAATGCCTATTGTGGCTCAACCAGCTTCAACCTCATCTGAACGTCCTGCTATGAAAGCGCCAAATTTTGGGCGACACTTTCAAGAATTTGGGCGTGAAGGCTCAATCTTGATTTACGACTCAAAAAATAACCGCACCTATGAACACAATCCTAAACGTAATACAACTGCCATCGCTCCAGCTTCGACATTCAAAATTTTTAACGCGCTGGTAGCTTTAGAAACAGGTGTAATTCCTGATGATGTGGCAGTTCTCACTTGGGATGGAATTCATCGAGATATCGATGCTTGGAATCATGATACGAATTTGCGTCAAGCCTTTAAAGATTCAACAGTTTGGTTCTATCAAGTACTAGCACGTAAGGCTGGATATGAACGGATGCAGCAATTTATTAATAAAGTAGGTTACGGAAATCGTCAGATTGGCACCGCCGCAGACATTGATCGTTTTTGGCTAGAACAGCAGCTATTGCAAATTACACCCCAAGAGCAAATTAAGTTTTTGCAACGGTTGTATCAAGGCGATTTGCCTTTCTCGCAACGGACAATGAATCTTGTCAAAGACATTATGGTACGCGAACAAACTCCAGACTACACACTGCGGGGAAAGACGGGATGGTTAACAAGTACCAAACCAAACGTTGGTTGGTTTGTGGGTTATTTAGAACAAAACAAAAACGTCTACTTTTTTGCAACAACCCTTGATATGTATAAACCAGAGGATGCACCCGTCCGCATCGAGATTACACGACGCAGCCTGAAAGATTTGGGCTTACTGGCTCACATCAACTAACCACCACCAACAATAGTTACTACTTCTAAGCGATCGCCTGGCTGCAATTTTGTTTGTGGCCAAAACTGACGATGTAAAATTTCGCCGTTATACTCCACAGCCACCAAGCGCGGGTTAAAACCCAACTCTTGGAGCAAATTGGGTAAAGAAGTTTGAAATGAGCAGCTATGGGTTTCCCCATTTACCTGAATCGTAATCTCATTAGACATAAATGTGGGAATGGGGAATGGGGAGTGGGGAATGGGGAGTGGGGAATTGGGAATTGGGAATGAGGAATGGTGAATTGGTTACTCACTTTGGGCTAATGACAAATGACAAATGACAAATGACTCTTTTAGAGTTCTGGCTTAATGCGATTGAGTTGGGAAAGCAAATATTGTGTTACTAGGGTAGGCTGTTCGGCTTGCATGAGCGATCGCACCACTGCTACACGTTTGGCTCCAGCATCGATCACATCATTAATATTATTGGCATCGATTCCGCCAATGGCAAACCAGGGAATTGAGCAATTCTTCGCAGCATAGCTGACATATTCTAAACCTGTTGCGGCCTTACCTACTTTCGTGGGAGTTTCATAAACTGGCCCCACGCCAATGTAATCTACACCTTCAGCAATTGCTCTTTGCATTTCTTCTTTATTGGTGGTAGAAAGACCTATCAGACGCTGGGAACCAAGTAATTGCCGAGCAATAGCAATAGGCATATCTTGTTGTCCCAGATGTACCCCATCTGCATCCACAGCTAAAGCTAGATCCACGCGATCGTTAACAATGAACAAAGCACCGTAGATATGGCATAACTGCTGGAGTTTTCTGGCTTGTTCCAAACGCAAAGAATCATCGGTGGTTTTGTCACGGTATTGTAGAAGCGTTAATCCCCCTTTAAGTGCAGCTTCGACGTTATTCAACAAATTTTCATTCGGGGAAGTAACAAGATACAAATGCGATCGCCACAACAATTGATGGCGCTGATGACCCATTAAACTACTTTCTAGGGTATAAACCTGATAGCGCATCTGCTTACAAGCTTTAGCTATATTTGGCTGATAAAGCTTGCTGTATTCTTCCAACACCCGCAATGCTTCTTCGACACGGCAAAAGTTAGCTTGCAATACTGATTTTATACTAGCTCGTTCTTCTTCTTGAGGATGAGTTAACTCAGTCCCAGGATCGCCTGGTGTGTCTCGCGCCGCTCGTAATTCCGGGGTATGCCACTTGGCTAATTCTTGTCGCAGACGCTTGCATTCAAGAGCTAACTGGGCATTATTCAAGCCAAACCGACACCATTCTTCAATAATTCGCAACCCTTCACGAGCGCGGTCTAAATTGGCATCTAAAATGCGATAGACAACTTGCTGTACTTGCTCTTTTTGGCTGTATGGCTCGACCATTACAACAACCCCGTTAGTGCTTTCATCAAAATGTGAATTATCATATCTCTTAGTAACCATAAGTCAATTAATTTGCTTTTTTTACTCAATTTTTGCCGAATATACGCGAAAAAGCGTAGTAATGAGGGTTACAATAAATTATCCCATGTTCTTATATGCAGTGATAAGGGTAGTTTGAGGCTACAGTTTTGCACTAAGGTTAGTCAAGTATTTTAGGGTGAACAACGAGCTTACAAAGGACTAGCCCAAAGGGATACATTAGAAAATCTCCAATGGGCAAATTAGATTGAGACTGCATAGATACCAATACTGCTCGGGTAAAGCATTTTTAACTCGGAATTGGGTTTGGGGAAAAGGTTAAAGGGTAAAGGTTAAAGGTTTTTTCTTTCCCCTTTTCCCCAAAACCCGACAAGTATTGGCATAGATACTATTGAGATAGTGTTTGTCTTTCGAGGAAGAATTTTTGGCGTGAGTCCTGAATTACAAGCTCTTTTAGGGTCAGGGTATTTGGGCGATCGCGTAGCGTGTCTTTTAGAGCAAGGTATTCTCGAACAGACACAATATCATTTATTACCCTGTATTAAAAATCGCCAATCGGTCAATATGTGAGTAATATTATCGACATAATACTCTCTAAGAGTATAAGAATTTATTGTTACTTCTAAGGAGTTGTGTTAAATATGATTCACTACCGTGTGTTTCCTAAGTACCGTAGAGTAGATATTATGCTTGTAAAGCTGAAGTTTCTGGAATCAGCAAGACTTTTATTTTTTAGTTTATCGGTATTATCTTTTACCGTAGGAATGGGAGCGACAAGTATGACGTTCCTGGATAATGCCATCGCTCAGATGCCATCAACACCAAATTCAGCACCTCTAGGTGAGACAAAAAATTCTCAGGCTAACGTGCTGTTTGTTAACCCAAATGGTGGAAATGACGGCGCAGGTAATGGTAGCGAATCTGCTCCTGTGAAAACGATTACCCATGCGTTGCGATTAGCTAACCCCAATACTGTAATTATGCTCTCCACTGGCACTTATAGCGCCGAGACAGGAGAGGAATTTCCCTTAATGCTGAAACCGGGTGTTTCAATTCAAGGCAACCCTAGCAATCAAGGTAAGGATATTATCATTCAGGGAGGCGGTGATTACCTGAGTCGGAGCTTTGGCGGTCAAAATGTCACAATTGTGGGGGCAAACCAAGCCTTGCTCACTGGGGTAACGGTGACGAATTCCAATCGCCGAGGTTACGGTTTATGGATTGAATCTAGCGATCCGGTAATCGCGGAAAATACATTTATCGGCAGTACCCAAGATGGGATTTCTGTCAGTGGTAATGCTGCACCTACCATTAGCAAGAATTACTTCGATCGCAATGGAGCCAATGGCATGACAATTGCCGGGAATTCCAGTCCCCAAGTGAAAGAAAATGTCTTTCACCAAACGGGTTTTGGCATTAATATTGCCCAAAATGCCGCTCCGATAGTTATAGGCAATCAAATTCAGAACAATAGATCGGGAATTGTGGTGCAAGCAAAGGCCCACCCGATTTTACGGAATAATATTATTCAAGATAATAAAGAAGATGGTCTAGTTGCGATCGCTCAAGCAATGCCAGATTTGGGTAGTGCATCTGAACCTGGGGGTAATCAATTTCAAAATAATGCCCGTTACGACATTAACGCCAGCGCTGCTAAACAGGTGATTTCTGCTGGCGGTAATAATCTTGTGAGTGATCGCATCACTGGCAAGGTAGATATTAACGGGACAATAGCACTAGCAGCACAAAATTCTCAATCGACTCCCAATAATGTGTTACGAGAAGTACCACCAACTGGGGAAATCACCTTCTCGGCTCCCGAAATCTCTGAAACTACTAATAGGCAAAACAGCAACAGTATTTCAGCAAATAATCCTGTTTCTACACAATTAAACAGTCAACAGCTGCCATTAGTGCCAGCTAAGGTTCCACTTTCCACGCTTGTATCCAATCAACAGCAACCCACATCTAAAGTTGCTGGATTTCCGACTCCTAGCAGCTTGTCGGCGAGACAAATACCAACTAACACTCAAATTGCAACTTCCAGTTCAGCACAGCCGCCTAATACACCACAGTTAAATTATGTGCGGATTGATCCTAATACGATTGAATTTACTGCCCCTGAGTACCCATCCAATTCAGTTGCCAGCACAAGGAATCAAACACAGCAGCCATTGCCAATACTAGAAGCTACTGCCCCAAATGCGTCAGCACTTTTACCACTTCCCAATCAGAATATCCCTATGGGTAATGCTCGGAATATGCAAACAAGTTCTGAAAGTATTCCTTATGCTAGTAAATCTGCAACACAATTCGGTATCCGTTATCGCGTAGTAGTTCCACTTCTAACTGATAGGGATCAAAACTTAGTGCGATCGCTTGCTCCTGGTGCATTTCCCACAGTTTGGGAAGGTCAAAGAGTTATGCAAGCAGGAGTATTTAGCAGTGAATATAACGCTAAAGAAATGCTCAAAACACTCTCTAGCAATGGTTTAAGAGCCATCATGGAACCGTTGAATTAAACAATTGATCGACACCAAAATGCTTACTGCCCTTGCATTGATTAATTTTTAATTTTTAATTTTTAATTTGTAATTGCTTAGGCGTACCCTATCCTGGCTTATGATCCAAACGGGTAGCTTGCTCTAGGGCAGCTTTTTCTTTGGCTCGGCGGACATAAGGTTGTAATTGGGAGCGATCGCAACCTGTTAAGATAATCAGGTTTTCCAAGGTGATTCCCCGCATTAACATTTCTACGCGCCAAGTTTGTTGTGCCTGAGCGATCGCTGGCGTTTGTCCTTGGGGAGTTAATAGTCCCTCACTCCATACTTGCCAACGTGTCTCAAGCTCTGATTCTGTCATGGGTTTACCTGTTTCATTTAAAAACATGGCTGTTTGAGTATCTTTACGACTTTTCAGCCATTTAATTAAGGGATTATTGGTAAAAGAACCGTAGCGTTTGCCCAAAATCCACTGATTTACCGGTACTTGACGAACAAATCCGGGGATTGTAATTTGCAGGAAGTGCCCTTGAGGATCGTAAATTTGGTGCGATCGCTCCAAGTTAATTATTTCTGTGGCGGATAACCCAGCCCCAAATAACACATAAGCCAAGGCATAATCTCGTACTCCCGATTTCCTGGCTTGTTGTAAAATTTCGTAAACTAAACTAGCTGGTAAATCAGCTACTTCTGTAGTGGCGAATCCTCCTTGTAAGCAGTTTATTGCTGATTCTGCTGAGGATGACATAGCTCCATGTAAAAACAACTCCACCAAATTTTCGAGAAAATCATCCCGATCCTCCCAAAGTTCGTGAAATTCGCTGGTGAACTCAATTACGGCATATCCCAAGATCATCCCATTTAGCAAACTAGCTAATTTTTCTGCTGGTAAATAAGTATTTAGGTGCCCTTGCTGGATTACAGTAGCTAAATACTGAGCTACATAACGGTTTGCCTCTGTGACTCCCCTGCCTAATGCGCGGCGATTTTCTGCCGGGAATTGGTCGGCTTCACCTACCACAGACCGGACAAACTCTGGCACTCGTTCTAATGCGTGCAAGCTGTCACTTGCATAATCTTTCAGAGCTTGGTACACATTGCCGGGAGGCGTTGCCCGCCGCACCAGCGATTCACCTAAATCCTTAAAGGCTGCGGACTCTTCCAGCACTGCTAAAAGCAGTCCATGCTTATTGCCAAAATTCCGAAATAAAGTCACTTCGTTGACTTCGGCTTTTTCTGCAATTTGGCGGGTTGTGGTAGCGCTAACTCCCTGAGCAGAAAACAACTCAAGTGCAGCTTGAATCAAGCGTTGACGAGTGGAAACGAGGTGAGACGACATAGAAAAATGCAAGTGGCACTTGCAGAGGTATCAGAGTTCTGCTAGCATAACAAATGTAAGTGATACTTGCTTTACTCAACTGTAACGAATTAGTATACAGTGCGGGTAAATCCCTTGTGGGGTGGCATCCGAGAAAAGGCAAATTGCTTCATCATCCATCAACAGGAATTTTTATGACCGCAAATTTTGGGGCGATCGCCCCTGAGAGAGGCAACTCACCTCGACTCAGTTGGACAAATGTAGTATTTTTTGCTACATTTCATGCTTTAGCACTTATGTCTCCTTGGTTCTTCTCCTGGCCAGCATTAGGTTTGCTAGTGTTTCTCCACTGGTTATTCGGGAGCATTGGTATTTGCCTGGGATATCATAGACTACTGAGCCATAAGAGTTTCCAAGTTCCGAAGTGGTTAGAGTATGCGATCGCCCTAATCGGAGCCCTAGCTTTGCAAGGTGGGCCAATTTTTTGGGTAGGTGGACACCGCCAGCATCACGCGCACACCGAAGATATCAATTTAGACCCCTACTCTGCTCAAAGAGGGTTTTGGTGGAGCCATATATTATGGATTTTTTACCCACGCCCAGAATTTTTTGACTATGACACCTATAAAAAATATGCCCCTGATTTAGCAAGACAACCCTTTTATTGTTGGTTAGATCGCTACTTCTTGCTATTGCAAATACCCTTCGCATTGCTCCTATATGGATTAGGAGGATGGCCTTTTGTATTCTACGGAGTGTTTCTCAGATGTGTCTTACTTTGGCACTCAACCTGGTTTGTGAACTCAGCATCACACCTTTGGGGTTATCGCACCTTTGATGCTAACGATGGCGCTCGTAATCTTTGGTGGGTATCCCTCGTAACTTATGGAGAAGGATGGCACAACAACCATCATACTTATCCCCAC
The DNA here is from genome assembly GCF_015206985.1 of Nostoc sp. LEGE 12447. Taxonomy (NCBI): domain Bacteria; kingdom Bacillati; phylum Cyanobacteriota; class Cyanophyceae; order Nostocales; family Nostocaceae; genus Nostoc; species Nostoc sp. LEGE 12447. The sequence continues at coordinate 309,029 of NZ_JADEXT010000003.1, read as the reverse complement.
ATGGCTAAATCTGGATTGTCTTGGTGGGAGATTGATGTTACTTGGTGGAGCATCCTATTTTTGCAGACTTTGGGTTTAGCCAAAAAAGTTGTTTCAAGTCCCCCTCAAGGTGCAACTCACGGCTAAATTGCAACTAAATAATGAATTTTGTTAAGCCGATTGCTTTCCGCAGTCGGTTTACTAATTTTTATCAGTAGTATTTCACGGTAAAATCTAACGGTTTAAATCACCGCACTACATCAAGCGTGAAAACTGACAGCATTTTTTACCGCCTTTTTCAAGAACTTCCTGGGATATTTTTTGAATTAATTGGTAATCCACCCCAAACCGCAGAGAGTTATAAATTCTCCTCAATTGAAATCAAGCAAACAACATTCCGTATAGATGGTGTTTTTCTCCCAACACAAGGGCAAGAAAATCCGATTTATTTTGTTGAAGTCCAGTTTCAAACCGACGCAGAAATTTATTCGCGCCTAATTTCAGAAATTTGTTTATACTTACGTCAAAATAAACCTAAAAATTCTTGGCGAGGAGTAGTTATCTATCCCAATCGCAGTTTAGATACAGCAGATATCAATAATTACAGCGAATTTTTCACTAGCAATCGTGTTACTCGCATTTATCTTAATGAATTGGGTGAAACTGCATCATTGCCAGTTGGAATTGCTACGATGAAATTAGTCGTGGATGAAGAGGAGACAGCAATTATAGCTGCTAGGCAGTTAATAGACAGAACTCAGCAAGAAATCAACTTTGAACCACAACGGCGGCAGTTACTAGAATTAATAGAGACAATTTTGGTTTATAAGTTTCCGACGATGAGTCGAAAGGAGATTGAAGGTATGTTTGGGCTAAGTGATTTGAAACAAACACGAGTTTATCAAGAAGGGAAGGAAGAAGGCAAGCAAGAAGGCAAGCAAGAGGGAAAACAAGAAGGAGCGCGTGAAGAAAAGTTTAGAATGATACCTTTGTTGTTGAGATTGGGATTGAGTTTTGAAGAAATGGCAAAAGAGTTAGGTTTGAGTTTAGAGGAAGTTGAGCAAGAAATGCAAAAACAGCCTCCAAGTCAGGATACCTAACCTACAATTAGCAATGCTCACAGATACCCATAAATAATCTTGTTATTTTCCATTCCCATAATTTTTAATTTTTTGTATGATTTCGCTTTCCCCGATTCTCCAAGCTAGACTTTCCCAACCCCTCAAAATTGGATCGTTTGAGGTAAAAAGTCGGGTTCTCCAGTCGCCTCTATCTGGAGTAACGGATATGGTGTTTCGCCGTCTCGTGCGTCGCTATGCGCCAGATTCGATGATGTATACCGAAATGGTGAATGCTACGGGATTGCATTATGTTAAGCAGTTACCCAAAATCATGGAGGTAGATCCCAACGAACGCCCAATTAGCGTTCAACTATTTGATTGCCGTCCCGATTTTTTGGCAGAAGCAGCAATAAAGGCAGTTGCAGAAGGTGCTGATACTGTTGATATTAATATGGGTTGCCCGGTAAATAAAATCACTAAAAATGGTGGCGGTTCTTCGTTGTTGCGGCAACCAGAAGTAGCAGAAGCAATTGTGCGGGAAGTGGTAAAAGCTGTTGATGTGCCTGTGACAGTAAAAACCCGTATTGGCTGGAATGACAACGAAATTACTATTCTCGATTTTGCCAAGCGGATGGAAGATGCAGGGGCACAAATGATCACAGTCCACGGACGCACCCGCGCCCAAGGATACAATGGCAATGCCCGTTGGGAATGGATTACTCGTGTAAAGGAAGTGCTTTCTATCCCCGTAATTGGGAATGGAGATATTTTTTCCGTTGAAGCGGCGGTGAAATGTTTAGAACAAACTGGTGCTGATGGTGTGATGTGTTCCCGTGGGACTTTGGGTTATCCGTTTTTGGTTGGAGAAATCGATCACTTCCTGAAAACTGGGGAGATATTACCGACACCTACCCCGATTCAGCGTTTGGAATGTGCAAGAGATCATTTACAAGCCTTGTGGGAATATAAAGGCGATCGCGGTGTGCGTCAAGCCCGTAAGCACATGACTTGGTATGCTAAGGGTTTCGTTGGTGCTGCCGAACTCCGAGGACAGCTAAGTTTAGTTGAAAAGGTAGATCAGGGTTTGGCAATGCTTGACCAAGCAATTGAAAAACTGACTAATGGTTATGAATTAGAGGAAGAAGCAGAAGGTAGTTTGGTAATGCTTTAAAAAGTTGATTTTATCACATAAATCTATGTCAACTAGAACACTTTTGATAGCGATTACCTGTGAGGTTGCATAGAATAAAGGGCTTAAGCGCCAAGTATTGCCAAGCCTGATTTTGTGCAGCTAGACGAATTCTTAGCTTGAAAATGAATGTAGAAATTTGATAAAAAAGCAGCTTCCAGGATGAATCTCCAAGAAGCTTCAAACCCAATAACCCTGCCAAAAAAGTTACCTACCGCTTCCGAGAGCGAATTTCTCTTAAACTCCGTCTCAATTGCTCTAGTTTATGACTGGAATATCTTACCATCAGAGTACAAAATGTAGTTGATATTAAGCCTGTAGCAGTTGTGGCAGTTCCTTCGTGAGCTTTGCCACAAAATAATAGGACTGCTCCAATTGCACTAATAAATAGGGAAGTATAAATCGCCACTTGACATAAATTAAATGTCTGTTGTGCTTGACGCAGATATTCTTGTAAGATAAGCTCTTCAAATTTCTGGGACTGATAAGAATCGGGTTGGGGCATGTTTGATAGCGAAGATTTACCGCTCATAGTAGAGTTGTTTGAGTGAGTAAGTACTGTGCGAAAATAAGGTTGTAGTAAATATGAAAACTTGAAAAAGAATGCAGAATTATGCAATCTTTTTGTGGGGGATTCAGACCAGCCACTACGAAAGTTGACCACCAAATTTTCAATTTTTTTTGGTGTGCAAAAATGCCGATTATTCATCCGCCAGTCGTACAGAATTTAGAATGAATTATGACGACTGACATTTTTATTCTGTTGTGATAAAAAAACCTACTTTGCCTCTGGGTGACACCAAGGACTGTGCTCTTCTTCTAGAAGGTAGTTAGTGGAGTTAAAGCAAGAATCTTGGATAACTTAGTACACGTCACTGCAAAAAAGAATCGGAAATCAAAATTTTCATGAACCTAGACACAGTTCATCCATAATGACTAATTCCGTACCTGATTTATGAAATAGTGTACTTAAGATAAAATTTAGATGACCTCTTCAGCTACATCACTAACCGGGCTATTAGGTTCAATTTCACGATGCTTTGAGAAATAATCTGGTCTTGCCACTAAAAACAACTTCTTCTCTTGATTAAACCTTTGGCCATTGTTGAATAGAAGGATGAAGTTTTAGTTTTAACTATTAAAATGTAAAACTCCTTTTTTATTCTCTCTGCGTTTGTACGCCTCTATGGGAAAAATATCATCTTGCAAATATGCAACACCAACCTTTTTACCAGATCAGCACCGTCACCCCAGATAGAGACTTTAGGCTAGATATTCCTTAAAAGTTACCAGTGGGGTGGCTGTGTTAACTATTTAGATTAACTGTTTAACCTTAATTTACCAAATCAGGGAATACCTCTTGTACAGCCGGATGCACTAAGCGATGATTCTGCACATTCACACCCTTCGCTAAGGCTGGGTTAACTTCTAGCGCCATAATTCCCAAATTCGCCAACTGGACGATATAAGGTAATGTACTATTATTGAGTGCCTGAGTTGCTGTCCAAGGTACTGCTCCTGGCATATTAGGTACGCCATAATGCACCACACCTTCTTCAAGGTATACCGGATTTGTGTGAGATGTGGCGCGTAAAGTTTCTATACAACCACCTTGGTCAACGGCTACATCAACTATTACCGAACCAGGGCGCATTTGTTTAACTAATTCACGCGATACTAATGTTGGTGCCCTACGTCCTAACACTAAAACTGCACCGATGAGTAAATCGGCTTCTTTAACGGCAGCTTCAATATGAGCAGAGTTGCTGTAAAGAAATTCCACCCTAGAGCCAAACAAGGTTTCTAGGTAAGATAAGCGTTCAACACTCACATCTAAAATCTGGACGATCGCACCCATACCAACTGCAATTTTAGCTGCTTCTGTGCCGACAACACCGCCACCTAAAATTACTACTTTACCCGGCTTGACTCCAGGGACACCGCCCAAAAGCAATCCTCTACCACCTTGCTGACGTTCTAGGAATCTGGCCCCAAATTGTACTGCTAACCTACCAGCAATCACGCTCATGGGGGTAAGCAAAGGAAGTTTGTTAGCACCAGGTTGTTCTACAGTTTCGTAGGCGATCGCAGTTGTACCACAATCAATTAAATGTTCCGTCAATTTGCGATCGGCGGCTAAATGTAAATAAGTAAATAATATCTGCCCTTTCTGCAAAAATTTATACTCAGATGTCAACGGCTCTTTAACTTTCACAACCAATTCCCGATTCCAAGCCGTTTCTGATGTGGGGACAATCTCGGCTCCAGCACTTCTGTAGTCGTCATCTGAAAATCCGGCACCATTACCTGCTTGTGTCTCTACAAAAATGCTATGACCATTTTCTCGCAGCACCCGCACACTAGAAGGACTTAACCCTACACGAAATTCTTGATCCTTATTTTCCTTTGGAACGCCGATTTCCATATATAGCCTCTGATAATTTTTTTGTTTAACTTTAGCCTGCGAATCTCAAGCTTGCTACCGATTTATTACAGATAGCTGTATTAAAGATAGTTAATCTGTGTTCTAAGTTTCTTAATTTAATCTGAGTAGCCCCAAACTCAAGCCCTTGACTATTACCCCAGTGTTTATACAATATATAAAGAATAGTAACAATTTATTAAAAGAGCGATTGTATAGCTCCCTACTAGGAAGCTTTTGCTGAATCAATCAAGTCATCTTGACATTCAAGCACTGCAATTAGCTCATAAGTTACCAAGTTTAGGGTAAAGCTGAAGGGGAAAATACTATTCAATTCCTTTAACCTTTACCGCTTATACCTGACAATTGCTGTGAATTCTCATATCAACTCCCGTTTGCCGAAAAAAAGGTTTCTTAAAAATGACACAAACACAACCAACAATTACACCTAAACTAGAAGAGCCAAAGTTTGGCTTTAACGAATATGCTGAACGCTTGAATGGTCGAGCTGCAATGATTGGCTTCGCTTTGATGCTGGTGATTGAATATGTCACTAATCAAGGGGTGCTATCATGGCTGGGTCTGAAGTAGTGCCACCAACCAGCATAATGTGCAAGTTGTAAGCTAGTAGTTAAAAGAGTTTCAACCAGCTGGAACAACCAGTTGGTTTTGACTTTGGCAATTGATAGCGAAGTGCTTTGCACTAGAATGTAAGCAAGAGAGGAATCAAAATACCTATTAGTGATGGAAATATCATAGACTTGCAACTAGTATGTGCAAGGCAATTAATGACTATAGTTCCTCCCCAACTAAAAAAAATCATAATTAGTGTCTGCCTTCGATGAGAAAGGCAAATTAAGGGTGAGGTATTCTTGGTAAATATACACAAAAGCTGAACTGGAACCAACCAAGCTGTGATGAATGCTGTATTACCTCGTTTTTTGAAGTCAACCTACCGAAAAGAGCCACTAATCAGTGTATTGGTGACGATGGGCGCTATAGATGCCCTGATTGGCGGATTGAATGATAGCTGGTCGTTGTTCGCTTTTGGTTTAGGAACAACAGGCATAGCGCTAGCCTTTAAGCTGTGGCGTTTCCAGCAGCGCCGTCCTCTACCAGAGGAACCTGTGGTGCAACATTATTTGCCCTCTCGTTCTTCTAGTGCGCCTTTACCAATGTTAAGCGTTTCTAAGAAAAAACCACCTCTTTAAGAGTGCTGTTAGCGGATAGCTAAGGTTTAGCCCGTTATGAGTTGATAATTCATCATTCTAAGTGGTTTGTTTGTATATAAAAAGTGAGGAAAAAGTGTGAGTAGTGAGGGAAGAGGTGGGGATAATTTTCTGCGTCCGTATATTATCCTGTCATTTATGGCAGCTCTTGCCCTTCCAGTGACTATCTGGCAAGGGTTTTACATTCATCAAGCTCATGCTGCCGTTGAAGTAACACCAAACTCCCCAACTACTAACAGCTTTGCTAATGCCCAAATACTTTACACACTCAGAGGACATAACGGAACTGTTAAATCTCTCGCTTTCAGTCCAGATAGCAGAATTCTTGCGAGTGGGGGTGCAGAAAATGAGGGTATTATTCGCCTGTGGAATCCAGTAAATGGTAAAAAGTTAGGGGATATTAATAAAGCACACAAATCAGCCATAGAGTCTTTAGTGATTTCACCCGATGGGCAAACCCTTGCTAGTTGTAGTGATGACAACACGATTAACCTCTGGAGCCTGAAAAATTTTAAATTTAGCCGCTCTTTTGTCGGACATACCAGCAACGTATTATCTTTAGCGGTGTCTCCTGATAGTAAAGTTCTGATCAGTGGAGCTTTGGATGGGATTCGGCTATGGGATTTACTACAGCAGCGCCCTTTAGGGACTCTAGTACGCTTCGATAACTTGATTTATACTCTAGCCATTAGCCCTGATGGACAGACCTTAGCTAGTGGTGATAGTAAGGGTGTAATCAAGGTATGGAGCTTGAGTACTGGTAAATTAATCAGTGAATTTGTCGCTCATTCTAATGTTGTTAGCGCTGTCATCTTTACACCAGATGGACAAACATTAGTGAGTGCTAGCCGCGATCGCACAGTCAAACTGTGGAATATTAATACTGGAGAATTAGTCCGCACTCTCACAGGACATAATAACTGGGTAAATGCGATCGCCATTAACCCCGATGGACAAACCCTTGCTAGTGCCGGCAAAGATGGGATTAAAGTGTGGAATTTAACTACAGGTGAGTTAATCAATACACTGAATGGACATACAGACTGGGTAAGTGCGATCGCTTTTAGTCCCAATGGTAAAATCCTCGCCAGTGGCGGATTTGATCGACAAATCAAGATTTGGGGAACTCCACAAAAACGTAATTAACAGCGAATACTAGAACCCCGACTTTTTAAATAAATCGGGGTTTTGAATGGCTACCGTCCAGGCTCCTAGCCTAATGGCGACTTTTATATATACAAAAGAGCGATCGCCACAATACCTTGTGCTAAAGGACAAGGTATTGCAAGCATTTAATGTGTTTGCTAAACTTTTGTCTTGCTTTTTTAGAGTTTTTATAGTAAAAAATCAAGCAAAGCTCAGATTAGATTTTGCCATAACTACGCAAAATCAATTGTTGTAGCAACCAAGAGCGATATCTACGACGAGCTATTCGGTGTCGCCAATTGTTCAATAACTGTGAATACTTGATGAAAATACAGCCGAGCTAATATCTTATCCAGCAAATTACTGTAAGTATAAACATAGGTAACTTCAAATTATCTATGCAGCTACTTGCCCTCTATAATCGGAACAATTTCTGAACTTAGACAATCTTAGAACTGGTCATCGTCAGTAAATGCACTCAGGTAAAAATTACTATCTTGGCTGAAGCAAAGGTTTGTAGCGTTTAAGCGCTATTTGAAACGTAAGATAACTTGCTACTTAAATGATGTTTAATTTTTCCGAACTGCTTTTGATCCCCATTTCGATAGAATGACTAGGCAGAACCCTAAAACTAAAAACCGCTTTTGACTGCGACGCACATGAATCAACTGAACAATGGTTTTACGATATTTCTAAGTCTGCTAGTCGAGGCGATGCCTTTTTTGCTTCTTGGGGTCTTATTCTCCAGTTTGCTGCTATTTTTTGTTGATGAGCGCAAATTAGTAGAAAAAATGCCCAAAAATCCGCTGCTGGGTGCTTTAGTTGGCAGCATGATCGGCTTTTTATTTCCGGTGTGTGAGTGCGGGAATGTGCCAGTAGCACGGCGGTTCCTGATTCAGGGAGTACCCACACCAGTCGCCATTGGTTTTTTGCTAGCAGCGCCAACAATTAACCCAATTGTAATTTGGTCAACTTGGACAGCATTTCGAGATCAGCCAGAAATAGTGGTTTTACGAGTCGTATTCTCTCTATCAATTGCCACAATTATTGGTTTTGTTTTCAGTTTTCAAAAAGACTTAAATCCGATAATTCAGCCTGCGATCGCTCGGTATATGAAGTTTAATCCACCCGCGCAACCAGAAACCAAACGCCGTGGTAAACGTTACCAAGTAGAACAGCAAGAAGCGATACCAAATATCTTGCAATCCGGGACTTATATTTTAGGGGGAAAAGCAGGTGTACCTCTGCGGATTGATGCTAATTTTGTACAGCCGACTGCCCCAATTTCTAATACCAATAAACCCCTTGCAGATAAACTGCGCCTAGTGGTAGATAATAGCGTCCAAGAATTCCGGGAATTGGGCGGAGTGATGATTTTAGGAAGTGCGATCGCAGCTGCGATTCAAGTCTTAGCTCCCCGTGAATTAATTCTCAGTTTGGGTGCCGGGCCTATTAGCTCGATTGTAGTCATGCTGATATTAGCAGTAGTGGTGTCAATTTGTTCTACAGTCGATTCTTTCTTTGCCCTGTCTTTTGCCTCGACCTTTAGTAGCGGTTCCTTGTTGGCATTTCTAGTGTTTGGCCCAATGATTGACATCAAAAGTGTTGGTTTGATGTTATCTATTTTTAAGCCCAAAACTGTCTTTTACTTATTTGCTCTAGCAGCACAATTAACATTTGTGTTAACTCTTTTCCTCAACTTGCACGTTTTTTAAAGAATTAATCTTTTGTTCTTCGCAAATAAACAATGCCCCATGTCCAATAACTAATGGCTAATAAAAATCCTAAATCTAAAATCCCAAATCTGTTACTCCCTTGGTTGGATGCCCTAGCAATTACATCTTGGGGCATTTTGATGTTGAGATATTGGCTGACTAACAAGCTAAACCTATTGATTCACCCAAATTACATTTGGTTTGTGGTTGTGACAGGTATCAGCTTGATTGTTATTGGTTTCTTCAAGATGCAGGAACTTTGGCAGCGCCGTCGCCGTGATGTTACGCCAAACGGCCAACATATTAGTTTATTTCCCCCTGGTTGGGGCAGTGCTTTATTGTTGATTACAGCGATTCTAGGTTTTATCATTACACCGCAAGTTTTTGCTAGTGACAAAGCACTCCAAAGGGGCGTAACCACCGATTTATTGGGAAGTACACGCGTCAAACCCCAAGCTTTTCGAGCTACTGTTCGTCCAGAGGAGCGATCGCTTGTAGATTGGGTACGCACTGTCAATGTCTATCCAGAACCAGACACATATACAGGTCAAAAAGTCAAAGTTCAGGGATTTGTTATTCATCCGCCAGATATAGGAAAGGAATATTTGTTCTTAGCCCGATTTGTCTTAACTTGCTGTGCAGCAGATGCTTACCCAGTAGGATTACCTGTCAAACTCCCAAACAATCAAGAGCGTTACTCCCCCGACACCTGGCTGGAAGTAGAAGGCCAAATGATGACAGAAAATTTGGCAGGTAAACGCCAACTGACCATTGCCGCTACTTCTCTCAAAAAGATTCCTCAACCCCAGAATCCTTATAGTTATTAGTCATTTGTTGATGACAAATGACAAATGACCAATGACAAATGACCAATGACAAATGACCAATGACAAAATCTAAAACATTTATCCAACCACTCGATCGGATAGCGATCGCACTGATGCTACTGCTAAGTGTGCTGATTGGGTTAATCATATTGCAAGGTGATGTGGTAACTGCTCGTGTGCGGGACTTTACCTGGCAAAATCAACAGATTGGGGCGGAAGATAACTCCTTCACCCTCACCTTCAGCCGCCCAATGGAAACAAAAAGCGTAGAGGATAACTTGAAAATCGAGCCACCCCTAGCAGGTAAATTCAGTTGGGCAGGTCGGCGAATGGTTTATACGCTGTTAACACCAGCACCTTATGGCACAAATTATAAATTGCAGTTACAGGGAGCTAAAGATAAGTTTGCACAGCAAGAGGGCAAAAATCGGTTGATCCAGGCTTTTACAGGTAGCTTCCGCACACGCGATCGCGTCATTCTTTACATCGGAACCAATCAAGAAGAACAGGGGCGATTAGTTCTATACAACTTAACCCAAGAGCAAAAAAGGGTACTTACCCCCAAAGACTTGATAGTAATGGACTTCGAGTCATTTCCAGATGGAGAGAAAATTTTATTTTCGGCTCGCGCCAGCAATAACGAAGACTTACTTTCAGCCCAACTGTACACAGTCACAACAGGCGTTTCTAGTAAATCTGGACAAGAAGCACAACCAGGAGGCAAAGTTGACCTAGTTTTAGATAGTAAAGATTATCAAAACCTGAAATTTGACTTATCACCTGATGGGCAAACTATTGTCATCCAGCGCGGAAACAAAAATAATCCCGGCGACTTTGGACTATGGTTTATGCCAGCAAGCAGCGATGGTTCAGCAGAAAAACCCACCCCTAAACGTCTGAAAAGCCAACCAGGGGGAGACTTTATGATCACCCCAGATAGTAAAGCCGTAGCAGTTGCCCAAGGACAGGGAGCAGCAATCTTACCACTGCAAGGTGATGCCAGTAAACCCCTAGATTTTTTGCCGCAGTTTGGCTTGGTACAGGCTTTCTCTAAGGATGGCTCTCAAGCAGCAATGGTAAAGTTTAATACAGATTACACGCGAGATTTGTTTTTAGTGACAAACCAAGGTGTACAGAAACAACTATTAAAAACTACAGGTTCAATTCTCAGTTGCCAATTTGATATTGCCTCACCCACCCTCTACTGCTTGCTGACACAGCTAGTATCCAAGGAACAATATATAGAACAACCTTATGTGGTGGCAATTGATCTGAAAACCGGGCAACAGAAACCACTGCTAGTACTGCCTCCCGCTCAACGAAATGTGCAAATGAGTTTATCTGCTGACGGTTTAGGCTTGTTATTTGACCAAGTAGTACCGCAGGCAAACCCCCCAGCATCATTACCCACCAACACTTTGAAAACTGATGATGGAGATGTTATTGCTACCAGTAGCCTGTGGTTAATGCCTCTACTACCCATCGCTGATGCTGCGACTGTTGAAATTAGACCAGAACAACTCCCCTTAGCCGGATTTCGTCCCCGGTGGCTACCTTGACCTGAAGAGGCGCGGGAGCAGGGGCAGGGGAAAAATAGTGGAATTACCCCCATACGGTTCGGATAAGCATTTTTCACTTTCCTTGTGGTCTGGGTAAAGGATGTATATCAAAACCTTTTCGCTTTAACCGAACCATATTGGAATTACCCCTGGCTGAGTTTCAGAGCAAGTAAATTTATTTATGCCCCAATACTGCTTGGGTTTTGAATTTTTAACTCGGAATTGGGTTTAGGGAAAGGTTAAAGGTTTTTTCTTTCCCCTTTCCCCCACCCCTTATCCCCAGAACCCGACAAGTATTGATTTATTGGATCGGATACACTGTTGTAGATATTGTAGATTCAGGAGAAACAGCAATTGAGAAAGCAACTGAGCTTCGCCCAGATTTAGTTTTAATAGATATTAAATTACGGGGTGGAATGGATGGTATTGAAGCGGCGGTAGAAATTTGGAATTGTCTCCAAATACCTTTTATTTATATTACAGCATACTCTGATAAAAGTACTGTAGAAAGAGCAACATTAACATTGACTTGTGGATATATTATAAAACCTATTAGTCAACAAAATCTCTATGTTGCTATTCAAACAGCACTAAATATTATTAGAAATAAACAAGCAGAGTTAGTGTTATCTAAAGCCTATGAAGAATTAAAAATTAAGGTTAAAAACTATACTACAAAACTTGATTTAGTGAATGATGAATTAAAATTATAAATTACCCGACCTCATCAACTAGAGTCATAATTATCGACAAAAAAAGAACGTATCTTTACCAACAACAAGCCTAGCTCTTTATTAACATCGCGCCAGCTTGAAATCTTAAAATTAATTGCAGAAGGTCTTTCCACAAAAGAGATTGCAGAGTTATTAAGCATCAGTACTAAAACGGTCGAGGCACACCGAGTGCATTTGATGAAACGACTTAATATTTATGATTTTGTAGGTCTAGTACGCTATGCGGTTAGTATAAAATTAGTAACTTTTGATATCCAAAATCATTCAGATTAGCTCAATATAGTAGATAATATCTATGAGAGATAGAACAGTAAGCTTAAATATATACTTCCTTTATAAGTGAAATTAAAAATAAGTTTAATACGGAAAATTAAAACTATATTGACAGATTAAAAACATTGGCATATCTCAATGCAGAGTTAAGAAGTTAAGTTGGCTTACCGACTTGATTACAAATTACTAAATTATGTGTTGATAATTTATCCAAGCTTCCCAAAAAAGATAGATTGATAGTGTGCCCAAGAAGATGCGAAGCACTAAACTTACAGTAGAATCTGGCAGTTTTGGTAATGTGCGAGTACTCATCTGAACGCCTAAAAGACCACCACATCCCAAAACTAAACCTTGAGCAAACAGAATATTTCCCTCTAATGTGTGTCCTGTACAGGCAGCTAAAGCAGTGATGACAATTACACCCAAACTAGTCTGAATTGCTACTTTAATTTCTTCTCCCAGTAGCAACATTTGTAATGGCACCATAATCGTACCGCCACCTAAGCCAAATAAACCTGCTAAAATTCCTGCTGCTCCCCCAGTGCCAATTTTAGAAACTAATGGGTTAAATACTGGGGCTGTATTATCTTTTTCATTGAGGGCCAGTTCCTTACGAAGTTCAATCAAATAGATATTAGCGAGTAGTATGATGCCAAATGTAAAGAGTATGATGTAGGAAGGAATTTTTTTGGCGAAATATACACCTATTCCAGTAGTTAGAAAAGCTGGAATTCCTAAATAGATTACTCGTTTAAAGTCAAAGTATCCCATCGACCAATTCTGCAAACTTCCAGAAATGGAAGTAATCACAATAGCAAGGCTACTAGTAGCGATCGCCTGAACGGGAGTATAACCTAGTGTGACTAAAAGAGGAATTGTGATAATACCGCCACCTATTCCTAAAAGTCCGGCTATGACTCCAGATATTAAACCCCCAGTTACTAAAATCAACCAACTAAAATCAATCATAAATAGGTATTTTTCTAGAAAAGTGATAGTGCTAAGTGGGAATTGGGAATTGGGCATGATGATTCTTCTTCTCCCCTTGTCTTCCTTATCTCCCCCTGCTCTCTGCCCTTCTGCTCCCGTTCGGCTACGCTCACGGCAAGCCTGCCCCCTGCTCTTTTTCTCTCATCCCCGTACTGTCACCGGATGGCTAACAATGCCTCCGTAGAGCAATCCAAAATCATTCCACGGCACTGTACTCGATTGTGTGTTACCTAAATTGTCAGTAGCACGAGCTTGGAGAAAATATTCGCCAGGGACTGGGTTCCATTCAATGTCCCATCGTGTCCATGCAAATGGAAAGTTTGGTTCTCTCAGTCGTGCAAACTGCCAAGTTTTACCGCCATCTAGACTGACTTCGACACGGGCAATTTTTCCTTTCCCAGACCAAGAACGTCCACGTAGTAAATGGGTTCGAGCCGAAAGCGTAGCGGGCCAAGCTAACTCGAAAGCGCTCTTAACATTTTGATAGGTAATCAGCTTACCTTTATATGGTGCGATCGCTGGGTAATCTGCACCAACCAGTACCATCTGCTCCGTTACCCACTGGGTATATATCGGTGTTTCAGAAACCTCAATCCGCTCAATCCATTTAACGTTGGCGTTCCCTCCCCAACCAGGGAATAAGACACGGCACGGCTGGCCATGATCTGGAGGTAATGGTTCTCCATTCATTGCATAAACGACGAGCGAGTTATCTGCTAATGCTTTGGAAATCGGAACTACATTGTTGAATTTAGATTTATTTGTTCCCTTTGAGTCCAGCGAATCAAAATCTGCACCCTCTACGAGTACGTCTTTTGCTGTAGATTTCAATCCAGCCCGCTCTAATAATATGCTCAGTGGTACACCAGTCCACTCAGCCACACCAATCGCCCCAAGCCTCCACCGGGTTCCAGTGAGTGGTTTGTTATAAGCCTCTTCAAAGAAGCGCCGACCATTAGCAGCACACTCAATGGCAGATGTTACCGAGATGGACGGCATCGCAATGATTTCATCGTAAGTGAACTCGCAAGGGACAGAAACGCCAGTGCCATGAATTTGCAAACGCCATATAGATGGGTCAAAAGGCGGAGGTGTACTGCGGTTGTGAACATAAAACCAATCGTTTGGTACTAAATAACCACGCCCATACATCGCTTCCCAGTTCATCTCTAACGTGCCTTTGCTATGAGAGATATACCCTGTTGGTAATGGTTTAAGTATTTTACTGCCCTTAGCTTTAACAGCTGCCTGACTATGAGCAGGCGCAGGTTTAGTTAACCCTCCGATAGCTGTTGCACCAACCATCGTGGCTAGTATTTTCAGAAAGCGCTGGCGCGAAATACCTACATCTGTGCTTTTTTGCCAGATGCACTCATCAACCCGTGCCTGTAGATAATCCTCTTGGTCTAAGAGGTTTTCATCACTCAAGCTATACCCCCTTGTAATTTGTAATTCGTAATTTATAGACACAGAGATAAGGGAGTGGGGAACAGGCAGAAAATTTCTCTCCTCTGCACCATTCCCCCTGCCCCTCTGCCTCTTATCCATGCCCTGAAGAGACTAGCTGTTTATCGCCGTCCAAACACCAGTTATTTCATCTTGTGTGTAGTTGGGCAAATAGTGAGCAAATCCGTTTTTAGCAATTTGTGCGATCGCATCAATAAAGCGATCACAGTCTTCTAATGTATTATATACTGCAAAGCTGGCGCGGATAATACTAGGTATGTTGCGTGTAATTCCCCTGTCTACTTCCTGAGCAATCTCGTAGTCTCGCTCATCCGAAATATTCTTGAGTTTGCGAATGTATTCATAAGTGCAGAAAGCGCCAGCCCTAACTCCAATGCCGTATTCTTGTGCCAGAATTTCTGCTACTAAGCGTCCATCAAACCCATCAATATCAAAGGGAATAACATGGGCTAAATTATCTCCTGGGATATGTAGTTTAACTCCAGGAATCAGCCTAAGCCGTGTATATGTGAATTCAACTAGAGAGTGTTCATACTTAGCAATGCGATCGCGCCCTACTGCTTCGATAATTTCAATTGCCTTGGCAATGGCGATCGCACCCATTGCGTTTGGTGTTCCAGGGTCATGGGCCCGTTCTGTATAAAAACGCTTGATCTCTAGATTTCTGGTGATATAAGGCAGGTTCCCACCACCAATTTGATAAGGGTAAGAACTATCAAAAAATTCCTTTGGCCCCAGCAAAACCCCAGTTCCATAAGGTGCATACATCTTGTGTCCAGAGAAAGCTACAAAATCTAAATGACATGGGTCATCATCAGCACGCATATCTACTCGTTCATGCTGAATTAACTGACACACATCGGCAAAAATTTTAGCACCATACCGATGTGCTAAAGCTGCGATCTCATAAATTGGGGGTCTATAACCTGTAATTGTTGAAGCACCTGTAATAGTTACTAACTTAATTTGCTCGGCTTCAGGAAGATTTTGGTGTGCCTTGAATATATCTTCTATTTCTGCGACACTTACACTTCCATCCGGTTGGGTTCTGTATTGGACAACTTCGTCTCTAGTAATCCAAGGGAGCAGGTTTGATGAATGCTCAATATCAGAAACTAAGATTTTCCCAGGTTTTTTTGCCCAAAGTGTGGCGGCTCCATTAATTGCTTCTGTTGTATTCTTCGCAAAGATTACATAGTTGTCTGAAGATGACCCCACAAAGTCTCGAATGACGTTCCGGCTAGCGTCATACTCTCGTGTAGTGATGATGGACTTTTGCCCAGAACCTCTATGCACGCTGCCGTATGTGTCAAGCATCTCGTCTACATGCTGCTTGAGGGTTGTAAAGGGAGTGGTTGTAGCTCCATTATCCAAGTTGACGTAATTTACATAGTTTCCCTTCAGAGTCTTTACCCGAAAAGATAGAGACTCATCTGTGAATAACGGTCTAATTTCTTTGTCCCAAAAACTGTCAAAATTTTCTGCAACTAGCGGTAATTGGACAGCTTCTTGCTTTATATTTACACCTATTGCAAGTATGTCGGTCATCTTTAGCACCCCTATTTTAAACTTAGAATTTTTGGATAAGCCTAGCTACCACACCGCTTTCTCTAACTCAATCTCACATTGATAGGTAGTAATTATGGTCTTTATAATTACTTTATGGCTAGTAGAAAACTCGGTTATTACAATTATTCTTTAATAAATTAATTAAAAAGTGTATCCGTATTAACGCTTGAATAAAATAATTTTCTTGTTAATTAAACTACAATGTAAAAAATAATTGTAAGTAGTCAAGTATACTTTAAACAATTTTCTTGTAGTCATTAAACAAACTTGATATATTGAAGGCAAGTTGATAAAAAAAGCCTCTTCTAGCTAAGACTGAGGTTGCTTGCTGGGACTATATTTAACGAGAAAAAAGCCTGTACTAAGTTGAGATTATTCTTTAAAAAAGTTTTATTAATTTACTTATTCTAATTATTACTGCTTCGATATTATTTTGTACGTATTTATTCGCATTTGTCAGGTTTTCTTAACATTTTACTCTTAGCAGAAGCTCTTAGTTGTTTGCTGACATTAATAGCGATCGCTCAAAATAACAGAATTATCATCGAATAGTAGATACTTGTACTGACATCTATCCTAAGTAATAAATGAGTCAGTATAGAAATGTATTAAAGAAGACGTTTTAAATTTAAACCTTAAGACAGATGCGATTATAGAAAATAAAATATAATCTGAGGCAGTTTTTTCATGTAAAAAACTTCCTTGGGACAGAGGCACCACTGCTTTAATCTCCCCTGCTACCTGCGCCGTTCCCCTCTGCCTCTTCTTGACGGGGACGAGCATCATAGTGTTATAACGGCATCAGTCTAGATCCAAAATAGGGAACACCAATTGATGATTAATTGCTGGTGCCTGGAGAGAGTTAAACTTAGCTTCTAGAGCAAACCCTGATTAGACAAGGTTGATAAGCAATGCTAATGCCAGCACTGCTGATATTTTTAGGCAGGTGGGTCAAGAGTGATGAATGAAGCTGACACCTCAAATAAGGGGGCTGTGATGGAATCCCTAAATTCTGCTAATTCGCCACAATCGGAGCAGGCGAGTTGTCCCTTTTACTCAGTTGTGCCTAATGACAATATGGCAGTTAAACAACTGCCACTCCTCATGCCGGCTGAAGATAGACAATTTTCAAAAGATACCACCCAGCAGGACTGGGTTGCAGAGCCGGAAATCGGCAAGCAAGCACTTATTGATTCAGAATTTCAGAACCTGCTGGCATTGAACGAAGAATTGCGTGCAGCTAACAATAACTTGTATGAGCAAGTAGAGCAGCTAAAAGACAATCTAGCTGAGTCTGAAAAGGTTTTGCAGTGGCAGAAAACGCGCTCTAGCGTTACCGAGTCGATGCTCAACCAACATACTCAGGAACTAGCTGCGGCTCAAGAACAGATAAAATCTTTATTTCAACAATTAGAAATTGCTGTACAAACTATTCAACGTCAGGAAATTTTCACTGATAGTTATAAAGCACAGCTACAAATTAGCCAGCAACGCCTTGCCCAGCTAGAGCGAGAATGTACGTTGTTACACACTAATAACAGCGAACAGTCTGAGCAGTTATTGCAGTCAGAAACTGTTTGTCGGGAGTTACGTACTAGACTGATGCGACAACAACGTCAGACGCTGCAATTCAAAGCGGCTCTGGAAAAATGTCTAGATACATCGGTTCCTAGCTATGACTCCTTAGAAGATACTGCAAAACATCCCAAAGACATAACTAGTAGCCAAGGAAGATTTTCTAGAAAAGCTCGGTCTTTGTTTCCTAACGCCCAACCAATTCAACCTTGGTCAGCAGAATCAGAATCATTGACTGAAAATGAAGATGATTCTTGGGGTGAACCGTCAGCACCAATCCCATTCCAAAGAACTGAACCGACTCCACCGCCACCATCTTCTTGGAACTGGTCAGTTAAAAAAAATACCCCAAAATCAGCAGAACCTCCTGCCCCCTCTCCAAAAATTGACGATTCCCCAGATACACCTGAAGCTGTTTCAACTTCGGGGTCATCCAATTTAGATCAGCAATTAGATAGTCTCATCCAAATGTTTTTCACTTCCCAGCCTCCATCTGCATCACCACCGCCTACTGCAAAAACAGATGTGGATGGTAATAATGCCCCTGTATGGGAGACTTTGGCAACAATATTAGAAGACGATGAGGAAGCAGAAAGTCCACGAGAGAAGGAGTTAGAGGCAGAAATTAATCGCTCTGTAACTACCTCTACTTCTTGGACGACAGATTCTGTACTTTCACCAGCCAATAACTTACTGGTGTCTTCTACTTCCTTCCACACTGAGCCGCCTATTGGAGAAGCTGAAGATTACTGGTCAGAAGTTTCTCAATTGTCACAGTTGGAATTGTCAGAAAATGATTTTTCCTCAGAGTCATTAAGTGATAACACCAATGACGGTAATTCACCTTCACCTGTGGTTTATCCCCAACGTCCACCCAAGGGGCGTAAGTCGTTGGCATCTGTGGAACTACCGAATTTTCGCCCCAAGAGTCAATAGTCATTTGTCAATAGTCATTTGTCTAAATACTAAGACCAATGACCAATGACTAATACAACTCTTAGAGAGGCTGCGCCTAGGCGTAGCTATGCCGCAGGCTTTACAACTACGCGGTAGTTGAGCGCAGTCGAAACTCACTACAAGTGACCAATGACCAATGACCAATGACTAATTGAGAATCCTTGCTTCTGATTTCGGAATTACGGCTTCTGGGTTTGCCTTTGCTACTTGAGAGCGCGATCGCGGTTTGCCTGTGGCGATCGCATAATTAATCGCCAATAGCCACAGCCACAAGCCAGGATTTCGGGGTTCTAGCCAAAAACCTACCCGGTTTAAGAAGCGCCCAAACCAGGGGCTTAGTAAAGCGCTAACGAGAGCATGACGACCGAAATTGAAATAACTACCAAGCCATCGCATTAAATCTCTAGGCCCGGCCAGTTCCCAAATCCATAAAAGTAAGGCAGGATTTTTCCTAGCTGCTTTGAGTGCTAGGCGGTTAAAGGTTAACCAATCACACCTATCTTTGATGAAGTTATCTGCTACTTCTTGGGGTTCATCTGCTAACAGTCCAAAGAAGGTGTTGAGCATGGAGTTAATGCGCTGGGGTGGTAAGAATTTCCCAGTGGGTACCATCATGCCTTTGGAAAATAGCCAAGTCACGGAAACGTTGCTTTGGTAAGCCCGAATTTGGTTCAAGTGGCGGAAACTCAATAAGTCGTGTTTGAGAGCAGTATCCAACAGTGTTGTTAAGCGCTCTAAGTTGCGAACTAGCGAACCAAAACCGGTGAAGACGAGTGGAGACTGGAGTGATGCGGCATCGCCGATCGCAATCAATCTATCGAAGGCAACTGTGCGATCGCTACTTCCTACACTAAAATGCCCCGGTATATACCCAAATGTCGGCTTCTTCCACACCAATTTGTCCATATCGCACCTGCGATACTCTGGCAAAATTGTGAAAAAGTCCTCGTACATCTCTAGCAAGGAACCAGGATTTTCAGCATTGACCTCATGGTAATGAAATAAATAAATGGTCAATTCGTCATCTGCTGCGGGAAACAGTTCCCAAATTAACTGCCTTCCCCGCGAAATATCCCCATGACTATAAAGAACGTCTCCATATTGCGAATCCCATACTCCCGGCTCAAATCCGCTCTCAATTGCCGCACCTACTGTTGGGCATACGCTATCAAAGGCACGACCACCATTTAACTGCCAAGCGATGGGTGATGCAGTTCCCATTGCATCTATTAGCAGTCTTCCACTTACTTGTTTTTCAACCTGACTAGGTAAGTGCTTGACTTGCAACAGAACTTGTGATATATCAATATCTGCACGCATAAATTCTGTTTCATCCCAGATTTCGCCGCCTGCCGCTTGCAGCTTTTGCCCACACATTTGGAGCCATTTTTCGGAATCTAAGCCTAAATTTAGGACTGTGGGTGTGTGCAGAACGGGCGATCGCAGTTTGGATGGATTGTTCGCATCAAAAAACTTATTGAAACCATCTTTGTATTCCCTAGCAATGATGGTTTCTAACTCAGCGGGGGTGACTAGACCCAGGTTAACCAAGCTTTGAATCTCATCGCGAGAAATATTCCATTCTCGGTTCATCCGGCCAAAGGGCATTCGTTCCACCAGCAGGACTTTATATCCTAGTTTTGCCATCAATGCTGCATGAATCACGCCTAATGCGCCGCCGATATAAATCAGGTCGTAAGTAGGGGATGAGGAGGATGATGAAGATATTATTTTTCCATCTCTCCCTGCTCCCCTGCTCCCCTGCTCCCCTGCTCCCCTGCTCCCCTGTCCCCTGTCCCCTTGATTGGAAAACACAACTTGACGCGGACTCTGCGGATTTCGTACTCCTTCGCGCCATCGTTGTTCCCACCAGTAGGCACGTGTTAGATCGTATTCACCGTTGGGCATTTTCTGAAAATACTTGACGGTGAGGGGGTAAGCAGAGGCTAAAGCGGCAAAAATCGATTTTTGGGATAAATCAATCGCTGGTGGTTCTGGATAATGATGTGGAAAACGGCTTCTGATTTCTTTGGTTAGGCGTTGCAGAATTTGTCCCTCACTGGGAAAGGGTTGTTCTGCCCAACGAAACACTTTCAGATAGGTAGTTCGCTGCACTGACCAGACAAATACCGAAAGTTCTACAGGCAAGTTTTCGGAAAGAGCCGCCCCAGCAGGTGTCTTCGCACTGGGTATTTTGAGGCGAAAGCCTTCCGAAGTAAGCACTTTTTCTCCATTTCCAGGTTCAAAATCTGTTTGTAGCCAGCTACGCACAGTTTCTATATCTGGAGTTGGAACTTCTAAATAAAGGATTTCTCTCATCGTTTCCTGACATCTCCGATCAATCTACTCACTAAGACAGATTTTATGAAGGCACAAAATAAGGTAAACTCCGCGCAACTAGTTTCGTAAAGATTCAGTAAAGAAATTTTAAGAATTTGTTGAATTTATTGTTCATTTTGTATTTCTGTAAACCCACGCTATGAATTATCCCATTCCAGACAGTCCCCAAGAAATTGTTGCCCTGCGACAACAGCCAATTGATGAAGAACTCGTTGCAGCTGCGATCGCTGGAGTCATTAAAATTGTCCGCGCTCAGGGTCAATCTTTGGAAGAATTAACCGCTCAGTTGCTAGCAGATGATCCAATGCTGGATCAGCAACAACGTC
The DNA here is from genome assembly GCF_015206985.1 of Nostoc sp. LEGE 12447. Taxonomy (NCBI): domain Bacteria; kingdom Bacillati; phylum Cyanobacteriota; class Cyanophyceae; order Nostocales; family Nostocaceae; genus Nostoc; species Nostoc sp. LEGE 12447. Next base: position 287,671 of record NZ_JADEXT010000003.1, on the reverse strand, counting down.
GCTGGTTGAGCCAATTAGTTGCCCAATCTTGGGAAAAGTTCTCCTAAAACCTTGCATAATATAAAGAAAATTTTTGGCCCAGCATTAGATATTTAGGTTTGCAACTAAATATTGAGAATATTGGCGTTGGCTTTGCCCGCCGTAGGCATCGCATTTTAGGTATAGGAGTAACAATAATTGTCAGTATGGAATTGGCAATTGACTTGCTATTTTGGCATTGATGGCGCAGAAGCCACTAAATTAACCATATCAGCGTTTTACGTTGCTAATGAATTTTACAACGTTCTGAAAGCGAAAGACCTCTGCTTTACAGCCTAGGTCTCTTTTTGGGTTCATCCTTATGCTTTTGATCGCCGCCTCGACACCTTAGCGGAATAAATCTTTTTGGCACATAACTTAATTAGCGATCGCTAACTAAGTAAGTGGGAATAAATATAACTATATTACAAAAGCTAAATATATTTGAAACCCTGAGCAAGGAAGAACGAAAACGGAAAAGCGACAACCTTAAATAGTTAACTTTATTTGTGTCGGCTATCTCCTAATTATTTTGAAAATGGCTATTTATCAACATTCTTTATTTAAAAAATAATCATCAGGATATGAACATAAAGTTAGGACATAAAATATTTAGCGTTATTAATTTTTCTCTCTTCAAAAATATTTATCCGAAAACCAGATTCAACAAAAGCATAGCAATTACTTACGTCGTAGACCTTATATAGAAAGCTTTAGCCGCTTGTTTCTTATGCAATCACTGTGAGATAACCCGTATTTTATCAAACTTAATATTCCATAAATATTCTTTAATTACGATCGCAAAAAGTATTTTTATTGAAATCATCTATAAAGGTATAATCACAAAATAAAATCATGAATTAACTATGACAAAAATACAGGATCAAACTCTAGATGCACGTAGCCGTATCGTTGAATCAGCTAATCGTTTAGGGGTTCAACTCAATGAGCAAGAATTAGAACGTTGGATGAATTCCATCACCGAGGCCACAGGCGACAGTGATATTGTCGTAGACAAAGACACAGGTGCTTTTGGGCACAAAGTCACCATGTTGGATTTTGATCCGCAAGAGTTGGCACGGTTTCGCGCCATTGGCAAAATCGTCGAATTTGAGGACATTCCTGGTATTGTAGAAACCGCGTTGGCGATCTCTGGTTCTGCGGCTCAATCTAAAATTCAGACTTATCCTGGTGACTGTGACTACTTCGAGCGGGTGAATATCATTGCACCTACTCGTAGCGAAGCCTCCGAGATTCTGGGCAAACTGGTTCGGGATAAGGCACTTAACACCTTGTCTGGCCCAAATTATCAGTTAATTGATGTGAACTTTGGTGCCTATCCCCAACAAGTGGTTCGGGGAGAAAACACCAGACGTGCTGGTTCGCCAATTAACTGGCAACCCGATGAGGTGATTGCCGGTCAGATTGAGGTAAACGACCTAGAGGGCAATCCTCTAGTGCTGACCTGGGATGCCGTAGCCCAAGACCCTAACTGGTCTTGGTGTAAGCTGGAATGGGTTGTTGCTGACACAATACGCAGTCAATTGTCCAATGCCAGCAACGTGGTAGATGTTACCTGGGAAGCACCAGATGGAACTATCACAGCACTAGACGGCTATCTGGACGGCTATTTTCAAGAAGTTTACCTAGATGCTGAATCCGCTCCCATCTTTTCCAAACTGGTGAAGCAAGCCTCCGCCGATGTCATGGATGATTATGTGGCGGTATTGGAAAAGGAAGTCAAAAAATATGTCAAACAAGGTAAACACCTCAACTACGGCAAAGCAGCCAAGCGGATGTACAACATCTTTCGGCTGAATGGGCGTTACGAGGAAGCAGCGTTTCTGCGTGAATTGTTCGACGAACCTACGGCACTGCTTTACCAAGTCCACGCATTAATGGGAACTGTGCAACAAGCTAGGGACAATAGTGCTGTGTTTGATCTCGATAGCGTTCTCAATCAGGCAGATGAACTGATTGTGGCAGCCGTCAAGGTTTTGGAGGGGGAAGAGGAGTTAGAAATCGTGCGTCATTTGCTGCGCTTATATCGTAGTTTGTGCCGCCAAGAATCTGGCACTCCCCTTGGTTCCGAAGTAGAAGTAGCCCAGGCGGAAGTGATGAAAATAGTCAACAATTTCTTCTATGAGAAGATGACGGCGTTACCCACCATTAAGGCTTATATCGAAGGTACTCAGGTATAGGGCAAGATCCTCGGTTTCTCAAAGGAGTAAGGGATTTCCGATAACAATGAATCAGGCTTCGTCGTTATCGGAAATCTGTTACAAAATCTTATAAGTGCGATCGCATAGCTATCTTACTTAACGCTGTAGATTCGCTTGCAAAAGATTACAGAATAACTTCCCTTGCTGAATGGCATCATCCAAGGCAATGTGAGCCAATGGAAGATTTTCTAACCATGCAGCAGGTAGATTATCCTTGCCAGATTCACTGTAGCTTTGTTTCAAGAATGCCATCGCATAGGAACGGATATCCAATGCCGAAAATTTAAAGGGGCTATCGCCCACAAAGTTGATCAGGTACCAGTAGACAAACATAAAGTCATAGGCGGCTGGATAACCAACAAAGATCGGTTTACCTGGTAAAGCCACAAGCCAGGCGTGGTAAGACTCCATGACCTTTAGAGGGGGCTGGGGGTCGGCTCGACTAGCTGCCCAAGCATCTGGCTGTTCTGCCCACCATTTCATAGTTTTGGGGTGTCCTTGGGCCCCTGGCAAGGTTTCTAAATTAGCTGTAAAAGTCCCAACCAATTGTTTGTCTGCGGTATACGCAGCTGAGGCAAGACTAAGCATGGAATGGGGCCCAGGGATAGGGCCATCCGCTTCTATATCAGTGCTGACGTAGATTTCGATTGTCACCTTTTATCCTGCCTGTCTTTTATCAGTATGTTTCAGCGTTGATGACCATTGCCTGATTTTAGCAATACACGGGTTTTCGTCGTTATCGGAAATCTATGACAAAATCTCACCGATGCAACCAAGTACAGCACTTCTGATTAACAAACCGCCTTCTCTGCGAAAGGCTTCTACTTTCAGAGACGCTAACGCGTAGCTTGTCGTAGAGAAGAGACAAACGACACAAAGAAAAAATCAGCGTAACTCTTACTCTGCGGGAAGGCGTTCGCGTAGCGTCTCGTAGAGAAACGCCTATGCGTTAAAAAATTACATTCTCTCCAACACCTGAATTCCCAACAAAGATAATCCCAACTTCAGAGTTCTAGCAGTCAAATCACACAGAACCAACCGAGATGTTCGCTGCGGTTCCTCGGCTTGTAGTATGGGACAGCGATCGTAAAATTGGTTAAACTTCTGACTCAGTTCAAACAAATACTCACATAAACGATTAGGCAGTAAGTCTTGCTCTACACTACTAATAACTTCATCCAGTTGAAGTAAATATTTTGCTAGCGCTAATTCTGTTTCATGCTGCAACAAAACGGCATTATTTCCCAACTCTTTAAAGTTAATATCACCCTTGCGGCTAATCCCATGAATCCGCGCATAAACATACAGCATGTAGGGCGCAGTATTACCTTTGAGATCCAGCATTTTGTCGTAGCTGAAGATGTAGTTACTGGTGCGATTTTGGCTTAAATCTGCATACTTAACTGCACTAATTCCAACTACCCTAGCAACTTCATTAATAAATTCTTCAGTTTCTTGACGTTCTTCTTTTTGTAATCTGCTTTTTAGGTCAGCATGGGCATGAGAAACAGCTTCATCTAATAAATCTCGTAACCGCACAGTATCCCCAGAACGAGTTTTGAATTTCTTCCCATCTTCTCCTAATACCAACCCAAAGGGAACATGGACTAATTCCACATCATCGGGAATCCAGCCGGCTTTGCGTGCTACCTGGAAGAATTGGGCAAAGTGGTTTCCTTGTCCAGCATCAGTTACATAAATTATCCGCTTTGCTTCATCCTGCTGAATCCGGTAACGGAGGGATGCTAAATCAGTTGTGGCGTAGTTATAACCGCCATCTGATTTTTGCACAATCAAGGGTAAAGGTTCACCTTCTCTATTTGTAAATCCCTCCAGAAAAACACATTTTGCGCCCTGGTTTTCTACCAGTAAGCCAGATTTATCTAAATCTTTTACAACTTCTGATAGTAAGGGGTTGTAGAAAGATTCGCCCCGTTCAGTTAACTTGATATCCAGCAATTCATAAATTACTTGAAACTCTCGCCGTGACTGTTCGCACAACAGTTTCCAAGCATGAAGTGTATCTTCTGCACCTGCTTGTAATCTGACAACTTCTTGGCGTGCTGTTTCTTGAAAAGCTGTATCTGTATCAAAGCGTTGTTTAGCTTTGCGGTAAAAAGAAACTAAATCACCAATATCTAAAGCATTAGCGGTGGTAAGCGCGTCTGGGTAAACTTCCCGCAGATAGGCAATTAACATGCCAAACTGCGTACCCCAGTCACCCACATGATTTAACCGTAAAACATCGTGTCCTTGAAATTCTAAAATCCGGGCGATGGAATCACCAATAATGGTAGAACGCAGGTGTCCAACGTGCATTTCTTTGGCAATATTCGGACTGGAAAAATCCACAATTTCCCGCTTCGGCGTTTTGGCTGATGGAACTCCCAGTCTGGGATCAGCTTGAATCGCGTTTAGTTGTGCTTCCAGGTATGCCGTTTTCAGTTTCAGATTGATAAATCCTGGCCCAGCAATTTCTGGTGGTTCGCAGATTTCGGATACATCTAGTTTCTCAACGATCGCACCTGCGATCGCTCTTGGTTGCTTTCCTAACTTTTTACTCAGGGATAAAGCCACATTCGCCTGATAATCACCAAATTTAGGATTACTGGCAGAAACCAAAATTGGATCTACTCCCGCGAAGTCAGCGCCAAAAGCCTCGACTAAAGCCTGTTCAAGCTGAACTTTTAGTTTTTCTTGTGTAGCGTTCATATATAAATTTTATCTGGGAGAGAGAGAATGTAGCTCTGGAAAAGCTTGATTATTAACTTTAGCATTTCATTTTGAGCCACTCGATTCATGAGAAATGTTTTTGTCCATCTACTTACCAATGCCAAAACCCACGACAAAATGACGGACAGAAATTACGACACAATGTCGTTTACTTTTCTTTCTCAATAAGACACTCTATCTGTAATATAAATTTCACCTATACAGATAAGCGTTAGCATGAAAGTACGCGAAGTTATCAAACGACTAGAAGCTGATGGTTGGTATCTTGCTAGAACTAAAGGTAGTCATCGACAGTTCAAACATCCAGATAAGCCCAGTACTGTAACAGTGTCTGGTAAACCAAATGTGGATGTGCCAATTGGTACTCTTAAAAATATCTGGAGACAAGCTCAATTAGAGGAAGACTAATGCGTTATACAGTTGTGATTGAAAAGGGAGAAACTAGCTATGGCGCTTATGTCCCTGATTTACCCGGTTGTGTAGCTGTGGGTGAAACTTTAGAAGAAGTCAAGCAGATGATTGCAGAAGCGATTGAATTTCATATAGAAGGAATGCTAGAAGATGGTTTACCTATTCCTAAACCTACAAGCATCGCTCATGAGGTTGAAGTTGCAAATTATAGCAAAACATAATTATAGAAAACCACTAAATTAGCTCTAAACAATCCTTATAGAATATTTTAAGTCTCTTTGATAATGCGATCGCACCGCACTTTTAGATTACATAATTGATTCACTGTGTAACTGTAAGCCACACAGTGAATCAATTATAGGGAAGACGAAAGAATCGAGTTGTATTGAAGCCTTACTCCTCCCGCCCAAGCAAGGCACAACTGACGGAAATCATCGCCCCGCACCTCAAAATTGGGGTATTGGTCGAAACTCGCGCAAGCTGGAGATAGTAACACCACAGGCGCTTCATACTCCTTGGCTAATTCCGCCGCTCTGGGGATTGCCCTTTCCATAGTTTCGACAATGTGGTAAGAATAATACCCCACTTCTTGAAGGCGTTGGGCAAATGCGGGTGCAGCAGAGCCAATCAATAATACAGCAGCAGCTTTGGTTTGGATTTGTGCTAGCCAGCCAGTATCATCACCTGCTTTAGCTTCTCCACCAGCAATTAAAATCGCTGGACTTTTCACTGATGCTAAACCAACTTCGGCCGCATCGTAGTTGGTGGCTTTGCTATCGTTGATAAAATCAATACCTTCCCAAGTGCAGATATGCTCCAAGCGATGAGGAACGCCAGGGAATTCCTGAATTGCACGTGCGATCGCATCACGATTAATTCCCGCTAATCGTGCCGTTGCTACTGCCATCAAGAGATTTTGCTGGTTATGTTCTCCCACCATCCGCAAAGTAGATACTTTCACAATCGGTTCTGGTACAGAGGTTGCAGTCAATTTTTCCACAACCCAGTCGTCCTCAATGTAAAAGCCTTTTTCGCTAATCAGGAAATCTTTTCCTCTCACACTTGTCCAATAAGCATTAGGCCAAGCACTTAAACCTTGTTGGCTCAAGTAGGCATCATCACCATTGAACACTTGTAATTCGGACTGGTGCAACAGCTTTGCTTTGATGTTGTAATAGTTCTCTAAAGTCTTATGGCGACTAAGATGATCCGGTGTGAAAGTCGTCCAAACACCGATCCGGGGTGCAAGAGAACTGGAAGATTCTATTTGATAACTGCTAACCTCCGCAATCACCCAATCAATATGATTTTGGATTGGAGTTTCTCTACCTCTTTCCTTATCCCTCTGTCCCCTATCCTCTGTCCCCTGTCCCCTATCAGATAGGGCAACTTCACAAGCGGCGTAGCCAATATTACCGCAGGCGGGCGCGTCTAATTCTGCTGCTTGAAAAATGGCAGCAATTAAAGCTGTGGTAGTAGTTTTACCGTTAGTACCTGTAATTCCTACCCAAGGTAGCGATCGCAAATTTCGCCAAGCGAGTTCCATTTCCCCAATGGTTTCAATACCTAATTGGCGTGCCTTAATTAATACGGGAATATCCCAAGGCACGCCAGGACTCACAACTATTAATTGGGGTAAGTTATCACCATTCAATTCTAGGGATTGGCCTAGTTTAACGGTTATTTGCTCGGCAGCGAGTTCTTGTTGTTGTTCTAGGAGGGTTTTGGAGGTGTTGCCATCACTCAGCTCTACCTCCCAACCTTCCCGTTTCAACAATCTCGCCGCAGCAACACCGGACTTTCCCAATCCAATAACATGAGCTTTGGACATAGATTGCAGCAGAGTGTCCCTGGTTAAGCACTCCCTATAGTAGCGTCTATTGGCAAAAATTACACAACTTTTTGTTGACTTACGCTACAGATTTTTGACGATCGCACCAAAGTCAGCTAGAACACGGGCATGATTGCGAACTAATCCCAGTAAGTGTAGTCGATTACGCTTAATTTCTGGATCGGAGTCCATAACTAAAACGCTATCTGGCCCATCAAAGAAGCTACTAACTGTCGGAGCAATTTTTCCTAGTGCTGCTACTAACAGTTGATAATTTCGTGTCTGCTGTGCTGTTTGAGTTTGCGGTACTGATTCGATCAAAGCATTATACAAAGCTGTTTCAGAGGGCTTTTGGAATAATTCTGGACGAACTACGGTTGTCGGTTCTAGCTGTTTTGTATCCAAATCACCTTGGGCGGCTAATCGTGTGGAACGGTTAACGGTTTCGTAGATGTTATCTAGGGTACTGTCGTTACGGATTTGTTGTAAGTACAAGGCGCGATCGCGGACATCCAATAAATCCTTTAACGTCCGTTCTGTGTATTCTGGGTCATTTTCTCCCAAAACTGCATTTACTAAATCGTAATCAATCTGCTTTTCTTCTTGCAATAAGGTGCGGATACGTTGTAAGAAAAACTCTTGTAATGCTGTGGTTAATGATGCCCGATCTTTTTGATATTTCGCGGCAAAATCTGTTGCTATTTGTGCCAATAAACTATCTAAATTTATCGGCAAATTGTAAAACCAAGTAATTTTAACTACAGCATTTGCAGCCCGACGCAAAGCGAAGGGATCGGAGGAACCAGAGGGAATTAAACCTAAACCAAAGATACTTACCAAGGTATCTAATCTATCAGCCAAACCGACAATTTGACCTGTGAGTGTTTCGGGTAAATTGTCACCGGCTCCCGTTGGCAAATAATGTTGATAAATTGCCTTTGCGACTTCGGCATCTTCACCACTAGCTAAGGCATATTTTTCTCCCATAATGCCTTGCAATTCCGGGAATTCATAAACCATTTGAGTTACCAAATCTGCTTTACACAATAAAGCAGCACGTTGGATTTTTTGGCTTTGATTTTCAGCTAATTTTAATTGGGTGGTAATTTGCTCGGCAATCTTGACTACTCTATCTATCTTGGTACGCACCGAACCCAATTCTTCTTGGAAGGTGACTTTTTCTAACTGGGGTAAAAAGCTTTCTAAAGGCTTAGTTAAATCAGCTTCGTAGAAAAATCTGCCATCAGCTAATCTGGCACGAATTACCCTTTCATTTCCGACGGCAACAATATCTGATTTTTTGGGATCGCCGTTAGAAATGGTGATGAAATTGGGCAATAATTCTTGCTCAGAACTACCTGGTTTGAATACAGGGAAATAACGCTGATGAGTTACCATAACTTCCGTAATTACTTCAGTTGGTAATTCCAAAAATTCTGGTTCAAATTTACCAACAACTGTAGAAGGATATTCTACAAGGTTGGTTACTTCTGCTAACAAATCGGGGTAAATGACTGTATACCCGCTTAAACTCTCTGCTACTGCCTTTACTTGCTCTTTGATTAGGTTTTCCCGTTCTTCGGGGTCAACGGTGACATAAGCAGACTTGAGGGCGGTAACGTAATCAGTCGCTTGGGCAATTGTCACAGGTTCAGGATGTAAGACGCGATGACCTTGAGAAATGCGATCGCTCTGAATCGTTTTAGAACCATTCACCAATTCCAACGGTAGCACCGTCTCATCTAACAAAGCTACCAGCCAGCGAATTGGTCGAGAAAACCTCCCATCCCCATCTCCCCAACGCATTAACCGCTTACCTTCTAAACCCCAAATCCACTCTTGAACAAGTTCTGTCAAAATTTCCGCCACAGGACGGCCAGGAATTCTTTTTTGCACAAAGACAAATTCCCCTTTGTCAGTGGGGCGAAGGAAGAGTGCATCTAGTTCCACACCTTGCTTTTTGGCAAAGCCTAATGCTGCTGCTGTTGGCTGACCATCTTTAAAGGCAGCTTGGGCGGGAGGCCCTTTAATTTCTTCTTCTCGGTCTGCTTGCTGGAATGGTAGACCTTTAATCAATACCGCTAAACGCCGGGGAGTACCGTACACTTGGACACTTTCACCCTGAAGGCTGTTTGCTTCCAAACTTTGGGGAATGCGTTCTCGCCACTGTATTAAGGCATCACTGAGAAAGCTTGCAGGTAATTCTTCTGTACCAACTTCTAATAGAAACGCAGGCATAGGTCACTGTTTTCAACTTTGCGTAGCTCAACTTTATCAGTTATTCTCAGGCGATCGCTCGTGATTTTTAGGTAATAACCCTTGCTACATACATCAAAATAGATAAATTTGAGCTTAGGTTTGTTAAATAGACTTGATATCTTCTCGAAAACTTTAAAAAATAAGTGTTTTTCTTCATCTGGTTGTTATATTTACCTCAACCTCCCATGTAGTATTTACTTATATTTATTTCTATCGTAAAGTTAGTGTTGTTTGATGCACTGATATTTGCATCATGCAAATAAATCTTGGAGATATAACAGTGAGAAACATTTTTGCCAAAATCGCTGCTACCACAGCAACCAGTGCTGTACTTAGTGCTGCGATCGCTGCTGGTGCTAACAACCCTGCTCAAGCTATTGATTTTAACTTTAACTGGCTAGGAGATGCTGGTTATTCCGCAGTCGGTTCATTCAGCTACGACGAGACTACAGCACCGACAATTATTTCAGAAAGTGGCAGTGGAGCCACCAACTTTTTACAATCCTTGAATGTCTCTTTCTTAGACCCATCTAATAATCCTCTGGGAACTTATAACACCGTTACTTCTGGGGTATCACAATCTGATTTCTTCAGTTTCAACTTTGATACTGCCACCCAGAAATTGTTTGGTCCCTTGAATATAGGAGGAGGGACGGGTGTCATTGGAGAATACTTCTTTCAGGGAACGGTTGGCGAATCTTTGGCATTACGTCAAGATGTCAATCAACAGGGAGCCTCAATAACACTAGATGAAAATTCTGGTTCTATTCAGGTATCCAAAGTTCCTGAACCTGCTTCTCTGCTGGGTTTCCTGGCATTTGGGGTCTTGGGTTTAGGCTCAACTCTGAAGAAAAAGCAAGCCTCTTGCTAGAAAGTAAGGCTTTCTAGTTAGAGGTTGCCAAGTTTAGTTTAATGAATCTCTATTTTAGCTTCAATAGTTCAGTGAACTGGTGAGTTTATAAGAAGGGGAAGGGGGACTGGGGTTGGGGGAAAGGTAAAAACCTCGCCCGCAAGTGGCGCGATAATCATCATCCCTTTCCCCTTTAACCTTTTCCCTTTCCCCTTTTCCCTTTTATCATCCAGCCTTATCGGTTGGCGATCGCTCGAATACTTATGAAGACAAGTATTCGAGCGATTATAATCAGAAGTATTTTCGCTAAAATCGTCTTGACTATAGCAATCAGTGCAACTTTTTAGTATTGCGTCAGTGTAGCCCGCTACAGGTATCTCTAGTGTTGCTAACAACCCGAATAAAGCTGTTGATGTCAATTGCGATACATTGAAGTTTTTTCCAGTTACAGTTTTAAATATGAAGCTACTAAACACACTAATGTTAAAAAGTTAGTGCCTTTGAGCCACTAAAAAAACTGGACTCTCACCCATTAATGCAATATTATTTACTTGGTTAAAAATACTTCATGTGCCAGTTCACAAGGCGGAATGCAGGTTATATGCATGATATTAAGTCTCATGCTACAATCCCCTCAGTGTAAATTTAACAACTCTATTCACTTTTAAATAACTGAACAACTAATCACATATATAGGAAGGAATTTAAATAAGTGAACAATTAAAATTTATTAGTTAACACGCGTAACTTTTAAATATACGATTGGGAAACTTTATCCAACCCGAAAAACTGATAATTGTTCGCTAATAACTGTTAAAATCCACCTAGAAAATTTTTCAGCAGTGCTTATCACAATTTTGATTTTTCAAAATCATAATTTAATCAAAAACTAAATTAAATAATAAAATTTGCAGCTTCTATTGAAGTTAGCAATAAATTCGCTTATCTCCGGGTGTATTTACCAAATTTATAAATAGCTCATGCATATTCTGATATATTCCTACAACTATCATCCAGAGCCGATTGGAATTGCTCCCTTAATGACTGAATTGGCAGAAGGACTAGTAAATCGAGGTCATGAAGTGCGGGTGATTACTGGAATGCCCAACTATCCTGAGCGCGAAATTTACGATGGTTATCGGGGTCAATGGTACGTTACTGAACAAAAAAATGGTGTCACCATTCAGCGAAGCTACATCAGAATTAAGTCTAAACCTAACCTTTTAGATCGTCTGTTGCTGGAGTTAAGCTTTATTTTCACAAGCTTACCTCAAGCCTTTAGAGGTGAACGTCCAGATGTAATGATTTTAACAGTACCGCCTTTGTTAGGTATCTTACCAGCAACAATATTTGGTTGGCTATATAACTGCCCAATAGTTCTAAATGTGCAAGATATTTTACCAGAAGCTGCTGTGCGTATCGGGCTTTTGAAAAACAAGTGGATGATTCGAACTCTTGCAGCTTTAGAGAAATTTGCCTATCGGACTGCACACACTATTAGTGTTATCGCCGATGGATTTCGTGAGAATTTAGTGAATAAGGGAGTACCTGTTAATAAAATCGTTTGTATTCCTAATTGGGTGAATGTAAATTTCATCCACCCTTTACCGAAAAAGAACAACTCTTGGATATCTAGCCATCAACTGGATGGGAGATTTATAGTTCTTTATTCGGGCAACATAGCTCTAACTCAAGGTTTAGAAACAGTAATAGAAGCAGCAGTTTGCTTACGTCATATTAGAGAAATTATCTTTGTCATTGTCGGCGAATCAACAGCATTGCAAAGGTTGCAAGAATATTGTCTATTACATGGAGCAGATAATGTTTTGCTGCTACCATTGCAGCCGAGAGAAAAATTACCTGAAATGCTAGCAGCAGCTGATGTCGGGCTGATTGTGCAAAAGCACAACGTAATTTCGTTCAATATGCCTTCAAAAATACCACTACTCTTAGCAAGTGGTCGCCCAATTGTGGGTTCAGTTCCTGCAACTGGAACTGCTGCTAGAGCGATCAAACTCAGTGGTGGTGGGATAATTGTTGAGCCAGAATCGCCTGATGCAATGGCCGCTGCGGTGCATGATTTATATGCTAATCCTACTCTCTGTACGAAGCTAGGTAACGCGGGAAGACAGTTTGCCGAAGAAAACTATTCTTTGGAGCAAGCACTCGATCGGTATGAGTGGCTCTTTTATCATATTCTTGCTAACCGAAAATCAACTGTGGGTATCTTGCCGAAATTGGATTCTAAGGAATCAGTTGTGGATGCTTGAAGGGCATTGAGCATGACTCACTCACATATACAGAACCCTGATTAGGATAAATTAAATCACCCGAATGGGTGAGTTAAAAATCATCCGATTGGATGACCTAAGTGTAGGAAGATAAGACTGCTCAAAAATAGGATTCTAGAGAACACTGTATTGATTGCACTTTGTTCTTGGTGAGGATAACTCAATGAAACTTGCAACCTTGATGAATAGAGCTGAATTAATCAACGTAGGCGTAGCCCGCCGTTGGCGTACTCCTACTCAGAAGCAAGCTACGCACAGCGTGTCGCAGAGAAGCCTCTCATAGAGAATGCATCGCTCCATACATTGCACCGTACATTTTTCTTCCCTAAGATCAGTATTCAATACGACTCAAGAGGGATAAACTCATCTTTAAACTTATACAAATCTAGTTTCCTATGTGGTTATAATGCAAGCAAGCGCTTGCAAACGCTTATGGAAGAATCCCCAAGCGTTATGTCTGATTTTATACAAAGCAAACAAATCGTTAATCGCTGCGCGAAGAGCTAGGTGGTTATGTACTTGCAAAAAAGTCAAGATAAGGGTGCAGTATCTTCAGATATAGATTTAAAAGCATCTGTAGATAGTTCCACGGGTATATTGTTTCACGGTATTCTGCGTTTTTAGCGATATCTCTACCACACTAGATTACAAGTATGAATACTACATCGAAACTTGTTTAAATTTATTTGTACACGGTATCACGCAGTTTGCCATTGCAGGAGGCAGAAGATTGTATTGATTCCCTTGGAACAACATAAACCGTGTTTTCTCTATGACGGAAAGTGATGGTTTTATACTGACCAAAAAAGTTTTATAAATTACACTTTAAAAAAATGATGGGAGTTAAGTAATGTACAAAATCACCATAATGTGATGAAGCATATTTGTTTGTTTTAGGTACTAGACATCGTGAGCGATCGCCCAAATACCCAAATACATATTTGTTAGTTATCAACATCAAAACAAAGGGCTAAAAAAACTATTCAGATAATGCTTTTTTAGTCAAGAGTAGATTGCCCAAGTCTAAATCCACAAGACGAGAAACCGAAGATGTCCCATTCTGAGTTCCCTGATTCTCCGCTTCCAGTTGAAATAGAACAGCCTGCTGTTACTGATTCTAGTCAAGAGCCACAACCACTGCCAGAGCGATCGCCTAAACCACCTCAAAAGCGTCGTTGGCCTCTAATTTTGGGAATTATCCTCTTAATTGGAGGCATTGGTTTTGGTTGGCGCTGGTGGCAAACTAGTAGTGCTAGTAATCCACCAGCAGGTGGGCCAGCTGCTGGTCAACCGATGGCAATTCCAGTCAAGCTAGCGACTGTGCAACCTGAAACTGTGCAAGAAAGTTCGGAGTTTATTGGCTCCTTAGAGGCTCCACGTTCGGTAATCATCAAGCCACAGGTTGAAGGACGAGTTACCCAGATTTTCATCCAAGAGGGCAACCGTGTTCAACAGGGGCAAGTTATTATTAGCCTAGAAAGTGATAGTGTCCAAGCGCAATTATTACAAGCAAAAGCTGGACTAGCACAAGCTCAAGCACGTCTTGCTGAACTCAAAGCAGGTACGCGACAAGAAGAAGTTGCCCAAGCTAGAGCGCAGTTAACCCAAGCCCAAGCTCGCTTGCGAGATGCCCAATCGGGGTCGCAACCACAAGAAATTGCTCAGGCTGAGGCTCAAATTCAGTCAGCTAAATCGGATGTAGAACTAGCACAGTCACGAGCCAAGCGATACGCACAATTGAGAAAAGAGGGCGCAGTTTCTGAAGATACCTTAGAAGGATATGTCAAAGAACAGCAAAGTGCTGAAGCTGCCTTGGTTGTAGCCCGGAAACGCCTAGACCAACTCCGCCAAAGCAGAAAATCTAGTATTAATGAGCTATCTGGAGCCTTGGAACAACAGAAACAAAACTTAAGGCAACTAGAAAATGGTTCCCGCCCAGAAGAAATTGCCCAAGCGCGATCGCAAGTAACTCAAGCAGTGGCCCAAGTCCAAGCAGCCCAAGTTCAACTACAATACACAAAAGTTCTGGCACCTTTTACTGGTACTGTTGGCGATATTCCCACAAAGGTGGGAGATTATGTAGAAAAAGCAGATCAACTCACTACACTTACTAGAAACGACTCTTTAGAACTAAATATTTCCGTTCCCCTAGAAGAAGCCAAAAAGCTGCGCTTGGGATTACCAGTACAAATGCTGAACGCTCAAGGCGAACCCGCAGCAAGGGGTAAAATAAGCTTCATTTCTCCAGATGCTAGTTCAGATTCGCAGACAATTTTGGTGAAAGCTAACTTTGGTAATTCTAGAAATCAACTGGTAAATCGCCAGTCAGTGCAAACCAAAGTGATCTGGAACCAACGTCCGGGAATTTTAATTCCAGTTACAGCAGTATCTCGCCTGGGTGGGGAGACATTTGTATTTGTAGCTGAAGCGCCAACAGAGAAGAACGCTGAAGCGTCAGCAGAAAAAAAAGCTGAAGCACCAGCAGAAAAGAAAGCTGGAGCGCCATCTTTAGTTGCTCAACAAAAACCTGTGAAATTGGGAGTTATTGAGGGGAATAATTATCAAGTTATCGAAGGACTAAAAGCTGGAGACAAAATTGTTGTTTCCGGTATTCTCAACCTAACTAATGGCGCTCCCATCACTCCCGCACCGCAAGAAGTTGGTAGTCAGAAGCCATAGGGAGGGGGCAAGGGGGCAGGGAGCAGGGGGAGCAGGGGGAGAATAACTATTAATTATTGATCAATGCCCCATTCCCCATTCCCCATTCCCCATTCCCCAATACCGAATGCCAAATACCCAAAGCCCAATTTTTTAAACTATGTTTGTTGACTTCTTTATTAAGCGGCCAATTTTTGCATCGGTCTGTGCGATCATCATCCTTTTAACAGGATTAATCAGTATTCCCTCACTACCGATCGCAAGATTCCCAGAAATTAGTCCCACCCAAATCACTGTAACTTCCAACTATAGCGGAGCTAGTGCAGAAGTCGTAGAAAGCGGAGTGACAAATATCTTAGAAAGGCAAATCAACGGGGTTGAGGGACTAAGATATCTCACTTCCAGCAGCAGTAACGATGGTACTAGTACCATTACAGCCACCTTCGATTCATCGCGTGATAAAGATATTGCAGCTGTGGATGTGCAAAATCGTGTTTCTGTTGCCCAACCACAACTACCAGACTCTGTGCAACGCACAGGAGTGCGAGTATCGAAAGAATCTAGTAACATCCTCTTAGCGATTGGTTTATTCGCTGAAAATAAAGAGTATGACAATACATTCTTAAGTAACTATGCCGACCTTTACTTAGCAGATGCTTTAAAAAGAGTCAAAGGTGTGAGCAACGCTCAAATTTTTGGTGAACGTCGCTATGCAATGCGCTTGTGGCTAGATCCGAGTCGCCTTGCTAATCGGGGACTAACGACCAAGGATGTAGCGAATGCTTTATCTGAACAAAACTTGCAAGTTGGTGCAGGGAGAATTGGACAAGAACCTGCTCCTGAAGGACAAAGGTATCAACTTGATGTGCGTGCTGCTAGCCGATTAGCAGAACCATCAGAATTTGAAGAAATTGTCCTCAAAACTGGAGATGATGGCACATTAGTCAAGCTCAAAGATGTCGGTAGAGCAGAACTGGGTGCAGAAAACTACAGTTCATTTCTACGATTTCGTGGTAAAGATGCTGTCGGTTTAGGGATTTATCAGGTTCCTGGTAGTAATGCCTTGGATGTAGCCAAGGGAGTCAAAGCCGAAATTGCGCGATTAGCTCCAAGTTTTCCCCCAGGAATGAAATATCAAGTAGCTTTTGACACGACATCGTTTGTCGAAGAGTCGATGGCAGAAGTGCTGAAGAGCCTGATTGAATCGGTGGTGCTGGTTGTAATTGTAATTTTTGTGTTTTTGCAGGACTGGCGAACTACCTTAATTCCCGCAATTACTATTCCGCTTTCCTTCATTGGGATATTTGGCTTCGTCAAAGTTTTTAACTTTTCAATTAATAGTTTGACTTTGTTTGGTCTGACTTTAGCATCAGGGATGGTGGTAGATGATGCGATCATTGTAGTAGAGCAAATCAGCCGTTTTATTCAGGATAAAGGTATAAATCCTCGCCGAGCCGCTAGTGAATCAATGGCGGAACTTTTTGGAGCAGTGATTGCAACTTCACTGGTATTGATGGCAGTATTTATACCAGTGGCGTTCTTTCCGGGAACCACAGGCGCACTTTATCGGCAATTTGCGCTGACGATCGCCTTTTCCATTGCGATTTCGACTTTTTTGGCTTTGACTCTGATACCTTCTTTGTGTGGAGTGTTGCTGCGTCAAGGACAAAGACCTTCAGGCTGGCTGGGTTGGATTTTTGGCCAGATAAATCGCTTTCTCGACTGGGTACAGCATAGTTATAAGCGATCGCTTACCTTTCTCGCACGCATTAAAGGTATCGTCATTGGGTTGTTTATCGTCTCCTTGGGAATGACTGCTTGGCTGTACATGACAGTACCAACAGCTTTTCTACCCGATGAAGACGAAGGTTACTTCATCACAATTATCCAAGGGCCGCAAGGGGTTTCGTTGCAATATACCAGCGATGTGATTGCACAGGTAGAAAAAGAAATTCTGCAAATTCCTGAAGTAGTGGGGACTTTTGCGATCGGAGGATTTGGTTTTAGCGGTAGCACAGCCAATAGTGGCATCATATTTACCACTTTAAAATCATGGGATGAGCGCTCAAAACCCGATCAATCAGTACAGGCGATTATTGGCAGCTTGCAAGGGAAGTTGATGGCAATCCCAGAAGCCAGAGTTTTCCCTGTGAACCCCCCAGCAATTCAGGGTTTAGGCAACTTTGGCGGCTTCGTCTTTCAACTGCAAGACCGCAGAGGTAACGGTGGCTTAGAAAATTTGGTGCAATCGATGGGTAAGTTGCTAGGTAAAGCTAATCAAACACCTGGATTACAAGCTGTATTTAGTACCTTTGCCGCAGATACACCACAATTGCTTGTGGAAGTAGACCGCAATAAAGCCAAATCATTGCAAGTTTCTATAGATGATGTCTTCAGTACTTTACAAACTGCTTTGGGATCGCAATATGTAAATGATTTTAATCTCCAGCAGCGCAATTATCGCGTGTATCTCCAGGCAGATCAGCAGTTTCGTTCCAATCCAAAAGATATTGGTAAACTATACGTTCGTTCTCAAAAGAATCAAATGATTCCTTTAAGTAACTTAGTCACAGTTACTTCGACGGTGGGAGCGCAAACTATCAATCACTACAATCTGTTCCGCTCAATTGAAATTAATGGTGCCGCCGCCCCTGGCTCTAGTTCTGGAGACGCAATTAAAGCAATGGAACAAGTTGCTAAAGAAGTTTTACCAGCAGGTTATGGCTATGAATGGTCAGGGACTGCATTAGAAGAAATAGATTCTGGTGGTTTAGCACCCATAATCTTTGGATTAGGATTGGTATTTGTATTTTTGGTGCTAGCTGCTCAATATGAGAACTACGTTGACCCCTTTATCATTCTGTTATCAGTTCCCTTAGCTATTTTTGGAGCGCTTGTAGCTCAATCGTTACGGGGTTTTTCTAATGATGTTTACTGTCAAATTGGTCTAGTAATGTTGATTGGTTTGGCTAGTAAGAACGCTATTTTGATTGTGGAGTTTGCTAACCAATTGCGAGAGCAAGGACTTTCGATTACTAAAGCAGTAATTGAAGCTTCACAAGAACGGTTACGCCCAATTTTGATGACTGCCTTTGCTACTCTTTTAGGAATTTTCCCATTGGCTAATTCCACAGGTGCTGGTGCAGGTAGTCGCCAATCTTTGGGAACAGCAGTTTTTGGTGGAATGTTAATTGCGACTTTCTTGAGTTTGTTTGTAGTACCGATTTTGTATATCGTGATTAAGACAACAACAGAGCGCTTTATCAAACCAAATCGGCATCAAGAACTGCAAACAGATGCAGTTTCATTGGATGGTAAAAGTGCTGCATATTTAACAAAAGGTGAGAATTAATTCGTAATTCCTAATTTGTAATTAATTTTTCCCTGTTCCCTGTCTCCTATAAACATCGTAGTATGAGGAGATGGGGAAGACTAATTTTAAGGGGGAATGCATGAAAATCGCTATTGGCAGTGATGAACGCACCAACCTTACTGATAGGGTACTTGAAGAACTTAAGCAGCGTGGGCATGAAGTTATACCCTTCGGTTCCTTAGCTGAGAATGATTTAGAAGTTGATTGGCCCCTCAGTTGTAGTAAAGTTGCTTTGGCAGTAGCAACCCAAAAAGCAGATGAGGGGATTGTCTTTTGTTGGACTGGTACTGGTGCATCTATTGCCGCCAACAAAGTTTTAGGGATACGTGCGGCATTATGCCATGATGCTGAAACTGCACGTGGGGCACGTATTTGGAATCATGCGAATGTCCTAGTATTCAGTTTACGTGCCACTACAGAAGCGATCGCAAAAGAAATATTAGATGCCTGGTTTAGCACACCCTTTTCTGAAGATGAGTGGAACATTCTGCAAATGGAGCGGATTAGACAGTTAGAGAAGAGTGCTTTATTTCAGCAATCTTAGACCACTCAGGGTAACTAATACTGTAGAGCCTTCATGCCCAATCACGCCGATGGGTAGGTTAATACTTCCTAAAAAGTTGCCCATCAAGAGCAACACAATAAAACCCAATGCTACGAATATATTCTGTTTGACTATGGATTGCGATCGCCTCCCCAAATGTATCGCCACCGCAATTTTTTCTAACTTGTCTGCCATCAGTACTATATCTGCGGTTTCCAATGCCACATCACTACCAGATATTCCCATCGCTATACCTACAGATGCTTGGGCTAAAGCTGGTGCATCATTAATTCCATCGCCCACCATTGCCACTGTTTGATATTGTTGCTGTAAAAGGCGGATAACATCAAGCTTATCTTCTGGTAGAAGTTGAGCATATACCCGATCAATTGCTACTGCTTTGGCGACACTTTGAGCAGTTTTTTCATTATCTCCAGTTAGCATGACAATTTGCTCAATTCCCAGTTGCTTCAAGCGAGAAATGGTTGCTGCTGCTTGCGATCTTACTTCATCTGCGATCGCAATTACACCCATCACCTCTGCCCCCCTGCTCCCCTGCTCCCCTGCTCCCCTGCCTACTTGTGCTACCCAAACGACAGTTTTACCTTCTTGCTCTAAAGATTGAGCCATTTCTTGCAATTCTTCAGGTAAATTTGTCACATACTGCTGTACAAAAACAGCATTGCCTACAATTATTTGTTGTTCTTGAGCAATTCCCACAATTCCCTGTCCAGGTATAGCTTGCACTTGGATTGCACCAACCAAATCCAAATCACCCTTCGGGTTCAACGGTTTCGACTCGACGGGAACCGCCTTCGCGGAGCGTCTCGCAGAGAAGACTCGAACTGTTTCACCAGCCGCTTGCACAATTGCTTTACCGATGGGATGTTCTGAATAGGATTCCACGCTAGCTGCGGCTTTTAATACATTTTCTTGACTGTATTCACTAGCTGCAATTACTTGGAATACCTGCACCTGTCCTGTTGTCAGAGTACCAGTTTTATCAAATGCGATCGCACGGACTTTGCCAATTTTCTCTAACTGCGCCCCATTCTTAAACAAAATCCCTTGTCTTGCACCATTGGCGATTCCTGAAAGCAGCGTGGGCATAATTGCAGCCATCAGCGCACAGGGAGAAGCCACCACTAAGAAGGTAAGCGCCCGATAAATTGTTGTTTCCCAGTCCCAACCCCAAAGAAACGGCGGTAAAGTTGCCAGTAATACTCCGGCTACTACAATAACTTTGGCATATCCCTTCTCGAAGCGATCGATAAACTCTTGCGAAGGTGGTGCTTCTGTCTGCGCCTGTTCTACCAAGCGAATCACACGCTGAATCAAACTGCTTTGGGCTGGTTTGTGTACCTTAATCTGCAATGCACCATAGCCGTTGAGTGTGCCGGCAAATACTTCTGCGCCCACTGTCTTCTCTACAGGTAAAGACTCGCCTGTAATTGCAGCTTGATTGAGAGTACTGTAACCAGATAAAATTATCCCATCAGTAGGAATTAGCTCTCCAGGTTTGACGACAATCTCATCACCCACTTTTAACTGACTAATAGGAATTTCTTCTTCTCTTCCCTGAAGTAAAACTCTTGCTGTATCTGGTGTCAGGCTCATCAAACTGCGGATACTGCGCTCAGTTCGCGCCATTGCATAGCCTTCTAGTGCGCCACTGATGGCGAAGATGAGTATCAAAATTGCCCCATCAATAATTAGATGATATTCTCTTCGCCATAAGCCGAGACTAGCAGCACCAATCGCCGCCACAATCATCAGCAAATCTACATCAAGTTCCTTTTCTTTGAAAAGGGTAGTTAATCCTTCCCGCGCACTTTCATAACCACCAATTACGTAAGCAGCAGGTAGCAGCAGAAATGCCAATCCCAACCAACCGAGATGCAGGGCGAACCATCCAAAGAATAGTAGCAAGCCACATAAAAGGGCTGCTACGGTATCTGTGTGTTCTCTGGTGAATTGGGTAAAACGTTGGGGGTAGAGCATGAGAGGTGAATTAATAGGGACTCTCTCAGGCTAAACCTTGACATTAATGTTAATGTCAAGGTTTATAATGATTTTGAAACGCAGAGGGGCGCTGTAGACGCTTTTGCGGCTTGCCGCAGGCTGGGAAGCGCAAAGGTACGCAGAGTTAAATTTTTATCTGTGTTCTGGGAATGTTTTTCAAAAGCGGAATGTAGGCAAATGGGACGATTTAACTGTTACCTTTAAAATTGCACTAATAGGAAAAAATATATGCTAAAGCGAATTTATATTGATAACTTTCGCGGCTTGGTAAATTTTGAGATGAATTTTGAATCGATTAACCTGTTTCTTGGTGGTAACGGAGCAGGTAAATCAACTGTATTTGAAGTTTTACGGAAAATTCAAATTTTTATAAGTGGTGGCGAAAAAGTAGAAGAGATTTTTAAATCTGATGACTGTACTCGCTGGCAGACTTTACAAATTCAGCGTTTTGAACTAGAAATTACTGGCAATAATGGTCGTTATAAATATGAATTTGCTATTAAACATAATCAATAAAAAAGCCATATTGAATATGAACGATTATGGTTTAATAATCAACTTTTATTGAAAGTAGAGAAAAATCAATTTCAACTATCCCAAGAAGATGAAAAAATAATCAGATCACCTATTAATGAATCGCAATTTTCTATCCTATCTTTTTTTGCAGGAAATTCAAAGCTTAATTGGTTCCGAAATCGCATTGAGCGATTTATTATTGTCCAAATCATTCCTAGTTTGATGGTTGATGGTAGTGAACATGAAGAAATACAATTGACTTATAGAATGGAGAACTTTGTTTCTTGGTATCGCTACATTTCCCAAGATCAGGGTAAAATTGCTGATCTGATAGACGTTTTAAAAAATATATTAGATGGTTTTATAAGTTTTAAATTTGAAAAATTTGGTGAAAAGTATCGAATTCTAAAATTACGATTTTCGACAGATGAAGATAGGAAAAAAATTATTGATTATCGTTTTAGTGAATTATCCGATGGTCAAAAAGTGATAATTGCTCTATACACCATTCTCTATTGCACTGAATCTGAAGATTATACACTTTGCATTGATGAGCCAGAAAGTTTTTTAGCTCTGCCAGAAATTCAACCTTGGCTAATTCAACTTTATGATTTTTGTATTGACGGAAAAATACAAGCTTTGTTAATCTCTCATCATCCTGTACTAATAAATTATCTTTTAGCTTCACCTATAGGTTATTGGTTTGAGCGTCAAAGTAATGCACCTGTACGAGTAAAACCAATTAGTAATCAAGAGGCTGAAAATTCAGGATTACCAATTTCAGAACTGATTGCACGAGGCTGGCTCTATGACCCAGAATAGAGTACAGATAGTAATTTTGTGTGAGGATCTACAACAGCAAGTTTTTGCATACCATTTTTTGAAAAAACGAGGCTTTAATATAAATCCAAAAAACGTCACAATTAGGACTTCCCCAACAGGTAAAGGTGCAGGAGAGCAGTTTGTTAGAAAGCATTATGCAGCAGGGGTTAAAGAATATCGGCGAAAAAACTATCGTTCAGAAATGCTAGTAGTATTGATTGATGCAGATACTGAAACAGTAAGGGCAACACTGAAAGAATTAGATAATGCACTGATAGAAAATTCACAGGAACTTCGGAAGCCTGATGAGAAAATAGCAATCTTTGTGCCAAAAAGAAATATCGAAACTTGGATACATTATTTACGAACAGGAGAAGTTGTAGAAGAAGAAGCAGAAAAATCCAAATATCCAAAATTCCCTAAAAATGAGGCAATTTGTAAACCCGGTGTTGAACAATTAGCAAACCAGTGTTCTCAAGGGAGTTTAGATGAAAATGCGCCGCCATCTCTTCAGGCGGCTTGTGAAGAACTACAAAGAATTTTGTCGTTGTTGGAGTAAATCATGAATGCTGGTTGCTTAACTATTAAAGAACTCACTGATGCAGTCGGCGGCGGGTTAACTCCGCGGATGGTGCGACATTACCATCAATTGGGACTGTTACCGCAACCAGTACGATCGCACAGCAATTACCGTCTCTACACCAAAAAAGATGTTCTCCGCTTACAACGGATTGTTGCACTGAAGCAGCAAGGGTTTCAGCTAAACCATATCCGCAATATTTTAGAGGTGGAACCAGAAGCCGACACAACTGTTAACCTGATGGCGCAACTCCAGCAGCAATATCGGGCGGTGATGCAACAAATTTCTCAACTGCGGCAAACTGCATCAGCATTAGAAGGATTATTGGGGCGCGATCGCCATTGTCAAATTATCCAGGCGGAAGTTTTGGCACAACTCAAGTTACTTGATGTCGAAACTCAAGCCGGATTGGGGGGATTGGAAAATCTTTGGAGTGGCTTGGATGCCGAAATTCATACCCATTCAGAAGCTTTTTCCGAATCGCTACAACGCTTATTACCAGATTTATCTCACCGTTCGGAAATTGAACAACACTTAATTTCTCAGTTGGTTTTGGCTTGTGGCGATGTGAGTTTAGTATCCTTTGTGAAATTAAGCCGAGATGCGATCGCAGCTAGCCGAGAAGCCTTATCTTCAAGCTGTCAAATCGTTGTTGATACCCAAACGGTTGCGGCTGCTTTAGATCAAACCCGATTACTTCACTTGGGATGCTGCACTGAAACCTTAATTGATAATCCCCACATTACCACCGCCACAGAAGCAGAAGCAGCTTTTTGGCAACATCGAGAATGGCGATCAAAATTGCTGCAAGTAAATCAAGGTTGCGTGCTGGTAGTTGGTTATGCTCCTTCAGTCCTTGTAGAAGTTTGTGACGCGATTAGCAATCAAAAAATTCAGCCAGCATTAGTAATTGGAATGCCCATTGGTTTTAGTCATGCTCCGGCAGCCAAGCGACAACTGATGCAACAAGGGATACCTTTTATTACAGTTGCAGGAACTTTGGGAGGTGGCGCTTTAGCTGCTACTGCCCTAAATGCTTTGGTGGAGTCGCTGATTGATAAGCCAGATTGTCATTGTTATCTCAAAAATATAGTAGATTCCTCTGAGTGCTGAACAATAAGTACTCAATTAAGATACTCAGTACTCAGCATGACTGAAAATAATATTGTTAAATAATATTGAATTTGCTACACTTTACCAGTTTTAGTAATTCAATAATTCATAATTGTGGCCATAAGCTACCAACTTGGTATAAGTTGCAATATAAATTAGAACATTTTATAGTAAACAGACTCTGGCAATGAGAGTATAAATTATCATGCTATATAATCTCATTCCAAGTATAAATCAATATAAGTGCGCTGAAGGAACTTAGAAGTAAAGAGAACTCAGATGTATAATTAGCGCGTCTCCTCCATAAACTTTAACAAGATTGTGGGTTAAGACTGGTAGGCTTTCTATTTTTTACTTTAATTAAGGGGCTTATGTGGCAACAAGAAAAAAAAGATACTTCGATAATCAGGCTGATACTATGGGTTGCTTTAGCTACAACTCCTATGGCAGCAGGTTTGCTGGTATCAGAACCTATACTGGCGCAATCTAAACCTGAGTCTCCTTCTTTTACACTGCCGCAAACAGTGCAGAATGGAACGACAATTCGGATTGATGGTTCAAATAGTTTGGGTGCAATCAACCAAAGTCTGAAAGAGAATTTTGAAAAACAGTTTTCGGGTACTAAGGTTGAAGTTGCCGCTAATGGCACTGATACAGCACTGAAAGATTTGCTAGATGGCAAAATCGACATCGTAGCAATGGGACGGGGGTTGACACCAGCAGAAAAAGCTCAAGGACTAGAGCAAGTCCGCTTGCGCCGTGAGAAGATTGCGATCGTGGTCAGCGCAGATAATCCTTTCAAAGGAAGCTTGACTAGTAGGCAATTTGCTCGGATTTTCCGGGGACAAATTACAAATTGGTCACAATTAGGAGCGCCTGCAGGGAAAATTCGGTTAATCGACCACCCGAACACAAGTGAGACTCGCAATACTTTTCGCACTTATCCAGCCTTCAAGACTGCTGAATTTGCTACAGGGTCTAGTGCTACCCAACTAAGTGAGGATAATACCGCAGAAATCATCAAACAACTGGGTAAAGATGGCATCAGCTATGTGTTAGCTAATCAGGTGTCGAAGCTGCAAAATGTGCGAGTTCTGCAATTACATCAAGCCTTACCAGATGATGCAAAATATCCCTTCTCGCAACCTTTAGTTTACGTTTACAAAAAAAATCCCAGCTTAAGCGTAGTAGATTTTCTTGGCTTTACCCTTGCACCCGCAGGACAGCAGGCTATAGAACAAGCAAGAACAGCTGAAGCAACTGCGATCGCAACCAACGTATCACAACCTATTGTCACGCCTTCTCCCACTGTCCAAACGACACCTGCTGCGACAGCTTCCCCTAATGCTACTGCTTCTGCATTTGCCGAACAGCCTTTTGTCGCTCCTGCCACTACTGCACAAAAAAGCCCAATTGTCAACAAAGAAGTACCGTTTTGGGTACTGCTACCTTTGTTTTTTGTTAGTGTAATTGCAGCGTTGGCCTGGTGGACTCTCGGAAAAAACCCATCATCCGATGATAAAACAGACAACTTACCAGAATCAAATCCTCATCCACCCGATCCAGAAGATGGAGAAACAGCAGTACTTAATGCCAGCACAGCTGCCTCCATTAACGGAGCGATGCTTGAAGAACAGCCAGTTTCACAATTCCAAGAGCAAGAAACCCCCGATCGCACTCCTTTCAATATCTATGCTCAAACACAATCTGAATTGGCTGAGAATGGTACTCACGAGGCAAGTAATGGAAATTCTAACCTCTATGAAGGCACAACTTCTACTCTAACTAATGGAGCGGGAGCCGCAGCTTTAACTGGTGGTGCGGCTTTAGCAACAGGCATTGGAGCAGCTACCTGGTCTGCCTTTAACAACAAAGAAACAGAAACAAACGCCATTGATGAGACGGTCGAGCTAAATAATTATACTGAGACAAATACACCCGATTCTGATGAGGTTGCATGGGATATAGAAGCCCCAGCAGCTGTAGTAAATACTCCATATCCTCACTTGGGCAATCTTCCCGAAGAAATATCTTCTGATGTAGAACTGCCTTCATCTGAGGTAACAGCCCCACTGCCAGAATTACCAGATGTGCCAGAAGTAACATCTGGTTTGGAATATTGGGACACAGAAATTTCTGAAGATGAGATAGATGAGGAACTTCAAGCAGAATTGAACTGGTTACAGAGTATCACCTCAACTGAAGATACAGATGAATTCCCCTTACCAGACTCTGACGAAGTGGAACCTTCACCGTTACCACCATCTCCACTGCTCAATTTGCCAGAATTGCCAGATGTAGATGTATTCAATGTGGTAGCAGATGCAGCCGAACCTCCGATTGAGGTGGTAGACGAAACTCAAACAGAGACAACTGTTAGCGAGGGTGCTGCTGAGAATGACTCCATAGATTTTGCAGACGTTGCGGCTTTAGCAGCAGGCGCAGGGATTGGAGCCTGGGCGATTAATCTGGGATCGGATACCCCAGGAGAAACTGATACTACGATTGACAATGTGCCAATCGCAGCCGAAACAGATATCCACTTGGGAGATGCAGAAGATGAGAGCAGTATTTTGCTCACACCGCATACTTCTACATCAGCTAATGTCTCTTGGGAAATTTCTGAAACCAAGAAAGCAGCACTGCGTCAACAAGGCGGTTCGCAATTGGTAGTGCGGCTCTATGATACAACTGGCATTGACTTGAGTTATCAAAGTCCCCAGCTTGTCCAGCAGTATGAATCTGAGGAGACAGCACACGATCGCTTAGTAGAGATTCCCGCCAGCGATCGCGATTATATAGCTGAAATTGGTTATCTTGCTGATGGTGAACGTTGGTTATTCATTGCTCGTTCAGCAGTTGTTCGTTTCTTCAGTCCTGTGCATCCAGATCCGATCATTGATGATGTGGCGATTGCGGATCAAACAGATATTCACTTCGGAGATGTTGAAGAAGAGAGCAGTATTGTGCTTACACCACATACTTCTACATCGGCTCATGTCTCTTGGAAAGTTTCCGAAACCAAGAAAGCAGCACTACGTCAACAGGGCGGCTCTCAATTTATAGTGCGAATTTATGATGTGACTGGGATTGACTTGAGCTATCAAATTCCTCAGCTTGTCAAGCAGTATGAATCTGAAGAGACAGTAAACGACGGACTGGCGGATGTTCCCGCCAGCGATCGCGATTATATAGCTGAAATTGGTTATCTCGCTGATGGCGAACGCTGGTTATTCATTGCCCGTTCAGCAGTTGTTCATTTCTCCAGTTCTGTGCATCCAGATCCCATCGTTGATGATGTGGCGATTGCGGATGAAACAGATATTCACTTGGTAGATGTTGAAGAAGAGAGCAGTCTTGTCCTCACACCTCGCACTTACCAATGGGCTGATGTCTCTTGGGAGATATCCGAAACCAAAAAAGCAGCACTACGTGAACAGGGCGGCTCTAAATTGGTAGTGCGGTTATATGATGCAACTGGGATTGACTTGAGTTATCAACATCCTCAGTTTGTCCAGCAATATGAATGTGAAGAGACTGCAAAAGATCGCTTTGTGGAAATTCCCATCAGCGATCGCGATTACATAGCTGAAATTGGCTATGTCGCTGATGGCCATCGCTGGTTATTTATTGCCCGTTCTGCGATCGCTCGTGTTTTCAGTCCTGTTCCTACAGATTCCACCGTTGAAAATGGAGCGTTACCAAGCGAAACAGCTATTAACTTGGTAAACGTAGAAGAAAAGAACAATGAAGAAGAAAGCAACATACTGCTCACACCCCGCACTCCTAAATGGGCTTATGTCTCTTGGCACATTTCCCAGACTCAGAACAAAGCGCTGCAACAACAGGGCGGTTCTCAATTGGTAGTGCGGCTTTACGATGTAACTGGGATTGACTTGAGTTATCAAAGTCCCCAGCTTGTACAGCAGTATGAATGTGAAGAAGTAGCCCGCGATCGCTTTGTGGCCATTCCCGTGAGCGATCGCGATTATATGGTTGAAATTGGTTATATAGCTGATGGCGATTGTTGGTTACTCATCGCCCGTTCACCTAATGTTCGCGTTTTCAGTCGTTCCCACGAAGATTTTTGGTTTGTAGCAGATGCTGAGTTAATTATTCACGGAGCAACCCAACCAAATACAAGCGTAAACATTGCTGGACATCCCATCAAAATCAAACCCGATGGTACTTTCCACCTGCGTCTTCCCTTTTCAGATGGTTTAATGGACTATCTCATAACAGTAGCGGCTGATGGAGAATCCACCAAAACCATCCATAAAAAGTTCTCTCAGGAAACTTCAGAGAACTAGTAATTACTCTTAGTTATCCCCTCTCAACCTACAGCTCTCTCCTATCAGGTAAGTGTGGGAGAGGGGATTTTATTTCTAGGACTTGCATTAACAATCAAAATAACGATTCATCTACACAAAAATTGGCTGTAAATTTAAAATAAAACCAGGGAAAACATCTTCGCCAGATAAACTTGTAGGACATTGTAAAGCTTCTGGTGCTTGATGAGGGCGATAAATGATTACTTGTTTATCTTTGGGATTAATTAACCAACCAAGTTGTAAACCATTTGCTAAGTATTCCTCCATCTTGGCTTGAGTGTCCTCGACATCATCAGTTTCAGAAACCAATTCTATTGCAAAGTCTGGGCACAAGGGGAGATATTTTTTTCTTTGTTGTGGTGTGAGAGCATCCCAGCGTTCCATCTTTATCCAAGAAGCATCAGGAGAACGAGTTGCGCCATTGGAAAGTTTAAAACCAGTAGAAGAATCAAAAGCCTTTCCTAAATTATTTTGACTGTTCCAAAACCATAGTTGACCTAACAAATCAAAATTACGGTTTCCTGTTTCTCCTCCAGTGGGTGACATGATTACCAATTCTCCTTCAGCAGTTAATTCCAAACGCAACTCTTTATTCGCAGCAACAATCTGTTCAAATTCCTCATCCGTAAATTTGAGATTAGGAGGTAATTGTAAAGTTAAAGCAGTCATAATTAATTCCGCTCCACGAAATCCTAGTTGCGTTACACCCATGCGCTGCTAATAGCGAAAACTAAACCTCTATTTTAGAATTTCCTCTAATAAGAAGTAGTCTTACAGAAAGCGTCACTAGGGGCAAAGTAATGAATAAAGGATCGAATTTGATTGAGGAGTTAGAACTTTATCCACTTTGATTCTGGTTTAGTGGGTAAAAAGAGTTGAACAGCGCATCAAAATCTCTCTTTAGTTGCGACTCCAATTAAAATCGGAACTTTTTAGAATGATAAGCTTAGGCATCGCTAGCCCAAATCATCAACAAAGCTACTGAGAAAATTTGGTCGTATTTTAGACTACTTACTACGTATCTAAGCTTTGAGTACAGGAGTCACTGAAAACTCATTTCTTTAGTTTATCTAAAGTCGCATCTAAGTTCTCAAATTACCTTTCTAAGATAGAAGCAGCAACCATAAGTTGCCACACACGACTAAAACCCAATTAACAGCTAGTGGCTGCGGAGAACATAAAAATGGCTAAAACGCCAGAATCCTTAGAATCATCTATCAATGAAATTACAGATAGAGCTTTAGATCGTGATTGTACAACCTTATCCCGTCACGTCCTCCAGCAACTTCAGAGTTTTTCGCCAGATGCACAAGATTTAAGTGCGCTGATGAATCGCATCGCTTTAGCAGGTAAACTGGTTGCTCGCCGCATGAGTCGCGCTGGTTTAATGGAAGGCGTTCTCGGTTTTACCGGGGAAGTTAATGTCCAAGGAGAATCCGTCAAAAAGATGGATGTCTACGCCAATGATGTATTTATCTCAGTGTTTAAGCAAAGCGGCTTAGTCTGTCGCCTCGCTTCTGAGGAAATGGAAAATCCCTACTATATCCCCGAAAATTGCCCCATTGGTCGCTATACCCTGTTGTATGACCCAATTGATGGCTCATCCAACACAGATAATAATCTCAGCTTGGGTTCTATTTTCGCCATTCGCCAACAAGAAGGAACTGATAGCGATGGTAAGGCAACTGACCTCCTCGCCAACGGACGGAAGCAACTTGCTGCCGGATACATCCTGTATGGACCCTGCACGATGCTGGTTTATACTATAGGTAAAGGCGTTCATTCCTTTGTTCTCGATCCCAGCTTAGGAGAATTTATTCTCACAGAAGAGAATATTCGGATTCCTAACCACGGTTCCGTTTATAGCGTGAATGAGGGTAACTTCTGGCAGTGGGAAGAATCGATTCGAGAATATATCCGGTACGTTCATCGCACAGAAGGCTACAGCGCTCGTTATAGCGGCGCAATGGTGAGCGACATCCACAGAATTTTGGTTCAAGGCGGCGTGTTCCTCTACCCAGGCACAATTCAAAACCCAGAAGGGAAATTGCGCTTGCTTTATGAAACCGCTCCTCTCGCCTTTTTGATTGAGCAAGCAGGCGGCCGTGCTACGACAGGATTGGTAAACATCTTGGATGTAGTGCCAAAAAAACTGCATCAGCGCACACCTCTAATTATTGGCAGCAAAGAAGATGTCGCAAAGGTAGAGTCTTTTATTCAAAACGGACACTAGAAGACAATTCGTAATTCGTAATTACTGTTACGTAAGGGTTTCAGACATTTTATAAGGGTGTTTATTTCCGCCGTGCTGTACTCTCATCTGCCATTAATTAAACGTTAATCATGGTGATTTAGGATTGGGGATGCAAAATAGCGCTTTTTGAAGATCAATTAAGGATTATCTCAGCTGGCCGATGCGATAAGTGATTGGCAACGCCACAATTCAAAAGTAAGTATCAATGCGTTTTACCAACTTCACTTAGAAACATCACTATACAGGAGTGAAATAAACTAGCTATGTCTACCAATCATCTACTAGAAATTAAGCAATACGGTCAAAGTATCTGGATGGATAATTTGACCCGTGACATTATTCAATCAGGTGAACTCAAAGACCTGGTTGAAAATCAAGGTATATCTGGGATTACTTCCAACCCAGCTATCTTTGAAAAAGCGATCGCAGGCAATGCCATTTATGATGCTGATATAGAAGCCGGAATTCGCGCTGGCTTACCGATAGACAAAATTTACGAATCCCTAGTTTTTGCAGATATCCGTAACGCTTGTGATATTTTACGCCCTGTTTATGAAGCCTCGAATAGACTAGATGGTTATGTGAGTATCGAAGTACCGCCAACCATCGCCCATGATACGGAAGCAACAATAAGCGAAGCTCGGCGCTATTTCCAAGAAATTGGTCGGGAAAATCTGATGATTAAAATTCCCGGTACAGAACCTGGTTTGCCAGCAGTAGAGCAAGTAATAGCCGAGGGAATGAATGTTAATATTACGTTGCTATTTTCTGTAGAAAGCTACGTAAACACAGCTTGGGCATATATTCGGGGCTTAGAAAAACGGCTGGCTGAAGGTAAAGACATCAGTAGAATTGCTTCAGTCGCTAGCTTCTTCCTCAGCCGGATCGATAGCAACATTGATGCCAAAATAGATGCTAAGTTGAAAAAAGGCGTTGATGATATTGCCGTGGAAGCAAAGCTAAAAGCTGTGAAAGGAAAAGTAGCGATCGCAAACGCCAAGCTAGCTTACCAAGAATACAAGAAAATCATTAGAAGCGAGCGTTGGCAAGAGTTGGCAGCAAAAGGGGCCACAGTTCAACGGTTACTTTGGGCTAGTACCAGCACCAAAGACCCCAACTACAACGACGTGATGTATATCGAAGAGTTGGTTGGTCAAGATACCGTTAACACCGTACCACCAGCGACCATTAAAGCTTGTGCCGATCATTGTAACGTGAGCGATCGCTTAGAAACAGACGTAAATAATGCTTACACGCTGATCGAAAACCTCAAAGATCCCGACATCAACATCGATCTCGATACCGTAATGGATGAACTGTTAGTTGAAGGTATTGACAAGTTCATCCAGCCCTTCCAGTCCTTGATGAACTCTTTAGAAGACAAGATCAAGGTATTGTCACCAGTGTAGGGACTAGGGACTAGGGACTAGGGACTGGGGACTGGGGACTGGGGACTGGTAAACAATTTTCTTAATACTAAACCCCCAATACCCAATACCCAATACCCAGTCCCTAATACCCAGTCCCCAATCTCAAAACCTCTAATCCAAAATCCAAAATTCCTATGGTTAGTCTGCTAGAAAATCCCTTGCGCGTTGGTCTGCAACAACAAGGGATGCCTGAACCCCAGATTATAGTTATCTTTGGCGCTTCTGGTGATCTCACCTGGCGCAAACTAGTGCCAGCACTTTACAAATTGCGGCGAGAACGGCGCATTCCGCCAGAAACTACTATTGTTGGCGTAGCACGTCGAGAATGGAGCCATGAATACTTCCGCGAACAAATGCAGAAGGGCATGGAAGAGGCACATCCTGATGTCGATTTAGGGGAACTCTGGCAAGACTTCTCTCAAGGTCTGTTCTACAGTCCTGGAGATATAGACAACCCTGCAAGCTACCAGAAACTAAAAACCTTACTGAGTGAATTAGACGAAAAACGGGGCACGCGAGGTAATCGCATGTTCTACCTATCCGTTGCCCCTTCATTCTTTCCCGAAGCAATTAAGCAGCTAGGAAGCGGCGGGATGCTAGAAGATCCCTACAAACATCGTCTAGTAATTGAGAAACCCTTTGGTCGGGACTTGGCTTCTGCTCAAAGTCTTAACCAAGTGGTACAGAAATATTGCAAAGAACACCAAGTTTACCGTATTGACCACTATTTGGGTAAAGAAACAGTCCAGAATTTGCTGGTGTTTCGCTTTGCCAATGCGATTTTTGAACCCTTGTGGAATCGTCAATTCGTTGACCACGTGCAAATTACCGTAGCAGAAACCGTGGGCGTAGAAGACCGGGCTGGTTACTATGAAAGCGCCGGCGCACTGCGGGATATGTTGCAAAATCACCTCATGCAACTTTACTGCTTAACGGCGATGGAAGCACCCAACGCAATGGATGCCGACAGCATCCGCACAGAAAAAGTGAAGGTACTCCAAGCTACTCGTTTAGCTGATGTTCACAATCTGTCGCGGTCAGCAGTACGTGGGCAATACAGTGCTGGCTGGATGAAAGGTCAAGCAGTGCCAGGATATCGCACAGAACCAGGCGTTGACCCCAACTCCACCACACCCACTTATGTAGCAATGAAGTTTTTGGTGGATAACTGGCGCTGGAAAGGTGTTCCTTTCTACTTGCGGACTGGAAAGCGGATGCCGAAAAAAGTGAGTGAGATTGCAATTCACTTCCGCGAAGTTCCATCTCGGATGTTCCAATCTGCCGCCCAACAGACAAACGCCAATATTTTGACGATGCGGATTCAGCCAAATGAAGGTATTTCCCTGCGTTTTGATGTCAAAATGCCGGGGGCAGAATTCCGCACCCGTTCCGTTGATATGGACTTTAGTTATGGTTCCTTTGGCATCCAAGCAACATCCGATGCCTACGATCGCTTATTCCTTGATTGTATGATGGGCGATCAAACATTGTTCACACGCGCCGATGAAGTAGAAGCAGCTTGGCAGGTAGTAACACCAGCCCTTTCCGTTTGGGATGCACCCGCCGATCCTAATACTATTCCCCAGTACGAAGCCGGCACTTGGGAGCCAGAACAAGCAGAACTCTTAATTAACCAGGATGGCCGTCGCTGGCGCAGACTCTAAATATTAGTCATTAGTCATGAGTCATTAGTCACTAGTAAAAACAAATGATGAATGACAAATGACAAATGACAAAATCCAAAATCTCAAATCCAAAACTTCCTATGGCTCTCCAAACTTCTACAATTTTTTCCCTCCAGGCACCGAAAGATATTTCGCTTAACGAAATAGATGCAGAACTGAATCAAATTTGGCAAAGCTATGGTATTACTGGCGAGGATGGTGGACTTCCCAGTGCTACTAGGGCAACAACGTTTACTTTAGTAGTTTACGAACCAGAAGAAACTCAGTATTTGTTGGCTGCTTTAGGATTTTACAACGGCCCAATTGATGGGATTTTAGGGCCGCAAATGGCAGCAGCATTACGGGAAGTGCAAAAGAAACATAAACTGCCAGAAACTGGAACAGCAACACAAGAAACTCTGACTATATTACGAGAAGAATTCGCTAAAGGTCAGCGAGGTGGGACTGGAGGAGAACATGCTATTGCTGGGTTAAATAGCGGTAGCCCCAGAATTGCCGATGAAATCGCTCTCCGCAACCCCTGCCGGATCATTGCCCTATTTCCTATTACTGGCGAAGATGAAGGGGTTAAGGCTCAAGTTTCTGCCTATTGCCCCATCCAAAAGCAATCGTCAAGCACACTTATCTGCTGCGAATACATTACTCTGAGTGGAACTGCTGCTGCCTTAGAACGTATCGGTGGTATGATTCCAGCATTGTTGATTGGCGGTTTGCCGAAGTTTCTCTGGTGGAAGGCGACACCAGACCCTAACAACGGTCTATTCAAGCGCCTAGCAGCAATCTGCAATAATGTCATTGTCGATTCTTGCAACTTTAACGAGCCAGAAAGCGATTTACTCCGCCTAGAAGAGTTGGTAGAAGCTGGTGTACCTTTAGCGGATTTGAACTGGCGTCGTCTCGCATCATGGCAAGAACTGACAGCTGAAGCCTACGATTCGCCTAAGCGTCGCGCTGCCCTCAGAGAAATTGACCGCGTGACGATTGATTACGAAAAAGGCAATCCCGCCCAAGCTTTGCTGTTTTTGGGTTGGTTGGCAAGTCGATTGGAATGGCAACCAGTTTCTTATCAAAAGGAAAGCGGTGATTATGATATCACTCGCATCCATTTTATTTCTCAAGATCAGCGACAAGTAGAAGCGGAGTTAGCAGGGGTTCCCGTTGCGGATGTGGGCGATATTATTGGTGATTTGATTGCCTTGCGCCTCAGTTCCACAAATCCCCAGGCAGACTGTGGTACAGTTATCTGCTCGGAAACTGGTGGTTGTATGCGGATGGAAACACATGGTGGTGCCCAATCTGCCGGTCTGTTTCAACAGGTAACTTCACTTTCAGAACAAAAAGCCGAAGCATTACTAAGTCAGCAGGTGCAACGCTGGGGTCGTGAGTCCCTTTTTGAAGAAAGTCTGGGAGTGACAGCGAATATTTTCAAATTGGTGAATTAACTTAGACTTAACCCCCTGCCTGCTTCCTGACCTTGTGTATACACGGTAGGCTTTTTAAGCATGGAACCAGGTGAAAGTCCCCGTTTTTTAAGGTAATACAGTTCAGTTAAAGATTTTGGGCTTAACTGAACTGTATTGCTTTTTAAGGGAGATTTAGAGGCATCTAAAGCTTTTGATACCAATCAGAGAACTTTTAAAACATCCTCTAGTTGGTAAGAGGCTGATTACACTATTATCTATTGCTAGCTATGTTGCCAGGCTTTTTCTTAATTTGACTATCTAATTTGACTGTATGCCAAAAGTAATGGTTTTTACAAAAAACAGAAATTAAAGGGAACCTAATACTTTAGTAAATGTCTAATTAATTAACAGTAATAAAAATAATTGTACTGGAGTTAAAAATTAATGTTTACTTTTAATCGTTTGCAATCTGGAACAGCTGCACTCATGGCTTTGAGCGTCACAGTAGGCACTGTAGCTCCTTTGATTACAGCTTCACCATCTTTAGCTCAAACCACTTTTTCTGATGTTTCATCTAATTATTGGGCGGCACAATTTATTCAACAATTGTCACAGCGAGGCGTAATTGCCGGATTTCCTGATGGTAGTTTCCGTCCTGAAGAAGCGGTGACACGCGCTCAATTTGCCGCTATGGTCAACAAAGCTTTCCAAAAATCACAGCAACGATCGCCAATCAACTTTGCTGACGTGCCCAGCAATTATTGGGCATCAAGTGCCATTCAGCAAGCTTATACCATTGGTTTCTTATCTGGATATCCCGGTAATCGCTTTGAGCCGAACCAAGCTATTCCCCGCCAACAGGTTTTAGTTTCCCTCGCTAACGGTCTGGAATATAGTCCCATTGGCAATACTGAAAGCACTCTGCAATACTTCAACGATGCCTCTAACATCGCTAGCTATGCCCGTAGCCCGATCGCAGCTGCAACTGAAAAGCAAATAGTTGTGAACTATCCTAATGTGAAGTTTCTAAATCCAACTGCAACCGCTACTCGCGCCCAAGTAGCAGCTTTTATCTACCAAGCATTGGTTAGTTCTAACCAAGCCTCAGCAATTAACTCGCCTTATGTTGTGGCTGTCGGGTCTACTACCCCAACGCCTGTATCAGTCACAATTCCTCAAGGGACTGCTATTCCTGTGAAGTATGACAAGGCAGAAAAGATTCTGGTTACAAAGGATGAAACTGCGCCTTTGACGTTGACAGTATCCCAAAACGTAGTAACACAAGACGGATCTGTAGTGATTCCGGCTGGTAGTCAAGTAATTGGTCAACTTAAACCTGCTACAGGCGGTTCTCAATTCGTTGCCGAAAAACTGGTTTTGACCAGTGGACAGGAGTACCAGCTTAATGCCAGCTCTGAAGTGATCACCAAAACTGAAACCGTCAAGAAGGGTACTAGTATTGGTTCAATTATCAAAAATACTGTATTGGGTGCAGGTGCGGCAACTGCGGTATCTGCTGTAACTGGCGATCGCGCGATCGCCACAGAAGAAGTTTTGGGTGGCGCTGGTATCGGTGCATTGGTGGGTCTATTCTTCGGTAAGAATAGCGTTGACTTAGTGGCAATTGACCCAAATACCGATTTACAAATGACAATCAATCAAAACTTGTTGGTTTCACTCAGATAGTCATTGGTCATTAGTCATTAGTCATTGGTCATTGGTTTTTACAAAGAACGAATGACAAAGGACAAAGGACAAATCCTAAACTTTCGGCAACCAAATAATAAAAGTAGTCCCCGGTGCATTGGGTGAAGTTAGTTTAGAGTTGATTGCAGGGCTGAAAACCTCGATTTTGCCCTGCATTTGCTCTATTAATTGTTTAGCGATCGCTAACCCCAAACCTG
Source organism: Nostoc sp. LEGE 12447 (assembly GCF_015206985.1). Taxonomy (NCBI): domain Bacteria; kingdom Bacillati; phylum Cyanobacteriota; class Cyanophyceae; order Nostocales; family Nostocaceae; genus Nostoc; species Nostoc sp. LEGE 12447. The sequence goes on along the minus strand of NZ_JADEXT010000003.1, from coordinate 250,421 downwards.
TGCCAGGGATTTCTGTTTGCGCTTGTACACCCCGATAATGCCGTTCTCCCAGATGTTCTAAATCTTCGGGTGGAATGCCAGGCCCATTGTCACTGATCGCAATTCCTTGAAAATTAGCTTTTTCTTGCCCCGCCTGAATCAAAATTTTGCCACCAGTGGGAGTATATTTCAAAGCATTATCGATGATATTAGTTAAAACCTCTCGTAATGCTTTGATGTTGGCACGTACTAGGGGTGAATTATGTTTAATTTCAGTTATTAGTTTTAGCTTTCGCTCTTGGGCGATCGCTTTGGCTGATATTAATAATGGTTCTAATATATCTGCTAACGAGCAGTCAACTGTTTTATCTCCCGTTCCCGGCAATAGTAGCGGCGGTTTAGCGTCTTTTTGGATAGTTGCTTCCACAAACACTTCATGTTCGGGTAAATGTAGTGGTGCTAAATCTGTCTCTGTTAAGTCAATTACTTGATCGAATTGTTGTAGCAATTCTTGGAGGCGATCGCTTTCTCGCACAATACTATTGGCCACATCCCGGTTGCTATCTCCTGGGCGCAGCCGCTTCAATAGCAGTTTCCCAAAAGTCCGCAATGCCGTTAATGGGTTACGAAACTGATGCAACAGGTTATCTAGCAAATCTCGCTGTTTTTCTTGGAGAATTTGTTGCTCACGCAACTGCTCCTCAAACCATGCCCGGCGTTGATCTAAAATACAAGCGATCGCTAATGTTTGGGCTATCTGTTGAATTTGACTTTCCTCATGTTCATTCCATGCCCGGTCTTGCCTACCCGTCACCAATAACCCCATCATCACACCCTCATAAACTAGAGGTAAAACAATTTGGTTGCCACTAAAGAGGTATTCCTCTTTTAAATGGGGTTGAGATGCCTCAGACTGCTGTGATGAGGTTGGAGATTCCGATTCTGCTGTCAATAACCTTCTGCGATCGTTGGGTAATATAAACACATTTCCAACTTGAAGTTGCTTGTGTACTACTGTCACCTCAGCAGTTTCTTCCCCTGGCGGTAATAATGCTGTTTCTGGGTAAATTACCACAGGAATCAGTTTGGCCTCACTAGAAGGAGCCTCTACCAATTCTTGTGTCAGGTACACAATACTTAAAGTTGCTCCCAGCCCTTGGGTTAGCAGCGCTATTTGCTCTCGACACAGAGCAATAAAATCGGAACTGGCAGACATTAACATTTTTTAGCTCTTGCTCAAGATTACAGATTTTAAGGCATGATGATAAGAGAGGATACTTAATTTTTACCTCACCCATTCAATAAAGCTTAACTAAAATCTTCTTAGTGATGGTTTGTACCAAGGAATTATTTTCTTAGGTAACTTTGTTTTATCTATTTTCAAAGATGTTAATTTTCTTGCATGAAAAGGTTAAAAACTATTGATATTTTGAACTAGAACTTATATAATGACGACGGATTTTGTAGCTAACACTACAATCTATAGCTTGAAAGAGGAGGACAATAGGTTGGCAAGGAGACGCAAAAGGAAAAGTCGCCGTCGTCAAGAAGGACGGAGGATTTTGGAACACGTGCCTCAATATAGCATCGAAAGTGGCGAAGAAAAACCTGTGACAGCAGCGAGAAGATTCATTCAAGCTGAAGGGATTTTGCCACCTGCGTTGCTACTCGTAAAGCGAAATGAACACACAACAGATCGTTATTTCTGGGCAGAAAAGGGACTGTTTGGTGCTCAATACGTAGAGGAAAACCATTTCTTGTTTCCAAGCTTGAGGGTATTAGAACCTTCGCCTGGTCAAGAACCTCTTGCTTTAGCTAGTCGGTGAACCATAGATGGTCATCTTACACATTGAATGTGGCTCCTGACTATTCATTAACTGGCAAAATAGCTAAGTTTATGCAAAATTTAATTTTTTTTTAGTTTGGAGCTGATTTGCCAGTCAGGCTAGTCCAGGTAATTGGAAAATAAACTAGTCTCAAAGCACGCTAGATTGCATGGGTTGATACTAGTGTCATGATATAGAAGGGAGTGGGTATAGAGCCAAGCGCCTCCAAAAGCGCTAGTGAAGTTGCGCTCTTATACCGTGAATTGTTAACCAAGCTCTGTCAACGAATTTAAGTTAATTAATTTAAATTTCTCCCCACGACTTATATCGTGGGGAAAGTGACAAAGCAGAAGTCTTGATTTCCTCCTTTTTACTTTTCATTGCCTAAAGATTAGATCAGGTCAGAAGTCTGCATATCATAGTTAAAAAAAGCAACAATTATTCACCAGCCTTGAGCTGTAGAGTTCTCTGTAACTCACTGAGTTCATCTCGATGGGCAACTACAGTGATCTTACTTGAGGAGGTTTGTTCACTCTGAGTTGTTTCTACTTTGAGTGACACCTTCTCAAGTCTTCCAGATTTTTTCCAATAAAACAGACCACTTAAAGGCGACAGCAGTACCATAGCCAAAACAATGGGACTGAGGTTAGGAAAAAGCAGGTATACGACTAGTGAGAGACAAACAATCCCAGTCGCTGCCAGCAGAGTTAAAAATATAGCTAAAAACCAACTGGGGCGAACATTCCCTTCAAAAGTCACTTTGTTTTGTTCTCGGTCTACCTCTGCTACTTGGTAAGACCGGGAGCGAAAATACTCTTTTAATTGAGACATTAAAGCAGCTTCGTCTTGCTCAGATACCAGTTGCACTGTTTGTATGCGGTCTTTAGTCGAGGCACGAATAAAGAAAAACAGCCCAACCGATAACAACAAGGTTAGCAGGAACGTAGATGGCAGAATAGCAGTATCCATAACTGATTGTTATTGTTTGACTGGAGGAGACTTATTCATTATCAATTATTCGTTACTTTGTCCTCCTATTGATGTAGTTAAGCCATTGCAAAGCTAAATCCTGCGCTTGAACTTGCCATTCTGGAGAAACTTGGTACATCCGCCTGGGTCGTCCTCGTCCTTCCAGTTTCTTCCAATATCCAGTGATTGCCTTTTCGTCTTCCAGAAATTTGATTGCACTATAAAGCACAGTATCCGAAAGCCTATAGGTTGAATATTCAGTTTCTAATTGCTCAATCAACTCGGTTCCGTAGGATTCACCTTGTAATAAAACAGACAGTATGTAACAAACTGCTACTTCCTGACAAAGGTAAGTTGGCGGAGGATTCTCAAAGAATTGATATATATCCTCAAGTTTCATGGTTAGTGAATGGCTAAAAAAATGCCTTATGGTAAGGTCTACAATCCTTGTAGTCAGTATACAGTGCTACTGCCAAGTGAGTAATATATATAATGCTACTTAGACTAGATTTACAAAGCGTAAATACCAAACGATTATCCACGCTTGTGAAGTCGTGGTAAGAGTTGCGAGTTTTAGGGACACAAAGAAATGTACCCTAGCCCAAGCTTGATATGGTGTGGTGAGGAGCTAACAGAGAGTAGCAAATTCACTTAGTACAGAAGGTACTTAGTCTTGGTCAAATTAGGGCAAATGCCAAGCCCCAGCTTTTAGGCGTGAGGTTTCTGACTGTCTTGGTATTAAGTAATGCCAAGGTAGTTAGAAGTGCTTAAGCAATAAAATGCCATCGAAGAAATTTTACAGGTAAAATGCAATTTTGTCTGTAAAACTTAATAAACACTTTGTTTTACAGTGATTTTCCCAATGCAAATCATAAGAATTTAAGCTATGGGATATATGTGGTTTAAAGCTGCTACGGTGGTGGACACACTTAAGTAGTATGCATTACTGATTTGCTGGATAAGAGAATCTCTTGTCGCATTTGGTAAATGTGATAGTAAATTTATCAAAGAAGACGCAAAGACTAGAGCATCGATTCAGTAATCAAAAACCTAATCCCCAGCCTCCTTGACTAAAAGATAAGAGGTTGGGGAGACATGATTCGTTACTGATAGGACTTACGCAAAACTAGTTGCTGTAGGGACAATTCATGAATTGCCCTACTTGAAAATCCTTCTTTTCGGCCATTATTTACGTAAGTCCTGACTGAATTGGTGTTCTCGGAGAGATAGAGACGTAGAGTGCGATACCTCTCAAAACAGTTCTCCGTGTTCTCCGAACTTTTGAGCTAAGGCTTCCTTAGATTAAACTTTTGTCTTTGTGTCTTTGTGTCCTTTGAAAGTGCCCGGCACTTCTATATATGTCACAGACTCCCGATGCTCCATCATCTTCTCTGCGGGCTATTGCCCAAACCTTTCGCCTTACAGGTTGGATTAGCTTCTGGATTCAGCTAGTACTAGGCGTTGTTTCTAGCATAATTGTGTTGCTGTTCGCCATCTTTAATCAAAGAACTGGTAGTCCTAGTAATAATCCTGGGACTGGCTTTGGCGTATTTTTAGCAATTTGTGGACTAGTTGTTTTGGGTGGAGGTATTTATTTAGCTTATCGTTACACTAGAATTGGCAAGCAATTAGAATCCTCCAATCCCAGCAACCGCCCTCGCAAAAGTGAGACTGTGCAAGTATTACGCTTAGGGCTGTGGGTAAATTTAGGCGGTACACTGGTGACTCTTTTAGGCGCGCAAGCGATCGTTGGTACACTGGTAGCAAGATCCATATCTCCTCAAGCTATAACTACACAATTTTTTGACCCTACCCGTATTATTAGCGGTCTAGATATGCTTGTCGTACAGGCAAACACCAACACTGTATCAGCACATTTTGCGGGGCTTGTAGCTTCACTTTGGCTACTCAATCGTATTAACCGACCTTAGTATGAGTTCTATTAGCGGTAGCGGGGCGGGCGTTTCGGCTATGCTGAGTTTTCAAGAGTCAAAAGAAAATTATCATACTTTTCCGAAACGGGCAAAACTGCGTGTGAAGACAACTACATAATCCTTGAAAAAACATCCTGATAGTACAGCATTGCGTAAATGAACTATCCATTTCAAATCAATGAAACGCTTGCAGTATAGGAATTACCAATTACCTTAGCGAGTCGAGAGAGCAGTACACTACGCATAGCAATATCACCGTAGGGGTACGGGTGTCATTAAGAATTCCGCCAAGCTGTACTAACAAGTGATGTCAAAACTAGAACAGGGATGATGTATACCTTTTTTATAAGTTTGAACACTATGAAAAATCAACCAGCCCATAAATTTAATCAAGACGTATGGAGATTTGGCGTACAGGTTTTCTTTAGTAGCATCGTATTGGGACTGTGCATTTTCAAGCTTGGCTCGCCAGGGGACGATAAGAATGTTGCTCTGTATTGGGGTGGTTTATCAAGTGTGCTTGCATACTGGTTGCCTTCACCTGGACAAACTAGAGACGATAAGGAAGCGCAGAGTATCACTCAAAGGACGTTTGCAGCCACTGATAACAATAATGGTAATGGTCAAAGTCTTGCTCAGGTTACTGAAACAAGAGTGGCTCAGGATACTAGCTCATGATTGGTTAAATGCAATATATGCTTTCTTAGTACTGGCAGTGATGCTAGGGAAAAATCTTGATTCAGAGATTAAGACTGAATTTTTGCAATAAACTTTGTTTTTCCAGTCACAGCAAACCAAAATTACTATATGCTAAATGCTTAATGTGTTAACTGTATTGACAGAAAGATTTTAGGCTAGAAACTGAGAAAAATCTGTGCTGGATATTAAGCAAATACGGGAAAATCCGCAATTAGTTCAAGAACGATTGAATAGTCGTAGTGGTAAATACGACATTGAACCGATATTACTGTTAGATCGGCAACAACGGGAACTTGAGGGGACACGTAGTCAACTCCAAGCTCGTAGCAACGAAATTGGTAAAATTGTCGGGCAGAAGATTAAATCTGGGATCAGTCCTCAAGACCCAGAAATTCAAGCTTTGCGGGATGAAGGTAACTCTGTAAAAGCTACTTTGAGTCAACTGGAACCCCAAGAAAAAGAACTCAAAGCTGAAATTGCCCAACTTGTGTTGGCACTTCCCAACTTGCCAAGCGACTCTACACCCCTTGGTAAGAATGAGGAAGATAACGTAGAAGTGCGCCGTTGGGGTGATGAGTACATTCCCCAAAATCCGAATATTCTCCCTCACTGGGAAATTGGCGAAAAGCTGGGTATTCTCAATGTTGAACGAGCTGTAAAAGTTGCCCAAAGTCGCTTTGTGACATTGATAGGCGCTGGTGCGGCATTGGAGAGGGCATTAATTCAATTTATGCTGACTCTCCATACTCAAGCTGGATATGTAGAAGTCAGTCCGCCTCTATTAGTTAATACCGAGTCTTTGACAGCGACCGGTCAGTTACCCAAGTTTGCTGAAGAAAGCTTTAAATGCGCGGATGATGATTTATGGCTGATTCCGACGGCGGAAGTTCCAGTTACAAACCTCTACCGGGGTGAAATTCTCGCTGCTGAGGATTTGCCTATTTACCACTGCGCTTTTACTCCCTGTTTTCGCCGCGAAGCTGGTAGCTATGGGCGCGATATGCGGGGGTTAATTCGCCTGCATCAGTTCAACAAGGTGGAAATGGTGAAATTTGTTGAGCCTAGTACGTCTTTTGATGAACTGGAGAAATTAGTAGGGAATGCAGAAGCAATTTTACAGGCTTTGCGGTTGCCTTACCGAGTAGTAAATTTAAGTACTGGAGATTTGGGATTCGCCTCTACCAAAACTTATGATTTAGAGGTTTGGTTGCCCTCTTCTGGCAAATACCGCGAGATTTCTAGCTGTTCCAATACTATAGATTTCCAAGCAAGACGGGCTGATATTCGCTTCAAAGAGGCGGGGAAAAAAGGAACTCAGTTCGTACACACTTTGAATGGTTCGGGTTTGGCGGTGGGAAGGACTATGGCTGCAATTTTGGAGAATTATCAACAACCTGATGGGACAGTAAGGATACCAGAAGTGCTGCAACCTTATTTGGGGCGTGAAGTTTTATAATTTGTCATTAGTCATTTGTCCTTTGTTATTTACCAATGACTAATGACTAATACCCAATACCCAATACCCAATGCCCAATTAGAATGGAGATAACTATAGCTTAATATTTTCTCTAATTTACTCTATGTCAGTTTTAGCAGCGATCGCAGTCTTGGCTGTTTTAATCTTGGTACACGAGTTGGGACATTTTGTTGCAGCTCGTTCTCAAGGCATTCTCGTTAACCGTTTTTCTTTGGGTTTTGGCCCAGTTCTTTTGAAGTACCAAGGTTCACAAACCGAATATGCTATCCGTGCTTTTCCCTTGGGCGGCTTTGTGGGCTTTCCTGATGATGACCCCGATAGCGATGTTCCACCCAATGACCCAAATCTGCTGCGTAACCGTCCAGTTTTAGACCGGGCGATTGTCATCAGCGCTGGAGTGATTGCAAATTTAATATTTGCCTATTTGGTGCTGGTTCTGCAATTGGGTATTGTTGGTATTCCCAAAGAATTAAACTATCAAGCTGGTGTCGTTGTACAGCCTGTTAATCAAGAATCTGTTGCCTATCAAGCAGGAATTCGGGAAGGAGATATTATTCTGGCTGTTAACGGTCAAGAACTCCCGGCTTCTGACAAATCAACTCCTTTGCTGACTAAAGAAATTCAAACTCATCCCAATCAGCAAATCGAACTAAAAATTCAGCGTGAAAACCAACAACAAACCCTGAAATTAACGCCAAAACTGGGAGCCGATGGCAAAGGTGTAGTTGGTGTGGCACTTAGTCCAAATGCTACAGCAGTTTATCGCCGTCCGAATAGTCCTTTTGAAATTTTTGGTCTTGCTGCTAACAGGTTTCAACAATTATTTGTTGGGACACTGAGCGGTTTTGGGCAGTTGATTACCAATTTTCAACAAACTGCTGGACAAGTTTCTGGGCCAGTTAATATTGTCAAAATCGGTGCAAAATTAGCTGAGGATAATAGCGTAAATCTGTTGTCTTTTGCGGCAATTATCAGCATTAACTTGGCTATTATCAATATTTTGCCTTTACCAGCCTTGGATGGCGGACAACTAGCTTTTCTGCTGATTGAAGGTTTACGCGGTAAGCCTGTACCGTCCCGGATTCAAGAAGGTGTAATGCAAACTGGCTTGGTGTTACTCTTAGGCTTAGGAATTTTTCTGATCGTCAAAGAAACTACTCAATTAACTAGCCAATTGGAGTGGGTACAAAAATTATTCCAGTGATTACTACCCGCAAATCGTTATCTAAAAAGAAGCGATCGCTAGAAATTTTAGCTCGTCTGAAGCGTCTTTATCCAGATGCTACTTGCTCTTTGAACTACTCAACGCCAGTACAATTGTTGGTGGCAACGATTCTATCTGCTCAATGTACTGATGAGCGAGTGAATAAAGTGACACCAGCTTTATTTGGTAAGTTTCCTGATGCTGAGAGTTTAGCGATCGCTGACTTAGTAGAATTAGAAAGTTTGGTGCGTTCTACAGGGTTTTATCACAATAAAGCTAAAAACATTCAAGCCGCTTGTCGGATGATTGTTACCGAGTTTAACTCTGTTGTTCCCAACCAAATGGAACAGTTGTTAAAGCTTCCTGGGGTGGCGCGCAAGACAGCAAATGTAGTCTTGGCTCATGCTTATGGCATTAATGTTGGGGTGACAGTAGATACTCACGTTAAGCGCCTCAGTCAACGCTTGGGTTTAACTGAAGCAAAAGACCCCGTTCGGATTGAGCAAGATTTAATGGGTTTATTGCCTCAGCCTGATTGGGAAAATTGGTCAATTCGGTTGATTTATCACGGTCGTGCTATTTGTAAAGCCCGCTCTCCAGTTTGTATTGCTTGTGAGCTTGCTGATTTATGCCCTGTAGCCAATAAGCCAATGGTTGTAGGGTAAGCAACATAAGTAACCCCAGAATTGATGGAGAGACTGTAGAATGGAGAACGGTGTCTTTAAATAAGTTAGAGAATAATGGCAAAGAAGAGCATGATTGAGCGCGAGAAAAAGCGCACCAAGTTGATAGAAAAGTATGCTGACAAGCGAGAAGCCCTTTTGGATGAGTTCAGAAGTGCAGCATCTCCTTTGGATAAGCTAGAAATCCACAGAAAGATTCAACAGCTACCCCGGAATAGTGCGCCCACCCGCCACCGCAATCGTTGCTGGTTGACTGGTCGTTCTAGAGGAGTTTACCGCGATTTCGGACTCTCTCGGAACGTGCTACGAGAATGGGCGCATGAAGGTCTTTTGCCTGGAGTTGTTAAGTCTAGCTGGTAGTTAAGAGTCATTAGTGAGCCAGCGCGGTCTTGGGGGTTTCCCCCATGAGTGACTGGCGAACCCGTAAGGGTCATTAGTCATTAGTCATTGGTAAAGAACAAATGACAAAGGACAAATGACAAATGACAAAATATTATTGACCACAACACTTATCAATTCCCAGACTTTCTAAGAGTAGATCGCTGACGGCGTTGGCGATCGCAAACTCTCCATAAAAGCTATTGGAAAAATCATACGACTGCATCTCTGTGACAATGGCAATTACCAGAGAACCAAGGTCATTTTCTCCTTCCATCCGTTGACGCACAAAAATTTGTGCGGCTCGTTGGGCAATATTTTGGTTTACTGCTTCGGGGATAAATTCTGTATCTAGCCACCGTTGTAAGCGTTCTCGTAACCATTCACCTTCGAGTAACGGATTCTCAGGCGGTGGTAGGGTGATGGGTGGGATTGGTTGAGTCATGTTTTTTAACGCAGAGGGACGCGGAGGGAAACGCAGAGGAACGCTGAGGTTGACTTCTAGCATCAAATTGCGTTTCTCTAGTGTTTTTTTTATATTTATTTATGCAATATGATATCGCCGCTATTGTTGAGGGCTATGCACAAGGCTATTTTCTCATGGCTGATGAACGCGATCGCCTGAGTTGGTACGGAAGTCGCGATCGGACTTTTATTCCTTTGGATGAGCGGTTTCGTTACCCCAAGTCTTTACAGCGCGTTCTGAATCAAGAACGGTTTACTGTGGCGATTAATCGGGACTTCCAAGCTGTGGTGGCTGGGTGTGCTGACAGAGAGACAACTTGGATTTCGCCGGAATTGGAAAAGATTTACTGGCTACTTTACCAAAGTGGTTATGCTTTTAGTTTTGAAACTTGGCAGGGTGACGAATTAGCTGGGGGAATTTTAGGGATTGTCATTGGCGGTGCTTTCATTGGAGAGTCGATGTTTTACCGCATTCCCGAAGGTTCAAAGGTAGCGATGGTAAAGTTGGTAGAAAGATTGCGTCAGAGGAAATTTGTATTTTTTGATGCCCAAATGATGAATCCGCATTTGGAGAGGTTTGGGGCTTATCGGGTTGGGGATGAAGAGTATCAAATGCTACTTAAGCAAGCGTTGCAACATCAGTGCTTATTGGTATAACATTTAACAGCATTTAATTTAAAAGCTTATAGAAAGTGGTATGAACTGGGATAAGTTAGAGTTCACCAATCACGAAAGATATTTTGAGATAGCTAGAGAGCATCTTCAAAAGTCACAGGAAACTGATTTTGACCTAAATGAGAAATTGGGCGTTAACTCCTCTACATATCAAGGGAAAAGCTTGAAGCCAGAAGATGCTGCCTATTTATTACAGAGCTTACAGTTAATTAACAAGTCGAATATTATTACAGTTGTTTTTAGCGCTCTGGTTGCTGAATCCTTTATCAACTACTATGCAATCAGTAAGGGTAAAGATGAAGTGTACTTGAGAAAATTTAAGACGAATAAAAATTTAGGATTGGGTGAAACAGTAGTTAAATGGATCAACATCCCACATGACATTAATGGAAATTTTGCTTTAACGACGGATTCTGCTGAGGTTCATAATCTCCAAAAACTTTTCGACGATAGAAATAAACTTGCTCATCACAAAGCTAGTATTCAAAATATAGCCAGCCTGGATTGGTCTAACATTCAAGATCCAAACTCAATTACACTTTTAGCTGCCCAGAATGCAAACCAATCCCTGGTAACATGTATCGAAGCTCTAAAGCGAGTTGATCAAAGTATTGATATTAACTGGCTCTCCAGTTAAAAACGGAGGATTTATCATTCATCTGAAATAAGCGATAATGGGCTTAACTGTTTATGTATTGTTCATTAAGCCTTCATGCAGTTTGAGTGGGACGAAACGAAGAATCTTGAAAATATTCGTAAACATCGAATTGATTTTGCAGATGTCCCCGGAATGTTTGACAATTCCATGCTGGTTGAGCTTGATGAGCGTTTTGATTATGGCGAAGATCGCTGGATCGGAATCGGCTTTCTAGGCAACGGTGTAGCGGTTGTCGTTTGGACAGAACGACAGAACAACATAGTCCGCATTATCTCAGCACGAAGGGCAAACCGATATGAGCGTCAACGACTTGAACAATACCTCACGTACTGATTGGGCTGCATTAGAGGCGATGACGGATGAGGATATTGATTACTCAGACATCCCACCTTTGAACGATAAGTTTTTTGAAAATGCCACACTGAGGATTCCCGCAAAACGAGCCAGTGACCTGATCCAGTTAGATCCAGAAGTGATAACGTGGTTTCGTGAACAAGGTGCAGAGTACAAAACACTGATTAACTCAGTTTTGCGCCGTTACATTGAAAACAATGGCGATCGGGACGCAGGCTAACAATAACTTTACAGCGAACAGTCTACCACTTATTTTTAAAATATAAGGTTGGGTAGAGGGATGGCGTTACCCAACAGATTTTTCCACTCACAATCTTAAACACTTCCACGATGAAAAGTGCGATCGCAATTTAACAAAATTACTGCACCGTAACCTAGTTTGAGGTTTCTTGGGCTACCATTTTGATTGAGGCGAAACACCAAAATCTCATAGTTGCTGTCAAACTGTTGATGGATGCCTTAATTACTACATCAGAGTTTAGAGTTTCTCCAGCCCTATACAATCAGATTTTAAATATGGTAAATGAAGTGTGATGTCTCATGAGATAGTGTGATCGCTAATTTATCTGGAAGAAGATAGCTTGAGATTATTGCTGAGGATATAGCAAAACTACAATCACTCCAACAACCAGCTAAATAAACCTTCTACTGTCAGGCTGAAATCTTTAGCAAATTCTGGCATTGGTAACTGTGTTCCTGGTTCTTCGTAAAAAGTTGTTGGTTTATCTGGCAAATAGACAAACACGGATTGTTCTTTAGGATCAATCAGCCATCCCATCTGAGTAATATTTTTAGTAACTTTAGTTTGACTTTGATCGGGAAATAGAATTTCAATTGTCCAATCTGGGGCAATTGAGAAGACGTTAGCAACCCCACCATTATCTTTACGGGGAATTCTGTCCCACATAAACACAGAAATGTCAGGCACAATTGAGCGATGCCTACGGCGGGCTACGCCTACGCCAAATGTACAGCGAAGCTCACAGAAAGCCCGTGCAATTTGTTTGGGTTTTACGACCAAGTTAATTGCAGGTACTAACTCGGTCTGAATTGCGCTGTGTTCTCCTTGCGGCATCGGTTTTTGAATGATACGCCCATCAATGTATTCACTGGCAGGTTCTGTTTCTGGCAGATCCAGAAATTCACTTAAAGTCAGGGGTTTAGCAGGGGTTTGTACCATTTAAGGTTTCCTTACGAGAGGTAAGTTGTACTACTGCTTGCTATTTGTTCTACAAATGGATCAAAAATTATAAAGTGTTGATCGAAATTATCGGAGATAAGCGATCGCACTCACAAATCCCTTACACCCTTTCTTCAGTAACTAATGTCAGACTAACCCATTCGCCTTTGTCGTTATAGCTGCGAATCATCCTCTGGCGCAGATTTGGCTGGATTAACCAACCTGCTTCCAGAAATAAGGGTTGTCGTAATTGTACCTTTAGAGGAGAAGTTGCAGAAGCGCCATCAGGTAACAATAATACTTGTACCTGTTTTTCTGGATCTTGGTCAAAGAGAACGATGGAACCTTTGATAGTAGCAGTTGAGGTAATTGTGCGTAGACGCGTTGGCGTAGCCTCTCGTAGAGAAGCGGCTTGTCGTGAGACATCGCCAAAAGAAGTACTTTGAATTAATCGCCCAGCATCATCAAGTTGTATTTTCAAAGTTGTAGAGTAAATATCAGGCGGACGCAAATCTCGATAGATTGTCATTGCTTGTCCTCGCCATTCTCCTAACAAGTCATTTATCTGCAAAGAGGGACGTTCTGCTACCGGGGTTCCAGCTAGATGTTCTCGAATGAGAGTTAGTCCATTTAAATGACCATTTTTATCAAACAGTTGTACCAGACGTAAGCGGCGATTTTCATGAACAAAAGCGAGTTCTCCACCAAATTCGGAAAATGACCCTAGCTGAATTAAACCTTCAGAAAATGAACCATTTTCAAAAAATAGCAGACCTCCTCCCACAGACCTAAATTCTCTGATTACATCATCCTTTCCCGAACGGCTCAGAGTTAGGCGCACTGTCTGGTTATTGTTTAAACCTTCTAGGGAAAGACGGCTAGGAGTATCGTTTAGAAGTGTACCTTCGGGAGAAAAATTGGTAAATGAACCTTCCCATACACCAAGATTTTGCAGAAAACCTTCCCATTGCGATTTCATAAAGATTTGTCCTTTGTCATTTGTCATTGGTCATTTAATTAGCCTTGTTAAGTTGATATGTAGGATTAATTTCATATTCGTTCAATCCCAAACTTCAGTTGTTCTTTTAAAATTTTCAAAATTTTAAGTTAAAAGGTCGAAGTTCCGAGTTCAAATGACAAAGGACAAATGACTATCCTTTAGCAAAACTTCGGACTGCAAATAAGCTTCCCATTAATCCTACAGCTGCACCGAAACTCAAAAGAATCAAGGGTAATAGTAAAACTTGGGCTGGAGTGAGTTGCACACCATTGCTGATAACTTGAATAAACTCAGGTTGATTGGCTAGCAATTTACTAAGAAACTGTTGAATCACAGAAATGAAACTCCAAGCGATCGCACCACCAACTAAACCAAAAGCAATTCCTTGTAAAATAAACGGCAGGTAAATCCAAGCTGAGGTTGCTCCCACTAGTTGCATAATTTCAATTTCTTGCCGTCGCGCCATCACAATCAACCGAATTGTGGTTGTAGTCACTGCGATCGCTGTTAGGGTCAGAATAATTGTAATTGTTAAAGTAATCCAGTTCAGCCCTCGGTGCAACTGGGCAATGCGTTTAACTGCTTCATCGATATACTCCACCGTCTCAACTCCTGGCAACTTAGCCAGTTGCGTTGCTAAAGTTGGTACAACTTGAGAATTACGCGCTTTCACCTTCATCTCGTCAACCAAGGGATTCTCACCTAGCTGCTGGGTAGCACCCTCAATATCAGAAATTCTCATTTCCTTAACTAACTTAGTCCAAGCTTGCTCTTTGGTAATGGTTTGCATCGCTGCAACCTCTGGCATTTTTGCGATCAGTGGCTCAATATTTTCGGCCCGTGCATCCGGTTCAAGATAAACTGATACTTCTAGCTGACTACCGAACTGATAGAGTAGTTTTTCGACTTGCCAAGAGGTTTGCAAACTCAAACCAAATAAAAACAGTAACACTGTCACAGTACTTACAGCTGCCCAATTCATCCAACCTCCCCGCAGCAAACCGAGGAAAGTTTCTTTAAGCAGATAGTCTAGTTTCGTAAAAGATTTCAACACACATCACCCCAGCCAATAATTCGTAATTCGTAATTCGTAATTCGTAATTTATAATTCATCATTCATCATTCAGCACTCCCGATTCCCAATTCCCCACTCCTCATTCCCCAACTTGATAGAATGAAAATAGTAAGAATTTTCACCACTAGCCATTGAGACTCATGCCTTCTGAAATTGCTGTAGAGAAAAAAAAGTTAAAAAATCCACCTTTGGAGCTTCATTATTTAGGCGATCGCGTGCTGCGTCAAGCTGCAAAGCGGGTTTCTAAAGTAGATGACGAACTTCGCCGGATGGTGCGGGAAATGCTGCAAACTATGTACAGCAAAGATGGCATTGGTTTGGCTGCCCCCCAAGTGGGAATTCACAAACAACTAATTGTCATCGACCTGGAACCAGAGAACGCAGCTAATCCGCCTTTGGTGTTGATTAACCCCACCATTAAACAAGTCAGCCGTGACATCTCTGTTGCCGAAGAAGGATGCTTAAGCATTCCTAACGTATATCTAGACGTAAAGCGTCCTGAAGTCGTGGAGATAGCCTATAAAGACGAATATGGTCGTCCTCGAACATTAAAGGCTAATGCCCTTTTAGGACGCTGCATTCAGCACGAGATGGATCACCTCAACGGTGTGGTATTTGTAGACCGTGTAGAAAACTCCTTGACTTTAGCCCAGGAGCTATCTAAAAATGGCTTCTCGTATCAAGCGGTGAAACCAATAGCATAGGGGGCTAGTAGTGTATTTAACTCCAAAAAGCAGTTTATTTCTGGGTGGTTCTTGTGTAAGTGCGATCGCAGCTGTTGGTTCGATTTTTGAACTCAGTTACGGACAACCAGATTTGGGTTTCCAAGTCACGGCGATTATCCTCGCATTGAGCATTCCACTCACCGGATTCTTTTTCTTTGCCGCAGTGAAGGACGCAAGGGCTAACATGAAATAAGCATCAGGTACATAAAAAAGGTAAAAGGATGAAGGAAAAGGCAAAATTCATTCTTTTACCTTTTATTTTTACTCTGGATCTTCCACTGCCCCTAAAGCTTTCAGCGTTACTACCTGTGCTGCGGTTAACCTTGTCACGCCGGTGATATTCATTCCTTCGTAAGGTTTTGGCGATGTCTACGACGGGTGGTTCCTGAGCGTAGCCGTAAATAGCTACGCTTAGGGCGCAGCCTCTCGTAGAGAAGAGCTAGCCTACGCAGTGTTTTTAGGCACTCACCTGTCAATACATCTCAAACTTTAATTGTCTCATCTTGGCTACCACAAATTAGGGTTTGACCATCGGGACTAAAGGCAACTGACCTGACTGTATTGGTATTTCCCTGTAAACTTTTAAAGCATTTTCATGTGTGGAGATCCCATAAATTTACTGTTTGGTCTTCACTGCCACTAGCTAAAATTTGACCATCGGAACTGAAGGCAACTGATTTTACCGAACCGTTATGTCCAGTACAAGTAAATGGCTTATAAATAGCCTAATATCCCCAGTAGTAACTTCGTGATAAACCTGTTCAATTAATCGGTCAGTCATGTATTTCATCACCACAGACTGGAGAGTGAAAATGCAATTTTTTGTTCAATTAGCGAGTGCTTCAAGTACTTCCCTTTTGGGCAATGGACGCACAATATCATCTAGCAATTCTTCTAGGGAAATTAACTCGCGCTTGATTGCTTGGCTCCATCAAGTCCCAAGGAAAAACGAGACATTCTAATCACCAAGATGAGGCAGATGATGAAGAGTTGAAATAACAGATATGAGAACTATAGCAGTTATTGTTTGGGTGTCAACTTAGAGCTAGGGCGGAGGTCATTCGCCCTTTTAACTTCTAAAATAGAAGAATGCTGTTAACTCCTACTCAACTACTGCGACTGTCTCAAGGACAACTCAACTTACTAGAAGCTTGTCCGCGTAAATTTCAACATACCTATTTAGAAAAACTCAATTCGCCCTCAAATCCAGAACAAGAAGAACGGCAAACTTTGGGTAGTCGTTTTCACTTGCTAATGCAGCAGCGAGAAATGGGTTTGCCAATTGATAGTTTCCTGCAAGCAGATGCTAAACTCCAAAGCTGGATGCTAGGTTTTGCTGATGCAGCACCTGAAATTTTAACGGCTGCGTCTGATAATCAAACTTTCCGTGAAAGTGAACACTACCGCACCCTACAAGTTCAGGATTATTTACTGACGGTTGTCTATGATTTATTGATTGCAGATAACCAACAAGCGCAAATTCTCGACTGGAAAACTTATCCTAAACCACCCAATAAACGCGAGTTAGAGTCCAACTGGCAAACACGGCTTTATCTCTATGTATTGGCAGAAACTAGCGATTATTCGCCAGAAAATATTTCCATGACTTACTGGTTTGTCCAATCTGAGGGTAAGCCGCAAAATATTAAATTTAATTACAATACTGTTCAACACACAAAAATAGCAAAGGAACTTAATCAACTGTTAAGCCAGTTAACTAATTGGCTGGAAGATTACCAAAATAACCAGCAGTTTCCTCAAGTGGCGGAGGGTAGCAAAACTTGTGATTATTGTCAGTTTGCCAAACGGTGCGATCGCACGCAAGTTTCTGAAGAAGCAGTGAAAGACTCATTGCCAAATTTTGACAGCATTCAAGAAGTCTCACTCAACCCCATATATTAAAGGATGTTGTCAAGTCCAATAGGGATATAAAAAAATCACAACTTCTAAATTTATGTCAACTTTTGACGAAACTGAAGCCATTTATGTCCGCGAATTAGGAATTGATGACATTGCTCCCGTTTACCACTTGGGAGAAGGGTTATTTACCAGTGATTTATATCCTTATTTATACCGCACATGGGATGAATGGGAGGTGATTGGACTTTACAACACCGATCCTGAATATTGTCTTGTGGCCGAAACAGACGGAGAATTAGCCGGATTCATTTTGGGAACTATCATCACCAAAGCATCCTGGACTTATGGATATATTTTATGGTTGGGAGTTAGTCCGAAGTATCAGCGTCGGGGAGTAGCAGATAAGTTGGTTGATAAAGTCGTCGCCCGGATGATTGAAGATGGGGCGCGGTTTATGCTGGTAGATACCGATCCCACCAATACTTCAGCCTTAAAGTTTTTTAACCGCAAGGGTTTTGGTAATACTCGCCAGCATATTTTCTTGTCGATGAATTTAAGCAAGCATGAATATTATGGCAGATTAATTGATTACGAACACCAAAAAGCTGAAAGAGCAGGTTACAAGCGATCGCGTCCGGCAATTCGTGCCCGTAAAGCTGAGAGCGTCGCTAATGAAGTAATTCTTAATCCCCTAGCAGGTGAATCTCAAACAACTGAGGATCAATCCCCGATTTAAACAATGCCAGAACAACAGCAGTGGACTATAACAGCAACCGAACAACCCCCGGAGTGGTTCATCCAAGCGGTGAAACAGTATACGCCCCTATCAAGTGGAATATATGCAGCACAATTGTTGTGGCAACGGGGAATTAAAGATCATCAACAATTAACAGCTTTTATTAACTATAAAGCTTATCAACCAGCAAGTCCCTTTGAGTTTGGGCAAGAAATGGACTTAGCGATCGAACGGTTGCAACAAGCATATAACGCCAAAGAAAAAATTGCTATTTGGGGAGATTTTGATGCTGATGGGATTACTGCTACATCTGTACTTTGGGATGGATTAGGGCAATTTTTTAAACAAAATACTCAGTTAATTTTCTATATTCCCAATCGCCTGAAAGAATCTCATGGTCTCAATAATCAAGGGATTGATAACTTAGCAAAACAAGGTTGTAAATTAATTGTTACTTGCGATACTGGCAGCACAAATATTGAGGAAATTATCTACGCTAAACAGCTAGGCATAGATGTAATAGTTACAGACCATCATACTTTACCAACTGAACGCCCACCCGTCGCAGCAATTATCAATCCCCGCTATTTTTCAAGAGAACATCAGCTATTTAATCTTTCTGGGGTAGCGGTAGCTTATAAGTTGGTGGAGGCACTATATCAAAGTCTGCCTAATGTTGCAAAACATCCGTTAGAGGATTTATTAGATTTAGTAGCAGTAGGATTAATTGCCGACTTAGTGCAGTTAAGTGGAGATTGTCGTTATTTGGCGCAGTTGGGAATTCAACGACTACAAGAAGATTTTAAACAGCTACCAGCAGCGCGTCGTCGTCCGGGAGTGGGGCGATTATTAGAATTGTGCCAGAAAAGTGGCGATCGCCCCACAGATATTTCCTTTGGTTTGGGCCCAAGAATTAACGCCGTTAGCCGCATCCAAGGTGATGCCAGTTTTTGCGTTGAATTATTAACCAGTCGAGATGTCAAACGTTGTAACGAATTAGCCGAAGTTACAGAACTCGCAAACACCAGACGCAAATCTTTGCAAAAAGATGTACAAGCGCAAGTAGCACAAAAACTTACTCAATTAGACTTATCAACCACCAGCGTCATCGTCCTAGAAGATGCCCAATGGCCTGCGGGTGTGTTGGGCTTAGTTGCCGGACAAGTAGCACAAGAAACGGGTCGCCCGACTATTTTATTAAGTACAGAGGGACTGGGGACTGGAGACTGGGAACTGGGGACTGGGGAGGAATTTTCCCAATCCCCAATCCCTAATCCCCAATCCCTCGCTCGTGGTTCCGCCCGTTCGGTGAATTCTGTAGATTTATACCAACTGGTAAAAGACCAAGCACATTTGTTACATCGCTTTGGCGGACATCCCTTTGCAGCTGGGTTGAGTTTGTTAGTAGAGAATATTCCTTTATTTACAGCAGCGATTAATCAGCAGTTGCGGCAATCTTTAGGTAGTACAACCCTAACGCCAACAGTGCAAGCAGACTTGACGGTGACAGTTGCAGACTTGGGGAAAGAGTTATTTTTAGAACTGAAAGTGCTAGAACCTTGTGGAATGGGTAATCCTGTTCCGAAGTTGCTAATTCAAAACTGTTGGTTTGAAAATGCCTGGCATCGTAATCAGCAGGATTGGCAAGGGAAGAAGGTACAGTACATTAAAACTGAGTTTGATATTCGGGATGATTCCGGCAGAAGTGCTTTTCCTGGCTTATGGTGGGGACACTACAAAGATGAATTGCCCATAGGAAGGTGTGATTGCATAGCTGAATTAGACTACAACACCTTTAAAAAACGTTATGAAATCAGATTAATTGCCGTGCGTCCAAGTGTTAACTCAGCACTGAACACTCAACACTCACCACTCATCTTAGACTTACGGAATCAGGAATATTCACAGGCTAGGGCTAACACAACTCAAGACTTAGCGTTGATTCTTGAAGATTGTCCCACGAGTTGGGATAATTTACGCCTATGGTTGCGGCGATGTTTAGCGATAAGCCGCTCCGCATCTACGCTTTCCAATCAACAACAATTAGCGATCGCTTGGTCTAAACCCAAACACCAACCACCCAATCAAATTTGGCTGACTCTTGTCGGAATTGCCAAATACCTCAGCCGCACAAATCAACCAGTTACCCGCGTCCAACTTTTAGAGAAAATCGGCATCAGCGACCAAACTTTACTTGTAGGAATTAAAGCTTTAAAACATTTAGGATTCACAGTCAAACGACAAGACAATTATTTACAAATTACTTGGCATCCGAGTGATAGAGCAGAAAACCTTGCTGATGAAGCAGTGGCACGATTTTTAGCTACTGTCCGAGAAGAACAATTTCAGCAACAGTATTTTGCTGACGTGCCTTTATCTACTATTGTGGCGATCGCAAATTCCGACAATTATATGAGTACAAATCTTTAAAAATAAAAGCCTGTATTCATTACTGAATCAGGCTTTTGAGGGTTTTTATTAAATTTACTCAGAACTTCAGTTTAATTACTGAACAGTGAATCCTTCAGGTCTGATAGCACCTTCCAAATCAACCCCCATCAGGTTAACCCCCTGGATGTTTGCATTTGTGAGATTTGTCTTTTCCAAGTCTGCGCCCTGTAGGTTAGCCATTTGCAGATTTGCTCCCAACAGGTTGGCTTTTTCTAAGTCTGCATCAAATAGGTTTGCTCCTAACAGGTTTGCTCCCAAAAGGTTTACCTTACCTAAATCTGCTCCTTGAAAGTTTGCCCCTTTTAAGTTTGTTTGCTGTAGGTTAGCCCTTTCTAAGTCTGCATTTTGTAAGTTAGCACCCTCCAAATTTGCCGCTTGCAGGTTTGCATCCTTAAGCATTGCTCCAGTTAGGTTACATCCGACACATTCATTGGTTTGTAATAAATGTCTAACATTTGTTGCTACAGACACAACTGGAGGTATAACTGGGGAAGTTACAGATTCCATTGGCGATGTAACCGGAGGTATGACTGGAGCTAGTTCAGACTCCATTGGCGATGTAACCGGAGATGTGACTGGAGCTAATTCAGACTCAGTAGGTATGGATGTTGTTAATGTTTGAGCTTTAACTGCTTGCTGGTCAAGGAGCGAAAATCCTGCTACAAGTACCAGAAATACTACTGTTACTATCCACCGAGTTAATTTTTTAGAATTTGATTGATTCATGAGTTCCTTTCTGTGATTATTCGTAGTAGTGGGTTTGCTTTTATAAGAGCCATCAATAATGTGCTTTATTCTCACTTTAGATAAATTGATTGATAACATCAAATATTATTTTGATTCTAATTGATAAATTTAAGTGATTAAAAAATCTTTGTGGATGGGAAACGATCAGGTGATTAGTTTGGTTGTGTTAGGGAATAGCACCCATCTCCGTAGGCGTAGCCCGCATTTCAACAAAGCTCAGTGACCATCGTAGAAATCGCATTCCCAAGTAACAAGTTTTCAGTTCGGGTGTAATTCCTAATTAGAAAGCATTGCCAGACTAGGTAACAGTCGATATGATTCACTTTTAATTAAGATAGAGAGTCCCAGGTAAATTAAGACAAATGGGAAGACTTTCCGGCCGAAGCGGGTTAAAATGGGGGTCATCAGAGGATTACGAGTCAGGTTGTAAGAGAGTAAACACCACGCCCCAATACTGAAATAACAAACACACAAAATCACACTCAAACTTGGAAGATTGCTACTAGCAAACAACGGTACATAGATCCCAATGTTGTTTCCTCCATTGGCAATGGTGACAGCAGAAACGCGGTAGGTTTGAGGATCGCGGATGGTTGCTAATAATGATTTATTCTGGCGTTCAGATTTGACAGGAGAGTTTAACTCAACCGACACAGCTTGCACTGTCTCTCCTTCCTCTTCTCGACTGATGAAATTACTGATACCAATAGCAATGGGAAGCAAACCTAGTAATCCAATCCAGGTGCTAGGAATCACAAGACCACCGAAGAAACCAGGGAGACTAGCGCACACTAAGGTAGTAAATCCCAGAAATTCACCGATAATAATATGCTTTGGACGAAAGCTGCGATTGACTTTTCCAAAAAAAGCTGTCAAATATAAATTGTCGTCAAAGGTAGTTGCAAAAGCGACAGATATCCCAATAAATAATGTACTAATTAGCCAACTCATAATTGTTGCTCACGATATTCAATGCTGTTTGTTCTAGTCTTTCTCTGCTCTTCGCTGTGAGGGCAGATAAGGAGATTTTGTGACTGTTTTACCTAACGACAACCGATTGAGGTTCGCTAGTCATCAGCCAGTTTCCCGGTTTTTAGAAGCGATTGCCTCTAATCAAATTGGTGATTTTTTCCTCAGCAAGGTACCTTGGGAGCTCATGAAGTCAATATTATGGCTTGCAACCATATAAGAGCAAATACTCTTGTTTTTTAAAACGATAAATAAAGGTGATTGATAAACAGTCTGTTTTATAGGTGTTGCTTTAGCGGGGCTGGCAAGGTTTTTAACAAAACTACTTTCCCCTAGACTGGCAGTTGGTTAAGCTTCATACTGAGTTACTATCTGAGAAGTTTAAGAGCGTAGTTTACCGCCGTAGGCATCGCTCCTATTGAACAAGAGGCAAGGTAGCAGGACTCAGACTCATGTTCCCCCCTTCGTTTCACGGCAGGATGAAGAAGTCATTTCCCCCTGCTCCTTTCCCCCTCCTGCCTCCTCTATCAAAGACAGACTAAAGTTTGAGATATTCTTGGCGGCTAGCGTTAAACATCGGTTAATATGACTAATTGCGCTCTGCCTTCAGGTTTAAAATTTACAGTAATGTTTTATGTTTAACTTGTAATTATGCTAACCAGTGTTGACCGTTTATTATTTGTCCGGCGAGTCCCGATTTTTAAGGAATTGCGGGATGATTTTATTGTGCGGCTCACTTCAGTGATGAACGAACTGTCATTTCCAGCTAATTACACCATCTTTCGCCAAGGAGAAGAAGGGCGATCGCTTTATATTGTCGTGTCAGGTCGGGTTAAGGTTCACATCGGCAATAAAATGCTTGCAGAGGTGGAACAGGGAAAATATTTTGGTGAGATGGCAGTATTTGATACTCAACCTCGTTCTGCCACTGCAACAACTTTGGAACCTTGCGAATTTTTGGAACTGACGCAAGAGCAATTGTATGATGCGATCGAAGAAACTCCTGAAATTGCGGTGAATATCATTCGTGAGTTATCCCGTCTGATTCGTAAGTTAAATGACGATATGAATTTATCGAACTCACGTTGAATTAAACCCAAAACCTCCTACCACAGTCAATTCACTCCGTCGAACTCACGTTGTCTGAAGATGCGCTAAATCATATTTAAGTGCAAGAGAGAATAACGAACCGCATAGACGCGGAGCGGCTTCCCGCAGGGTAGGACGCAAAGGACACAAAGAAAGAAGTTAAAAGGGTTTAGCGCAACCTCACAAAGAAATGGTATAAGTTCTACATTCTTTAAGAAACTGTTCGGGAATTTCTCTACTTTCTCCCCAATGCAAATGCACATAAGAAGCATGAACATTTGCAGGAAAACCCCATCCCTCGCATCCCATATTTTCATCACAATCGTAGCGAGAAGTTTCAAATAGGGGCTTAGTGGGAGTTAAGGTTAAATGGGAACGATGAAATTCATGTCCGTGAACAGCTGTACCTGCCTTCACTAACAGATTATCTTGCAAAGCTACTGCACGACGATAGCCCAAAGTTAAACGCCCACCCATGACAGCAGATGTTGGTAAAACTCCCGTCATCGCCCAAGATTTACCCTCAAAATCGATAATTTGCTCACATAAATACATTAATCCTCCGCATTCAGCGATCGCAGGCATTCCTTCCAGAATTGCTGTTTTCACTCCATCACGAACGCTGGTATTTTCTGCTAGTTGCTGGGCAAAAACTTCTGGGAAACCTCCGCCAAAATACATTCCCTGGACATCTTTTGGTATTGCAGCATCTTTTAACGGACTCCAAAAAACCAGTTCTGCACCAAGTTGTTGCAGCAAATCGAGATTGTCTTGGTAATAAAAATTAAAAGCGCGATCGCGGGCAACTGCAATTCTGATGGAGGAGGGAAAATGAGGCAGATTAGGGGGAGGAGGGAGAGGTTGTGATTTGAACAGGGGCAATAAGTTTTGCCAATCGAAGCAAGTATCTCCTAAATCGGCGAGGCGATCAATTAAAGCATTGAGTTCGGGAAGTTCTGCTGTGGGTACTAAACCCAAATGGCGATCAGGAATTGTGATGTTATCTTGACGGCGCAGCACGCCAAGAATAGGTAATTCTAAGGGCTTTAGGGCATCTTTGAGGAGAGAGAGGTGGCGATCGCTTCCTACGCGGTTTAATACTACCCCAGCTATTTTAATTCGGGGGTCAATAGATTGGTAGCCGTGAGCGATCGCAGCGACAGAACCAGACAAGCGACTGCAATCAATCACCAACACCACGGGTAAATCTAAAAGCCGTGCAATGTGTGCCGTACTTGCAAAATCATTAATTTGTCCTTTGTCATTAGTCATTAGTCCTTTGTCTTCTGCAAATGACAAATGACTATTGACCAATGGCGAAATTCCATCAAATAATCCCATTACCCCTTCTACTAGGGAATATTCAGTCAGTTGACTATGACGGGCAAAACATTGCTGAACGTAGGTTTCTGAAGTCAACACTGGGTCTAAGTTGCGACAAGGACGACCAGTTACGTGTTGATGAAACATCGGATCGATGTAGTCTGGGCCTACCTTGAAAGATTGCACCAAGCGATCGCGACGACGTAAAGATGCTAAAAGGGTAAGCGTGACTGTTGTCTTGCCCACCCCACTACGTTCTCCAGCAATGATTATAGACATGGATAATTGTTGATTAGGCAGTTAATTGCTGAAGTTTGACACGACATAAGGGGAGTTAATTGCTGAGGCTTGGTTAGAACTAACCAGTGCTTGGTAGATAAAAGCTGCTACCTGGGCGCGAGTAGCGGTTGCGGTTGGATTCAGGGATTTCACATTAGGATAGTTCACCACAATTTGCTTTTGGGTTGCAGCTGCGATCGGGCTACGGGCATAGTTAGCGATGTTAGAGGCATCGTTAAAATATTTCAGAGTTTTTTCGGTATTGCCACCAGAAGTATATCCCAGACCGTTGGCGAGGGAAACTAAAACCTGCTGGCGGGGAATAGCCTGGTTAGGTTGAAAACGATTATTGGGATATCCAGATAAAAAACCAATGGTATAAGCTTGCTCAATCGCACTGTATGCCCAATAGTTACTAGGCACGTCAGCAAAATTGGTCGCCTGCCTCTGCTGTGATTTAGGGAAAGCTTTGTTGACCATAGCAGCAAATTGAGCGCGTGTTACCGGTTCTTCAGGGCGGAACCTACCATCAGGAAATCCAGCAATTACGCCTCGCTGTGACAATTGTTGAATAAATTGTGCTGCCCAATAGTTAGATGAAACATCAGAAAAAGCAATTTGAGCTAAAGATAGCGGGGAGCATCCTGCTTGGATTGGTTTCCCTTGTAAACTATAAGTTACTGACTCACAAACAAAACCTGCGGAGTTAGACTCTACATAAATCCGTGTTGGTGGATTTTGTTTATCTAGCCGCAATTTCCAATCATTAGATATTTTTTCGAGAGTAGGATATTTTTTTAAAACCTGTGAATCTGCAACAATATCGTGAGTTCCCTTAACACTTATTTTAGAAGCATTCAAGTATATATTGTAATCATAAACAACGTTTTTATTTTTATTGTTACTATTAATATCTTTGCCAGGGAAAGCATATAAAATATTGTTTAAAATCCTGACATCCGATGATACATTAGCAAATATTTGCCCATCTTTAATTTCCGGACTTTGATTATTTAAAATAGCAGTGTTATTTACAATATCAACATGATCGCTTAAAAATGTATGAATACCTGAGCCACCATTATTAAATGTCAGATTGTTTTTAACTAAAGTGCGTCCTTGATATGCACCCAATTTTGAGTTATTCTGATCGTTTCTTGTAGTATCAATAATAATACCATTCCCATCTGTGATCTTTCCAACTGCAATCCAAGGGATGTACATACGATTGTTGTAAGCCTTGTTGTTGGTAACAAACATTTTGTATCCCTGGTTTTTGTCAGAATTCCAATTACTCAACATTGAAATACCACTACAACCATAAACACTATACCAGGCATTATTGAAAACTACGTTATTGTCTACTGTCACATAATCTGATTGAATCGCTGAAATACCTGCTCCTCCACAGTCATGCACTTTATTATTCAGAATACGGATATGATGAACATGACCACTGGTTCGTCCGTCAATGTTGATGCAGTTTCCATTTGTGAGTGGGTTTAGTTTGTTAGTCTTCTGACTCATTGCATAATCAAGAGTTATATTGGCATTATTCCCTATAACCTCCAGTCCGTTGATCTCAATATATGAAGCTCCACTTGAAATCAGAACACCGTTCCATGTATTGTGCTGAATTTTTGGTAAATGTCCAGGATATGCTTTATACCTAATCCATGCATTTGCAGTTCCAGAACGTTTAATACTTACTACACTCAAAGCTTTGGCTACATTTTTGTAGACTCCATTCATAATCAATACTGTATCACCAGGGTTGGTAAGGTCCGCTGCTTTCTGAATTGTCCTAAATGCGGATGAAGTAGAAAGTCCGCTATTTTTGTCGTTTCCATTACCACTAACATAGTATATTTTCGGTGTTGAATTCGCGCTAATTAGCTTGTTGCTGGATAGGCTAATTTCGTTGTTAGTGGATATCTGAGGGGCGTTTTCAACTAAAGATACTTTTATCTTTTCTCCCTGAGTCAAAAGAATTAACACCACGGGAATTACAAGAGATGTGCTTAAAA
Organism: Nostoc sp. LEGE 12447; assembly: GCF_015206985.1. NCBI lineage: Bacteria > Bacillati > Cyanobacteriota > Cyanophyceae > Nostocales > Nostocaceae > Nostoc > Nostoc sp. LEGE 12447. Next base: position 223,659 of record NZ_JADEXT010000003.1, on the reverse strand, counting down.
TGAAACCTTTATTTACCATAATAAAATGCTCTTTTATACACTACTTGAGAAAAATATCAGGATATTAGGTAATTTTGAATACTCTTTTAGATAGAGATGACTTTCCTATCTCTTTCCTTCAATAGCATACTTCAATAAGTATTCCAATAAATATCGATGGTGATGAAGACGATATAGAGATATGATAGTTGCTGTTAAATAGAATTTTTTAGGTACAAAAATGAAGGCGATCGCACACTCTAGTTAAAGTGGCGATCGCCTATAAGGGGTGATTAAAGTCACGACTTGAATACAGTTAAATCTAGTAGCGTGAGCGTGGTACTAAATTCAAATTAGAATTCAGTGTGAGCCTTAAATCTTGTGCGGGTCTGATGACAAACAAATTTGCTTCTTTTTTCCGCAATAGGACACTCGCACCTGCACCCGCAGCCGCACCAATAACAGGTTTTAAATCATCAATTCTGTTGTTACCAGTAATTAGTGAACCTAAAAGACCAGCACCTCCACCAATAGCTGCATCAGTTAAAACCTGACCAGTGCTAGGCCCTTGTGAAACTTTTTGAGTTGTGGTGTATGTCCGAGAAGTTGCATTAATCGACTGACGCTGACCATTAGAAAATTCTAATTCTTGAGCGACAAACCGCACGCCTTTTCCTTGGTTATCATCTGTATTTCTTGAATAATTATCTAAGTCAACAGATTCTAGCCGCCCATTTACTTTAGTTCCAGCAGGAATTAAGACATTTCTATTTCTGTCGATAATGTCATTGGCTATTCTCAAGGTTATAGATTTACTTTCCCCAGGAGCAATAGTAATAGTCTCTTTCTCGTAGGTGACAGGAAAAGCAACCCCAGAAGGAATGGTAACGTTTCCATATTGAGTATTTCTGTCTTGCCCAATTCTATATTGTGCATTGGCAGGAGCCAAGCTTAATAGGGGGCTAGCGACGCTTGCGGTAACGGCTATTGCCATTAGTGCAGCAGTTCTAGATTTCCATTGATGTGAGCGAGCCATAAGAGGGTTGTCCTTTGTGTATGTGATGTATTTAATGACGGTGATTTACTGAGTTTGTTTCTGACTGTTTTTAAACCTGTCTATAAGCGTATTCCGAAGATAAAAGCACTTATGATTATGGGAGTCTGTGCGATCGCAACTCTGAATTAGTATCCTGCTAATGTGCGTTAATCAAATCAGAGGCAAGACATTTATGCGACGTAAACGAGTATCATTTTGTTCCTAAGTATTGTTTTATTACTTGTGTCCACACATCTAAGCCCTTAATATAGAGGCGATGGGCTAACTGCGAACTCTTACTTCCATTCTAAATTGATTTCCTCGGAATTAAGAAATATTTTCGTTTTCTTAACGAATGATTTACCTATGGTGCTGATAGTCACAGAACCATACGAACAAAACCCGCGCTGGCGGGTTTTAATTTTTTATTATCCACAAAAGTTATGAAATAGAGATACCCGAAAAAGTGAGAACATCTACTTGGCCAGAAAACCTTAATTGATACTCTGAGTAATTATCAAGTTAATCCTCAATACCTTATAACTTTGACAAAATCTCTGGTAACAACTGACTAGGAACTTTAGACAAAGCTAGAGTTTGTCCCTGTATCCCTAATTCATTATGAAAAGCACGAATAGTTTTCACCACATAAGTGAAGGTTGTTTGATAAGCCTCTGATTGTTTGCTTAATCCGTTTAAGGCTTGCAAATGGTAGTCTAAAGCTACTTCTAAGTGTTGAGAATGTGTTGCTTTGTCACCATTAAACGACTTATCTATTACTAGCTGATAATGTGCTAGTGCCAAGTTATTATAAGAGGCAAGCAAATCAAAGCTTAAAGGAGTACCGCTAAGTGAGTGAGCCAAAGCTATAGCCTCTTCATAAGCGCTGATACATAGTTGCAAATACTTTTGACGTGCCTCTTTAGTTGTCTGAGAAAGGTTGGCTAAGTGCCAGTAGGCAGTACCTAGATTATTTTGTGTAGCGGCGCAGGCGCTGGGAACATTAGCTGGAGTGCGATACTTAAGAGCTTTGCTATAGACATTAATAGCTAGTAGGAGATTTTGGGCAGGTTGCTCATATTGTGCCAGATTCCAACAGGCAGTGCCGATGTTGTTTTGAATCATGCCATACTTGAGCGGTTCCTCTTCGGGGTTGTAGTATACGAGTGCTTCGTTGTAAGCTGCGATCGCTTTCTTTAAATGCACAATCGGTTGGTTGTATTGCCCTAGATGCCAGTAAGCAGTACCCAAATTATTCTGGCAAGCTGCATACTTTAATGAATCCATATCGGCTGTACGGTAGCTGAGTGCTTCGTTGTAAGCTAATATTGCCTGCTGCCAATTTTCAGATGGGTAAGAAAAACGAGCTAAATCACCATAAGCCGTCCCCAAATTATTTTGCACACGAGCGTAAGTTTCCCGATGCGTATGCGGTGAAATCATCTTTAACGCCAACTGATAAAATTCTATTGCCTGCTCTATATAAGTTTGTCCCTCCTCAGAATTGGGTGGTGTACGGTATAGCATCCAGTAGAGTGTACCCAAATCATTCAAGATATCTGGAAGTTGTGGTGAGCTTTCGTCATAGCTAATAGCCTCCTGATAGGCAATAATTGCCACCATCAGGTTTTCTAGGGTTGACTCTCCTTGCTCAATGCGAAGGCGGTATAAAGTGCCCAAGCGATGATAAGCTTCTGCCAGTACATCCCCTGAAGCTTGCTTTTCGTGTAATTCTTCAATCTCCAACAAAATCTGCTGCGGTTGTAAATAATTTTCAGTATTTTTATCACTACTTGCGTTAATTGTTGCGAGTACTAGCTCTGTTAACTCACTACTTACATAAGATAAAGACAACAGCGATTGATTATTTTTACTACTACCAGACCTATTAGTAGATTCCGGGGTTTTGTGTATGCCATTCCCTTGTATCTTTGCTGGGAAACCGGAATTATTCTCAAACTTGAACTCAGAAGTTGTGGTTTTGAGTTCTGCTTGGTTAACTGATTTATCTAAAACCGACTGCTCAATATTCCCTAAATCCAAGTTTCTGGAAGGTGAAAAACGTTCTGGATAGCCTGCATTTTGAGTCGCGGGTGTGGGTTCTCCAGCAAACACAAATACACCAGTCCGGCAACGCCAAAATTGTGGTGCTGATTGCTTAATGGCAGATAACCAAGGACGCGGTATCCACAACAGCAAGTTAGATTCTAGAAATCGACTGGATTCTTGTGTAGAAAAATATTGCTCACTTAAGCGGAGATAGTGTAAAAATAAACGCTGTGTTGCTACTGTTTCCTTGGTGAGATGTTCCACGCCGACAATCTGAAATGCTGGTACTGGAAAAGGTCTTCCAGGGGTATCTTTTGATGCTCCAACAATTGGTGGTGGATAATTAGCTAACCATTGATTTATCTGAACTATGGGATTGGGTTCGTTTAAATTTAAACGCAATGTGACTAATCGCGGATAAGCTGGAGTGCTATTTTCTTGGGCATTTGATGACTGATATAGCACCTGTCCAACAGGATAAGCCAATGTAGAATGCAAGCGGGCTGCTACTTGATTTCTTAGGTGTAAATCATCACATACTGCTAAAAAAAGTTGTCGTCGTAAGCCAAGGCTGAGGGCAAGTTTCAGGCGGTGGTATACTTGCCGATTCAAAGTAGAATTATTGTTGTGTGCAGTATCATTCACGCTCATAGCGGCTAAAAAGCCAAAACATAGTACATATCAACGTTTTGGGTATATCTAAATGGGCTAAAGTCATACAGCAGTTTTCTTTTGTATGAAGTACAAAGCTACGGGTTTGGAGGCTGGAGGTAGGAAGCAGAAATTTTTGATATGCGATTTTGAGTTCTATATTTTATAGCTCACTTATTTGCAAACTGCTGTGATAAAAATTATTTTTAAGTAGATGTTGTGTCAATACGGTTCGGATAAGCATTTTTCACTTTCCTTGTGGTCTGGGTAAAGGGTAAGGGGTAAAGGGGAAAGGATGTATTCAAAACATGAGTCCCTTTCCCCTTTAACCAAACCGTATTGGATGTTGTGCTGTTCAGAATAAATTTAGCCTTCAATTCTAACAGTCATAAAAAGTATAATTATATACTTTAAATGGCTAGTTCAATTTTAACAAAAAATAAAAAAGCAGGCCCCTCTTAAAATCGGAACCTGAAAAACGATAAAGAAGATTAAGTTTTCTGAAAATATTTTATGATTAACTGCTCTTAGAAACGAAGAAGGCGACTAGAATCAAGCCGACAACCAAAGCTGTAGCGGCAATTCCTAGTATGAGATAAGTTCGTTTTTGCCCTTGTGTTGGAGGTTCTGCTTGATAAATCTTTGGTTCCCGGGCAAAATTATTTAGAAGGCCGCCTTCTTCATTGGTATAGGGCATGAATTAATTCCTTTATCTTGATACTTCATTTAATGTTACATAAATGCTAAATCCGCTCTGAAACTGCTAGACAAATCGTTACATTATTGGGAATTGGGCAATACTTCTCAGTTAAGCATTTTTAACTCGGAATCGGGTTTGGGGTAAAGGGTAAAGGGTAAGGGGTAAAGGTTTTTTCTTTCCCTTTTCCCTTTCCCCTTTTCCCCTTAACCGAGAAGTATTGGGTATTGGGCATTGAAAAGAGGCAGAGGGGCGGGGTGCTGCTCTTGCTGAGGGGAAAAACTCCTCTCCCCATTCCCCATTCCCCATTCCCCATTCCCCATTCCCCATTCCCTAATTAGTAATTGTCCCGGTGAGAGGTGAACTAGGACTGGCGTAATCTTTAATCGGCATCCTGCCAGCAAGGTATGCTAAACGACCGGCGACTGTTGCTAAATTCATGGCACGAGCCATTGCTGCTGGGTTTCGAGAAAGAGCGATCGCACTATTAATCAATAAAGCATCTGCTCCCAATTCCATTGCTTGAGAAGCTTCTGAGGGTGAACCAATACCAGCATCTACCACCACTGGCACATTCGCATTTTCGATGATGATTTGGATATTGGCGGTTGTTTTTAATCCTTGTCCAGAACCAATGGGCGATGCCAACGGCATTACCGTCGCGCAGCCTACTTCTTCTAAACGCTTGGCTAACATGGGGTCAGCGTTAATATAAGGCAATACTGCAAAACCTTCTTTAACTAGTTGTTCTGCGGCTTGCAGCGTCCCAATTGGGTCTGGGAGTAAATACTTAAGGTCAGGTATCACTTCTAACTTGACAAAGTTATTATCTTCCTGCCCTAACAATTTCGCCATTTCTCGCCCCAAACGCGCCACCCGAATCGCTTCTTCAGCAGTTTGGCAACCTGCGGTATTGGGCAACATCCAAATTTTTGTCCAATCCAAAGCTTCGGCTAAACCTTCATGTCCGGGAGCCTTGGTTTGTACCCGTCGTACAGCCACGGTGACAATCTGGCAATCACTGGCGGCGACGCTTTGCTGCATTTCTTCGATGCTGCGATACTTACCGGTTCCCGTCATTAAGCGGGATTGAAAGGTTTTGCCAGCAATAATTAGCGGCGAGTCTTGAACTGGGAGGGAGGATATAGCAGGACGATTCCCGTTTGAGAAGTTGGCAGAGTGAGTCAGCATTGGAGTGGGGGTAGATGGCTGAGATTGAAAGCGCGAATAGTGAAAATGAGCAAGTAGAGGATCGGGCTTTTGTTCTAAGATTAAATCGGCAATCAATGTGGCTGTTATGGGTGTAAGTAGAATTCCGTTACGGTAATGACCTGTAGCAAGGGTTAAATTTTGACAGTGGCTAGTACCAAGGATGGGTAACTCATCGGGGGTGGCTGGGCGAAATCCCCACCAGAACTCTTGGATGGGATAATGCCTTAATTGAGGATACAGCCGGATGGCAGCTTGTAATAATTTTTGAATGCCGTCTGGGGTGTTGTTGGGGGTGAAGCCAACGTCTTCGCTTGTTGCCCCGATAATCAGGCGATCGCGTCTTGGTACGATGTAAATATTCTGCCCAAACAAAATCCGCTTTAAGGGCACTTCCGGCGCAAATTCTGGTAGCCGTACACTCAGCATTTGTCCTTTTCTGGGTAGCACAGGTAGCGGCAATAACTCATTTGACCAAGCACCTGAAGCTAAAACATAGTGCGCGGCGCGAATTATCCCAACATTGGTTTGCACGCCAACCACTTGTCCTTGCTGCTGTAAAAATGCTTCTACTGTAATACCGTCTTTGAGTTCAACACCAACACACTCAGCCGCCGTCCGCAATACTTGAGCTAAAGCCTTATTATCAACTTGTGCATCTTCAGGATACCACCAGCCACCAACTACCTCTGCTCCCAATCCTGGCTGATATTGATGAATTGCCTCTTTATTTAACCAGTAAGCCGGGGATGAGGCAGGGGGGCAGTGGGAAGGGTACAGAGGAGAGAAATTTTCCCCCTTCCCCCTGCTCCCTGCTCCCTGCTCCCTGCTCCCCTGCCCCCCCGCCTCTTCAAAGACGGGTGCGAGAATACCACAGGCACGGTAGCCAGTATTTAAACCAGTTATTTCTTCTAGTTTAGTTGTCCAGTCGGGATATAAAGCACGCGATCGCCAACACAATGAACGCATTGCCTCATTAGTGATGTTTTCCGCGTCTGGTGCTAACATCCCGGCGGCGGCGTGGGTAGCGGCAGCTTGAAAGTCACGACAAAGCACGGTGACGTTTGTCCCGCGCATTTTTAGTTCAATAGCGATCGCTAAACCAATAACGCCGCCACCAATAATTACGATCTCACTAGTCATTAGTCATTAGTCATTTATCATTAGCCATTTATCATTAGTACATAACTAATAACTCATAACTAATTAACTCATAACTTATAACTTATAACTCGTAACTAAAGACGGATATATCGTTACCACAAGGCGCGAATTGGTTCGTTGCCTTGATTGACATCGCTGGATGGCGTGTTTTCGGAACTATCTGTACTGCCGTCTGTTGTACTGTCAGCAGGTGATGTTGAGTCATCAGAAGGGTTCTGAGCAACGCTGCTTCTGTTGTCAGGTCTTGGGGCTACAATACTACGTCTGTTTTCGTTTGTTTCGGTTGTTTCGGTTGTTTCGTTTCCTTCCGTTGCAGTTTCTTCATTTTTGCTGCCAGCACTGCTATTAACATTGATATTAGCTGGCAGAACTTTTGCTGCTTTACCACTGGGAGCGTTAGCACTTTGCACGCCCATAGGAAAATTAATGCCTAGTAATGTACCAAGCAGAATGGCCAAACCTCCAGCCATTAAAATTAGGGGTGTCCATCTACCCATCTTGTCTTACTCCTTTTTAACCTTTTGGTGTCCACACTATTCGAGAACCTTGTCCCCAAAATCCATCAAACTTTGTCACTTTCACATCGCCTAAAACCTGAGTTTGGCAGGCTAAACGCAAGTCTGTTGTAGGAGAATGGGGAGGAAGCGAACGCCGGGCTCGATCGCGCCAATTCGCTGCTGATACTTCGCCCTCTACCTTAACCGCACAGGTTCCGCAACTGCCAATGCCCCGACAGTTTATTACCTTAGCACCGTCATTGTAGAGGTGAATACCATTTTGCAGCAAAATTGTTCGGAGATTGCTTCCGCTTACGCACTGAATTGTTTTACCTTCAGCTAGTACTTTAGGCATTTTTAAATTGCCAAACTGGCTTTTTGTTGTATATTGACACATTGCCTCGAAAGTTGTCTCGTCGGTCCCAGTTTTATGACCACAAATTCCTCACCTCAACTTTGGCTCTATGACACTACATTACGGGATGGCACTCAGCGCGAGGGGCTATCTGTATCGATAGAAGATAAGTTACGCATTGCCAAGAGACTCGATCAACTGGGAGTTCCCTTCATTGAAGGCGGTTGGCCTGGTGCTAATCCCAAGGATGTACAATTTTTCTGGCAACTCCAAGAAGATCCGCTAAAACTTGCTGAAATTGTGGCTTTTTGTTCGACTCGACGGCCTAACTCCACTGCCGCAACCGAACCGATGCTACAGGATATTTTGGCTGCGGGAACTCGCTGGGTAACGATTTTTGGTAAGTCTTGGGATTTACATGTCACAACTAGCCTCAAAACGACATTAGAAGAAAATTTGGCGATGATTCGTGACACCATTGAGTACCTCCGTTCTCAAGGTCGTCGCATTATCTACGATGCCGAACATTGGTTTGATGGTTACAAGCACAATCCAGATTATGCTTTACAAACATTAGAGGCTGCGATCGCATCTGGTGCTGAATGGCTAGTCCTCTGTGATACCAATGGCGGCACTTTACCTCATGAAATTAGCCAAATTGTGCAAGATGTGGTAAGGATGACTGGGGAATGGGCAATGGGGAATGGGAAATGGGGAATGGGGAAAGACTCTTCCCAATCCCCAATCCCTAATCCCCAATCCCCAATTCCTCAAATTGGAATTCATACTCATAACGATTCAGAAATGGCGGTTGCTAACGCAATAGCCGCCGTAATGGCAGGGGCAAAGATGGTACAGGGCACAATTAATGGTTACGGTGAACGTTGCGGTAATGCTAACCTCTGTTCGTTAATTCCCAATTTACAACTGAAGCTGGGTTACAGTTGTATCACAGAAGACCAGCTAACACAACTTACAGAAGCTAGTCGTTTTGTTAGTGAAGTCGTCAACCTCGCGCCAGATGAACACGCTCCCTTTGTGGGACTTTCGGCTTTTGCTCACAAGGGCGGTATTCATGTATCAGCAGTAGAACGTAATCCCCTGACTTACGAACACATTCAGCCGGAACAAGTCGGGAATCATCGCCGCATTGTGATTTCTGAACAGTCTGGACTCAGTAATGTTCTAGCCAAAGCCCGCAGTTTTGGGATTGACCTCGAAAAGCTTAAGGCAGAAGCCAAGCAAATTCTCCAACGTCTCAAAGATTTGGAGAGTGAAGGATTTCAATTTGAAGCAGCAGAGGCCAGTTTTGCACTACTGATGCACGAAGCTTTGGGAGGTCGCCAGAAGTTTTTTGAAGTCAAAGGTTTTCAAGTCCACTGTGACTTGATTGAGGGGAAAGAAACTAGTAACGCCCTAGCTACAGTCAAAATCGCTGTTGACGGCAAAAATATTCTGGAGGCGGCAGAAGGTAATGGCCCCGTTGCTGCCTTAGATGCAGCTTTACGCAAGGCTTTGGTGAACTTTTATCCCCAAATAGCAACCTTTGATTTGACGGATTACAAAGTGCGGATTCTCAACGGACATACGGGCACTGCGGCAAAAACCCGTGTGTTAGTAGAATCAGGCAATGGTCGTCAACGCTGGACGACTGTAGGGGTTTCCACCAATATTTTGGAGGCTTCCTATCAAGCGGTGGTGGAGGGCTTGGAATACGGTTTGTTATTGCACTCCCAAGCAGAAGTGGCGGTGAAAGCTTCTACTTGAAAAACGGGATATTTAGTGTAGGGAAAGTTTGCGTTTTTCGATAATTGGGGGAAGCGATCGCCAAAGTGTGATCGCTTCCTATAAGCCAACACCAAATCTTGAAGAATTGAATTAAGGAAATACACCAAGTGCAACAGGTTTTCTGGGTAGGAATCGGTTGTAAGCGGGGAACCTCACGGCAGTTGATTGATTGGGCTATTGAAGAAGCCTTTCGAGAAAATCAACTTTTTCAAAGTGCGATCGCAGGGATTGCCACCATTGACACTAAAGCCTTGGAAGTTGGTTTAGTAGAACTTTGCCACCTACGCAATCTGCCTCTAAAAACCTTTTCTGCGGAAATTCTTTGCTCTGTCTGTGTCCCCAACCCTGCCACAATTACTGACCACAAAATAGGTACACCTAGCGTAGCAGAGGCAGCTGCTATTCTTGCAGCGACTCAAGCCTCGTTGTTGACTGCTCCCCCCTTTACCAGCACAGAAGCATTGGGAGTGACGTTGTTAGTTCCTAAACAAATTTTCCAGCTACAAGGGCAACCAGGAGCTGTAACGTTAGCTGTTGCCCAAGCCTCAAATATTATGAGTATTACAAAAATTAACTAATTTTTCTAGTCAACAACTCTCAACAAATAGTTAATTATGCTAGAAACAATAGCTAGCACGATTGAACCTAACAAAGCAGGTAAAAAACCCTGAATCTCAAAACCAGAACCAGGGGTTAAGGCACTTGCCAACCAAAGTGTTAAAGCATTGATAACCAATGTAAATAAACCAAAGGTGAGTAAGGTAATCGGAAAGGTCAAAATTTGCAAAATTGGTCTAATAAATGCGTTAACCAGACCAATAACCAGGGCAGCAACTAAGGCAACCACAAAATTCTTGATAAAGAATCCCGGAACGATATTAGCAGTAAGAAATAACGCCACCGCAGTACCGAGCCAAGTTAATAAAAAGTGTTGCATAAGTTTTTTTAGAGGAATTAGCAGTAAGTTTAATTAATTTCACTGTTGCCAGCTGTGATTTGTAACACTATCAGGTGTCTTTCTGCTTGACTCATAAAGTTGCCATTATCTTTTGTCAGCCCAAAAGTAATGTAATTTTTCTGTCCTGGCATAGAGAGATATTTCTAATCGGTGTATCTTTATCGTATTGCAGGATGTACCGGATTAAATTCATAAAGAAGAATTCAGGAGTCAGAATTCAGTTGGATATTCTGACTCCTGAATTCTGTTTTGATAAAAAATGCTGTGAAGCGCAAAACCCCTACAGAGGTCAATACAGTTCAGTTAAGCATTTATTCCTGCTCTTCCTTTGCGTAACTGAACAATATTGCTACAGAGGTTTATTAAAGTTGAAAAACCTCTGTACTTTGGGGACTTCCAAAAAAGAAATAAGTTATCAGAACTTCGGAGCATCTTGCCCGCACAGGCAAAAGAGCCGCTGGCTATGCTCCCTAGTCAGACTAACGCCGCAAAAGAACCTCCCAGGTAGAGCCGCCAACTACACCGTCAGCTTCTAAACCATAGCGCTTTTGTGCTGCTTGCACAGCAGCCTCGGTTGTCTCACCAAAGTCTCCATCGGCATCGCCTTTCAAGAAACCAAGCTTTTTCAGTTGTTGTTGCAACTTAACAACTTCAGAACCACGTAATCCTATACGTAAAATTGGCAATCCTTCAGAGGTGTATTGAATACCAGGAGTTCGCTGAGTAGTTGTGTTTTTCTGAGTTCGAGTAGTTTGCCCAGTCCGTGTAGCTGACTGAGTTCTAGCAGTGGATGTAGTACGATTTGGCATTTTTTGTGTGTTTGAAGTTGTACCTTTTCTTGGGGTAGCAGGTCTTGGCTCAGGGCTAGTCGCAACTTGTGTTGTAGCTTTTTTTGGGGTAGCAGGTCTTGGCTCAGAGCTAGTTGCAACTTGTGTTGCAGCTTTTTTTGGGGTAGTAGGTCTTGGCTCAGGGCTAGTCGCAACTTGTGTTACAGCTTGTCTTGGGGGGTTGGGGTTAGGATTTGCAACGTTGGTGAGGCTGCTAGCCTGGGTTGGAACAGGAAAATTCGTAGCTGAGTTAAATCTTGGCTGGGATGAAGGGATAGTTGATGCTGCTACTGGTTGATTAGGGAAAAGTCTTTGCCAAGTGCTGGCATCAACAACGCCATCTGGATTCAAGCCAGCTGCTTGTTTAAAACGGGCAACAGCACTGGCTGTATTCTCACTATAAATACCATCTACTGCACCAGAGTAAAAACCCAAAAGTTTCAGAGCTGCCTGAAGTTCAGATACGCGTTCGCCTTGGCTACCAACTTTGAGGTTAGGGCGGCTGATGCTATCTCCAGGATTTATTTGGGCAATTTTTTGTGGCGCTGCTATTGATATTAAAGGTGTTGAGGCAATAAGCAGAGGCATTGCGGATAACAAGAGTATTTCAATGGCTGAGAAAGATTTAGACCTCTTTGTCCACCAACTTTTTTGCCGTTTTTCCATTCCACAGCGATTTACAGTGGGGTCTAGTAATTTTAAGTAACTCAAAATACTTGCTGTCAGGCTGCTTTGCATGGAATTTACTCCCAGAATATTCTCATGCTAATGGTACAGCCGCTTGGTCTAAAAAACAGCTGCTCTATTTACGATGTCTCGGACGGGCTATTTACGCGATCGCTCGGTTAATTGCTTCTTCTTGACCAACTAAAGACAAATAAGGTGATTTTAAATACTTACTGGCGGCAGCGATCGCATCTTTGGCACTCACAGCCGCAATCAATTCTTGAAATTTGGTGTCAAAATCAATTCCTAAGCCCAAAATTTCATACCAGCCATATATCTGAGCAATTTGCCCGTTTGTTTGTTTACCCAAGGCGTACTGCCCCAGAATCTTATTTTTCGCAGCTTGCAGGGCGCTTTCAGAGACTTCGGCGGTAGACAATAAATCTACTTCTGTACGCAGTCCCTCTAGGGCAATGCTGGTATTCTCCGGTGCTGTACCCATGTAAACTACAAATGAGGCTGGAAATAGCCTTGTGGAGTAAAAGGCGGATACTTCGTAAGCTAAACCACGTTTTTCGCGCAATTCGACAAACAAGCGACTAGAAAGCCCATTTCCCAAGTAGGTACACAGCAACTTCAGGGCGGCGTAGTCAACAGAACTTACCGATGTTCCCAAATAACCGAGCATCACGATTGATTGTTGTGTCTGTACTGGCTTAACCTTTACCTGCGGTTCCACTTTAATTTCAGGTAAATTCAGTATTGGCAGTGCTTGGGCTGGCGCTTGCCAATCAGTAAAAACTTCTTCCACCAACGCTGTTGCATCTGTGGGTGTGACTCTACCAGCAATACTAATTACTACATTATCTGGACGGAAATAAGTTTGATGATACTCTACCAAATCCGCACGAGTTAAGCTGCTCATACTGGTTTCATCTCCCAGCACTGACATCGAGTAGGGATGATTTTGGTACATTACCTGCCGCATTTGTTCAAAGGCGACATTGAAAGGTTGCTCTTTTTGCGAACGAATATCTTGGAGTGCTAAACGCCGTTCTAGTTCCACTTGAGTTTCAGGAAAAGTAGGCGATCGCAAAATCCGCGCTGCCAATGCTAAAATTTCCGCAAAATCTGATGTTACCGTCTTGAAAGATAGCAAAAAATAATCAGTGCCAGCATCCGCACTCAAACTTGCTCCTACAGACTCGACTTTTTCAGCAATTTCTAAGCTAGAAAGTCCATCGCATCCCTTTGTCATCACTGCTGATAGCAAATGCGCCAACCCTGCTTGCTCCCGGTTTTCGTTACAACTACCGGCACGCACAAAGATTCGTGCTGCAATAATATCCGCAGCAGGGTTTTCTGCCGCCAGCACGACAATGCCATTATTCAATACGGTGCGATGGATAGGTGATTTTTGCAGCAAGGTTGTCATTTGTCCTTTGTCATTTGTCATTTGTCATTTGTCCTTTGTCATTTGCCCAATGCCCCATGCTCTATTCCCAATTCCCAAATCACTAACAGGGTTTAAGTACAGTAACCGCATAGTTCTGCGGTGAGAGATATTGTTTAGCTAATTTTTGTAGTTCTTGAGCATCAAAAGACTGAATCTGCTGGGGATATGTCACAGCTAATTCAGCTTGGGCGATGGTATTGTAATATCCATAAAGCCCTGTCAGTTGATTTGGTGTTTCGGTAGAAAACGCATACTCATTACATAGCAACCTGCGTGTACGAGCAAGTTCTTGTTCGCTAATTCCTTCAGTCTGCAAATTATCCAAATGAGCGCAAATTAAAGACTCAACTTCTTCCAGATTTTCTGGTTCCAACCAGGCAGTAATTGTAAATAAACTTGATTCCCGTTGTAGAGAAAAACTACTATGAATTCCTTGTACCAATTGTAAATCTTCTCGCAAATCACGCACTAAACGCGAAGTTCGCCCTTCTGCCAATAACACGGACAATAAATCTAGACCATAGCTAGTGCGAATTTCTTCTACTCCTGGTACCAACCAGGCCATCAACAATCGTGCTTGCTCTATGCGTGGTAAACACAGTTCTTGACGGTGAATTCCTGTTATCGCTGGCTTTGTGACTTTCTCAAACTGCGGACAATTCGAGCGTTCGGCAAAATCACTAAATGAACGATTTACTAATTCCCAAGCTGGTTGCTGGGCTATACCCCCAGCAATTACCACTGTCATATTTTCCGGCTGATAGTGGGCGTGATGAAAACAGCGCATTGCTTCTGGAGACTGCTGCATCAGCTCTTGCTCGGTACCTAACACCGAACGCCCGTAAGGGTGATGTGGATAGATGCTTTGAATCAGAGCTTGAAATCCTATCCAGTCGGAATCGTCCTGACAAGAGCGAATTTCCTCTAGCACCACGTCCCGCTCGCGGCTAAATTCGTCTTCTGGAATTGCCGCATTGAGCAGTAATTCGCCCAAATAGGGCAAAGTATCCTTTAAATAAGGGGCCGCTGTGGTGAGTGAATAATTAGCATAATCATAACTTGTCGCCGCATTACTTACGCCGCCCCGGTTTTCAACTTTGGAATCGAACATTCCAGGGGGAAGTGTTGCCGTACCTTTAAAAATCATGTGTTCTAAAAAGTGCGCCATCCCAAACCACGGTTTTGGCTCTAGGCTTGCTCCAGCACGCACCCAAACATCAGCCACAACTACAGGAGTAGTGGGAATCTCTTGATGAATAAAAGTTAAACCACTCTCTAGTCGGAAGACTGAGGCTGGAAATACGGTATTAGTTAGTTGTTTTAACAATTTTTGTAGCTTTAACCACAATTCAACGCAATTGTGTAATCTTAACTCTGAACGATACCTCATTTAGAATCAAGTTATACAGATTTAGTAAAATTGTGCTATTACTGTCCTCCAGATTACCGAAAAATTAAAAGCGTTATGCATTGAGAGGAAAATCGCAATATTACAGAGACGCGATAAATCGCCGTCTCTACAAAGAATTTAATTCCTTGACAGACTACTATTTCCGACTTGTGTGTACACCGTAGCCCTTTACCAAGAGCAGGGTTGGGGAGGGGGATGTACCTCATGTACTTGCAAAACACTGTAGTTAAAACACCGGAATTTCAATGACAAATTCTGTTCCTTCACCAAGCACAGAATTGCACCTCAACCGCCCATTATGGGTTTCCTCGACAATTTGACGAGCGATCGCTAATCCTAATCCTGTTCCCTTTCCAACCTCTTTTGTTGTAAACAGGTGGTCAAAGATCCTTGCTCTAATCTCCTCTGGCATCCCCTGACCGTTATCTTTGATGCGAATTGTCACCTTGTGGTCAGTGGATACTTCGGTGTTAATCAGTATTTGGTGATGGTTAGCTTGCGCTTGGGCAAAAGAAAGCCCCTCACTGGATGTATCTAAGGCATCAATTGCATTAGCGAGGATGTTCATAAATACTTGATTTAATTGTCCTAAAAAGCACTTCACTAGTGGTAATTTACCGTATTCGGTGATAACTTCAATTGCTGGACGTTTTTCGTTAGCTTTGAGGCGATACTTCAAAATTAACAGCGTACTCTCAATCCCTTCATGGAGATTACAAGCAACTTTTTCGGTTGTATCGGCTCTGGAGAAAGTGCGAAGACTAATGCTAATGTCTTTAATCCGTTCGCTTGCCACCTTCATTGAGTTTACGAGCTTTGGTAAGTCTTGAGTCAAGAATTCTAGGTCAATTTCTTCGCCATGCTCAATGACTGCGATCGCAGAAGTGGGATGATGTTGTTGGTAGCATTGGATATGGGCGAGTAAGTCTTGAATATACTCTTCGGCATTGTTAAGGCTGCCTTTCAAAAATCCAATGGGATTATTAATTTCATGTGCCACCCCAGCAACCAAATTACCTAAGGTTGCCATTTTTTCATTTTGCACCATTTGTAGTTGGGTATGCTCTAGTTCTTGTAGCGATCGCTCTAGTTGATGAGCATAATTTTGAGATTCTTGATAAAGACGGGCATTTTCTAAAGAGATAGCGGCTTGAGCGCATAGCAGTTGGATAATTTCGGTGCGATCGCTTGTAAATGCGCCAATCGTCAACTTATTTTCCAGATATAGTAACCCGATTAATTGGCCATGACGCAAAATCGGCGTACACAACACACTTTTGGGTTGTTGCTGCATCAAATATTGGTCAGTAATAAAATCATTTTTTACTGTTGTATTATCCAGCACCACAGTTTTTAAGCTGTGTTTGACATAGTTTACCAATGCGATCGGAATGTTTTGACTGCTTGACAATGGTACAGATACTAGAGTCACCCCTTCATTGATGGTGGCTACAGCTTTAACCACTAAGTTGCCCTGTTCGAGTACAAGTAGGGCAGCTTTTTTCGCTCCAGCATTTTCCATTACCACTTGCAAAAGAGTAGCGAGCAATTGCTCTAATTGAATTTCACTGGAGAGAAATTGTGCGGCTTTAAAGATGGTGGCAAAATCGAGGGCTTCAGAAATACTGCTGCTAGAAAGATTTGTGTGGATGGTTTGATGTGGGAATGACGAGCCATCAATGGTTGAACTCAGTTGTAAGTGATGATGCTGCCCTTGTAAGATGGGAGCCAGAAGTTGAGGATAGCGTTTTTCTAAATCCTCAGTTTTGGTTTTAGCGCCCCAACGAGCATAACAGTAATAAGCTTCTTGCATATAAACTTGGGCGATTTTTTGTTTGCCCCAGTTTAGGTAGAACTTGGCAGCTAGCTCATTGCTCAAAGCTTCTTCTTGGATATATTCGTTTTCTTTCGCTAGAGTTATGGCGCGATCGTACAGTTCCATTGCTGCCATTTTTTCGCCCAGAACCCGATGGCGTTCTGCTTCCACCAAATCAAATTTGTGCTGGAAATTCATCGGTGCAAATTTGGCTCGAAACTGCAATTTTTCCTGATTTTCGCCAACCTTTAAGAGTAATTGTTCTTGTTGAGATGGTTCCGCCGTTAGATAGACAGCAAGCCGAGATAAAGAATCGTAGTAGTAGAAAACAGGCACAGATAGCATTCCTGCGCCACCGTTGAGGTATTGCTCTCCCTGATTTCCATTTTCAACTGCCGCCGGAAAATTCTCAAACAAATAATTTAGTGTTAATTTACTTAGGAAAAATACATGAAGTGTTAATTCGTCATTTTCTTTAATGAGCGCAGATAATATTTGTTCATCTTGATAATCTTCACCAATGAAGCGCTCTGGATTATCGCTAGATTCGGTTAAATTGTTAATGCTTTGACAGATTATATTCGACCAATTTAATAAGCGCTGATTTTGGGCAAAATTAGACTCGTAAGCTTTGATATCTGCTAGCAAGACTTCCAAAACTTCTGTGCCACTTAAATAGACATAGAATAGCTTGAAAATCATCGATGCCAGCACATGAAAAAAATCGCCTGTTTCTAATCCAAGACTATGCGATTCCTGTAATAAACTAATTGAGGTGCGAACATGTTGTTTATTAAATTGATTCAATGCACTCACCTTAAATAGAGTCATGCTTTGAACAGATTTTGCTTGAAATCTATCTACAAGCATTAAAGCTAGCTGGCCAAATTCTGAGCCTGACTCGAGTTGGTTACAAATATTAAGTACAATTCCAAAATCTGCATACCCTGGTGCAGAAAGTGGTGCATTGCCGTATTTAAGAGATAAATTCACCTCTTCGCAGGCAATAATTGGGAACAGATAAGGCGCAGCCTGATGGATGGCGGGAGCGATGCTAGTCATAATCCGCAAAGCAACCAAAGCTTTGGGATCATTCATCAATGGCAAATCAATTAAGCCCTCAATACTTCTGCCAGCCAAGCTGGAGAGCGTGTTAACTACAGATTGCTGAATGTCTGGAGGTGTTACTGATTCAGGTAATGTTACCCCAAGTTGAGCGAGAAGTTCACGCCCAATTGCGATCGCTTTGAATGATTGATTCCGCACCTGATCGGCTTGGAGTTGCACTTCATAAACTTTCACCCTATCCAGTAAGGTGGTTGTTTCTTCCATGACGACCTGGATAAGAGATTCCATCTGCTCAAATTCATTGTTGAGAAAGGTAGCTTCGGCAGCTTCTTCGTATAAACTTCGAGTCAGTTCGTATGCAATTTCCCAACTATTAATTGTCAGCAATTGCATTCCCGACTTGAGATAATGAATTGCTGCACCATAAGCAGTAGCTTCTTTCGCTTTTCGACCAGCATTCAAATTTAACTGAGCTAATTGTTGACGTTCATTTGGCTGGGTGATTAGCGCTATTCCACAATTCAACTGACTGACAATCTCAAAAATTCGCTCCTCTTGCTGAGACTCAGAGGTATTTTGCAAGAGTAATTGGCCAATTTTAAGATGGGTAAATTGTTTCTCTTTATCTGGAATTAGCGAATAGGCAGCTTGCTGCACGCGATCGTGTAAAAATTTGTAGATAGGGACTTGTAAATTGGAATTTAGAGGATTTGAGTTACAATCATGCCCACTATCTTGAAAGAATTTATAAACTTCGCTAGTAGGTAAAACTAACCCTTCTTGCAAAGCTTTCCATAAAGATGCTGCTGTTTCAATTTCCGATTGTTCAGAAACAATTGCTAAGGTTAGCAAATCAAAAGAGTTGCCAATACACGCAGCTAATTTCAACACATTTTGCGTTGCTGCTGGCAACTTCTGCAACTGTAGCGCTACGAACTCTACCACATCATCGGTAAGAGCAAGTGCTTTCACAGCAGCAATATCACATTGCCAGTAACTTTGAGCAAAATTAAAAGTAATCAGTCCATCTTCATATAATGCTTTGAGAAATTGCGTTGCAAAAAATGGATTCCCTTGAGTTTTTTGATAGACGAGTTGCGTTAGGGGTTGGGCAATTTCACTTGAACAACTAAAGGTATCAACCATCAATTGATTTAAACTAGCTTTATTTAACGGAGCTAAAGCAATAGTATGAATCGTAGCATTGGCTTTGCGAATATCTGCTAAAGTCAACATTAACGGATGAGCGGTAGATACTTCATTATCTCGATAAGCTCCAATTAAAAGTAAAGCTCCACTTCCTGATTCGCTCATCAACAACTGCATCAATTTGAGTGATGCAGAATCAGCCCACTGCAAATCATCAAGGAAAATTACTAGTGGATGTTCTTTTGTGGTGAATACCTGAATGAATTTTTGAAAGAGTAAATTAAAGCGATTTTGTGCTGCACTTGGTGAAAGTTCAGTTGCAGGTAGTTGTTGACCAATAATTTGTTCGAGTTCTGGAATTACTTCAAGAATAACTTGCCCCTGATCGCCCAGCACTTGTAAAATTTCACTTTTCCAAGTTGACAATTGAGTATCACTTTCACTGAGCAATTGTCCCATTAAGTCTCGAAATGCCTGCACAAAAGCCGAGAAAGGAATATTACGATTAAATTGGTCAAATTTGCCTTTTATAAAGTAACCCCGTTGTCGGACAATGGGTTTGTGAACCTCGTTAACTAAAGCAGTTTTACCAATACCAGAAAAACCAGCCACTAACATTAGTTCCGTCTGATTGTTGGTAACGCGGTCAAAGGCTTTGAGAAGAGTTTCAACTTCAGGCTCACGACCATAGAGTTTTTCTGGAATAATAAAGCGATCGCACACATCCCGTTGAGCAATTGGAAAACTTGCAATTTCCCCCGTTTCTTTTAGCTGACGTAAACAATTTTCTAAATCATATTTCAGCCCAAATGCGCTCTGATAGCGGTCTTCAGCATTTTTCGCCATCAGTTTATTCACAATGGATGAGAGTACAGGCGCAATTTGCGGATTAATCTCATGTACTAAAAGCGGAAGTTTGGCAATATGACAATGTAGCAATTCCATCGGATCGTGTGATTGAAATGGTAATTGCCCTGTTAGTAATTCGTAAAAAGTTACACCCAGAGAATAAAAATCAGTACGGTAATCAATCCCCCGATTCATTCGTCCAGTTTGCTCTGGTGATAAATAGCCAAGTGTTCCTTCTAGCACATTAGGACTCATCAAAATTTGAGTTTCCCGTGGCAACAGAGATGCAATACTAAAGTCTATTAACTTAACTTCTTTAGTTTGTGGATTGATTAAAATATTGGCGGGTTTAATATCTTTGTGAATGACCCGATGGCGAATTAAAATATCTAATGTATTGCACAGTGCGATCGCTACTTGTAAAAACTCTTGTAGAGACGCGATATATCGTGTCTCTACAGAGGTCAAATAATCTTTGAGAGAAATTCCCCCAAAGTCTTCCATCACTAACGCATAGCCATTCTGATAGGGTTCCAGGCTGTATGTTTGAATGATTCCAGGTAGATTTAAGTTTTTGGCGATGGTAAACTGGTTCCGAAACTGTATCAATTCAATGAAACTGGGATAAACAGTTTTCATCAGCTTAATCACCACAGATTTTTGGTCATTTTCTCGATTAGCACGATAAACCAAGGTTCGAGAACCATTGTAGAGTTCTTTGCTAACGTGATATCCGGGAATGCTGACCATACGGCTTAATTCTTGAGACTTCACTATTTAGTTTTCCCAAAAACATGGCAATATTTACTATCAGTTCACTCATTTTGAGATGGGAGAAGGAATTAATTTTATGATGGGAAAGGAATCGATCACTCATTGTATTGAACAACCTGGCAGCAGATGTTAAAAATACATCTCTAAAAAAGAATGTAGAGACATAGCAGTTCTATGTCTCTACAAGTGGAGTGGGATTATTCAAGTTTAGTAATCAACTAAACTTGACATCACGTTAGTTTAGGATTTCTGATTTTTACTACAAGTAATAATCATTTAAATAATTAAAGCTCCCAAATTCTAACTGATTTTGGAAGCTAATAATTTTAAGTTCACCGCGACGCCGTTTTACCTAAGTTTATGACCTGGGTTTATCCAGGTGGGAACCTAAATTCCTCGTTTAAAGTTTCCGGGTACATGCCCGGTATACTGCCACGAGAACAGTTGACTCCCTTGTCATTAAAGGCATAGATCAAAAAACTTGATGGCAGTCACCAACGTCGTAGTGCAACTCACTCATTATAGCTTTTCAAAAGATGTTGTGTGTTCAACATCGAAAGTTTCTGCTTAATTTACCTGGGATACCAGATAGATTCTATAGTGTGGGCGATGGCACTTGCCGATTCTCTATTCTGATTATCCAGCAAAACCGTAACATGTCCCAACTTCCGCCCAGGACGTGATTCTGTCTTCCCATACCAGTGAACGTGCGCCTGGGGAATCTGCGCTATTTGTTGACGCTGGCTTTGGTAGTCGCTGTGAGAATTTTCATACCCCAGCAGGTTGACCATCACAGCACCAGCACACTGCAAAGCTGGATTCCCTAAAGGTAAACCACAAACTGCTCTGAGGTGTTGCTCAAACTGAGAAGTTTCACAAGCATCAATAGAAAAATGCCCAGAATTGTGGGTACGAGGCGCTATTTCATTTACCAGTACTTTGCCATCAGCCTTGAGAAATAGCTCAATTCCAAAGATTCCTACTACTTCTAAGCTATTTAATAGAGTATGTGCGATCGCTTCTATTTCTGCTACTTGATTGGGTGTAATATCAGCAGGCGCAATTACCCGCCGACAGACTTGTTGTTCTTGTTGGGTTTCCACTACTGGGTAAGCTACAATTTCTCCCTCCACAGAACGCGCTGCAATTATTGCTAGTTCTCTTTCAAAAGGGACAAATTCTTCTAACAAGAAAAATGATTCATTTAAAGGTTTTGTTACAGTATCATAACTTAGCTTTTGCTCTAAAGTACCAAAATCTTGAATTATGAAAGTACCCTGACCATCATAACCGTGGCGGCGAGCTTTGAGGACTGCTGGAAAACCTAAATATTCTATTTTTGATTGGAGATGTTCCACCTCGTCAAGGGCGAAAAATTGAGGAACTGGTAAACCCAAATCGCGTAAGTAGCAACGCTGATGATATTTATCTAAAAGTGGAGCTAAAGCTTTTAAGCTGGGACGGAAACAAACGCCTTGCTGTGCTAAAACAGATAAAGCTTGCAAGTTAACAAATTCATTTTCAAAGGTGATGACATCACATTTTTGAGCTAATATTTTCGTAGCACTTGCATCATCAACTGGCGCGAAGAGAGTTTCCTGAGCGATTGACACGGCCGGGTCGTGAACGCTTGGAGTTTGTACTACTAATTCTACTCCTAGCTTCTCTGCTGCATCCGCCATCATCCAGGCAAGTTGTCCACCACCAATTACACCAACACGTTTCATTGACATCCTAGAGATTCACGAGTTTGCACACCTGTTTTGGAATTCACACCACTGGCTTTTTGACACAGTTCTTTGATTTGTGCCCGATCCAAAATTGCATCTGTAAAATCTGCACCGTCTATATTCACATCATTAAAGATGGCACGGAGCAAAAGAGCTTCTTTGAAAACTGCATCACTCAAATCGGCCTTAGTCAAGTTTACCTGATCGACCATTGCATTCGTTAAATCAGCTCCGTGGAGATTTGCTTTTGTCATCACTGAAGCACTCATGACTGCTCCCCGCAAATCAGCGTTTGAAAAGTTAGCCAGTTCCATATTGGCGTTAGAAAACTCCGCAGCTTGCAAACTGTCACCAGAAAAATCACGTCTTGACAACTCTGCGTTACTAAATGACAGTGGATGAGTCCAGTCTACTGCCAGTGCGGGGTCAGCCACGCACCAGATAATAATTCCGAGAAGGAACGCCAACCCTTGCCGCCAAAACATATCGAGAGTCAATTTGGTGTCTAATCGCTGCATTTAAGCTTACCGCATTTGAATATTAGCAAGACTGGCTGATTCTAATTGAGACTCGCAGCCTTGCTACTGGATTTGGGGGATGTGTATTTCCCTTGCTTAATATTTTGTAACGCAAAAAGGGCATAAGCTCCTCACCTTGAGCAAAATTATGCCTCCGACTTTGGGTAGAGAAAGGCAATCTAGGAGCGTTCGCACTAAAGCAGGATAATAATTATAAAATAGCGATCGCAATGATTGAGTATAAATTACTTGTCACATCAAGCAAGCTTTAACAAAACATCGAAGGGGGAGCATAATATCACTCTTAATGATGATAAAATTTGAAATCTCTAACTCTCAAGGAATATTTTTGCTAGATAAAAAATATCTACAACAGACGATGCCTAACACTTGTTGATTTGTTCACAATTATTAATTTCTAGATTTGAATTTCAGGATATAAAGGATTTTATTAAGCAGTAATACTCACCAACTTATTTACAATTCTTGACTTACAACTTTCCAAGTAAAGTTTATTGTCTTTTAAATTAAACAGCCGCCATCAACTGCTAATCTTTTAATTAGTGAAAGTAAGGTTTGAGCGCAATTATAAGCGTTCCCAGTGCTTAACAAAGCTTAAAAATTGGATAATTAGCGTTAATTTTATAGCGATTAGTTAGTTCTTCAGGAATCTCTAAGAGTTTACATTCACCGAGTACACAACTTCTACAAACCGAACTCCCAAACCCGATGATGAATCATTACTCACTTCAATGGATTGAGGCATGGTGCCAAGAAAATGGCTGGACAGATTTATTTGTTGAGCGACGTAACAACTTCTGGGCTTTTCCTCCGGGTGGGGTAATGCCAGAACCAATCCCAGTTAATGTTCTCAGAGGAATTAAAGCTGAGAAGGGATTGACTTTTGAAGAAAGATTGTGGTCGATGTCCGCAGTGATTGGCACAATCATAGCTGTTCTTTTTACCTTTTGGTTTCAGTCGCCGATGCCACTAGTTTTAGCATTCGCTTTTAATGCTGTTACGGTGGCTCAATTTGAACTTGAAGATGCCTAAATTCTTGTTTTGGGCTTTGCGATTAAAAACTGCTCTTGTCTACTTTTAGCAAGAGCAGTTTTTAATTTCAGAAAAAGAGATCAAATCAGCACAGTTTCAGCTAAACATTATTAGTTATTCTTAAAAATATTTGTAGGTTGAGTTGAACGTTCGCGTAGCGTACCGTAGGAAAGTGAAACCCTACAAACCCTACAAAATGTTGGGTTTCGTCCCTCAACCCAACCTACATATTTTTATTTTTTGCTCTTAACCGAACCGTATTAGCAGACAAGAGGCAACAGTTAAGGAGCCTCTGTGAATTGTACTGAATGTTTTCAGAAATCAAATATGAATCCTATAGTTGTGTATGTCGTTGTGTTAGATATGAGGAAAAAGTACTCAGCAATCAGCACTGTTAACTGAGTTTTAATAACTTCAAGGTACATTGAGCCGACATACTGAGTATTTTAGGTATAAAACTTATATTTAAATATATTTACTATTATAAACTTG
The DNA here is from genome assembly GCF_015206985.1 of Nostoc sp. LEGE 12447. NCBI lineage: Bacteria > Bacillati > Cyanobacteriota > Cyanophyceae > Nostocales > Nostocaceae > Nostoc > Nostoc sp. LEGE 12447. The sequence continues at coordinate 199,467 of NZ_JADEXT010000003.1, read as the reverse complement.
TGATGAACATTTCCTGGATGCTACCTTCTACAAGGTGACACAGGATTTGGAGCGGTTTTTTAACCATGAAGCACAGACAAAAAGTAGCTTATAGCTTGACATCGCTGATCGGTTTCAATTTAATATCTACCTTAGTTACATTTGATCCCGCGAACGCAGCGCCAACGTCAAAGGCGATCGCTACATTACCAAGAACCCCAGATAAAAGTGTGAACTGCGAGATTTTAGTTGTGGGTGGTGGACTATCTGGTGTCGCCACAGCTTACGAAGGTTTGCTAGCAGGACGAACGGTTTGTCTGACGGAAATTACTGACTGGCTGGGAGGACAAATTTCTTCTCAAGGGACATCTGCGTTAGATGAACGCCCAACCCAACGGGCTCTCAAATTCTATTCTCGCGGCTACCTAGAATTGCGAAACCGCATTGGGCGCAAATACGGTAAACTTAACCCCGGTGACTGTTGGGTCAGTGACTCCTGCTTTCTTCCCCGCGATGCTCACGCCATTTTGGTCGATATGCTCAAAGATGCCGAAAAGCAGGGAAAAGGGAAGTTGCAATGGTTTCCCAACACGGTAATTAAGGATTTGGAAATTGCTGCTGATGGCAAAATAATTAATAGTGCGATCGCTATCCAACATCAACCACCAAAAGGCGCACCACCTCTCAATACCTTTACTTTATCTCAAAGTATTGAAGATTCTTATAGTTACGAAAACTCTTCTCGATTTACTAAAACTATTCTCCGTTTTCTCCCCAAGGAAGCGAAAGGGGATGCTCCGAAATGGTACGTCGTCGATGCCAGCGAAACTGGAGAAATTATTGCCCTTGCTGATGTTCCCTATCGATTAGGTATTGATGCCCGTTCTTACCTAGAACCCTCTTCTTCCAGCACAAATAACGATCCTTATTGTCCCCAAGGATTTACCTACACCTTTGCAATGGAGGCAACTAAGGAACCGCAACCGCAGACAATGCCCCCCTTCTATTTACAATATGCGCCATATTTTAGCTATGAATTAACCCGACTGGCTAACTTTGATTTAGTTTTCACTTATCGTCGCATTTGGAGTCCAAACAAAGGGAAACCAGCAAAATTTGGAGGTGTAAGTTTTACTGCTGCGACACCAGGGGATATCTCTATGCAAAACTGGACTTGGGGTAACGACTACCGCCCCGGAACAGCCAAGGATAACCTAGTTTACAGTCGCCAACAGTTACAAGGAACTGGGCAGTTACAACCAGGAGGCTGGATGGGAGGACTGCGGACAGAAACCCTCCGCAAAGCTGAGGAAAATGCCCTCTCATTTTATTATTGGTTAGTAGCTGGGACTACAGATTCCCAACTGGGAGAAGGTGTAAAGCAGCAGCAAACCAATAACCGCTTTGTTTCTGGGTTAAATTCCCCGATGGGAACAGTGCATGGCTTATCGAAATATCCCTATATGCGCGAAGGACGGCGCATCATTGGCCGCCCCAGTTGGGGACAACCTGGTGGCTTTGGTATTTGGGAAATTGATATTTCTCGCCGAGATTATAATGATCAGTATTACTCCAAGACTCTGCCAGAAGATATGTATCGGAGGCTACGAGCAGCAGTTGCAGGTTTGGAAGCAATATCAGTAATTGATGGTAAAGTCCCACCAGACAAAGCAATGCGACGGACTCGTTCTACCATCTTCCCCGATGCTGTGGGTATTGGTCACTATGCTATAGATTTCCATCCTTGTATGGTCAATAGTCCCCCAGAAGCCCCTGGTAACAAAGAACGTCCAGGTGAAAGGCGTGGTGCGGGCCTTGCTTATCCCTTCCAAATTGCTCTGAGAGCTATGATTCCCCAGAAAATTGATAATTTGCTCGTAGGAGGCAAAAGCATTGCTACTAGTCATATTGCTGCTGCTGCCTATCGAGTTCATTCTTTTGAATGGTCGTCTGGCGCAGCTGCGGGAACTGTTGCTAGCTTTGCGATCAAAAATGCGATCGCACCCTACCAACTAGTCGATAACTTACCCAAACAAGAGCCACAACTCGAAGCTCTCAAACGGCTTTTACAACAAAATGGCAACCCCACCGCTTTCCCTGATACATCCATTTTTAACGAAAACTGGGATAATTGGCGGTAGATAGTCATTGGTCATTTGTCATTGGTCATTTGTTAAAACAAAGGACAAATGACAATGTACTAAACTAGTTACTTGTAGTTTTGTAAAATCTTATTGACCAATTGTTATATGGTTACGAACCTTTCAGCAGATGTTTACGGGATGACCACGGCACCAACTATAACTCCTGAACGGTCTAGTCAAGTTACCCGTAAGACTTATCCGAATTACAAAGTGATTGTATTAAATGATGATTTTAATACATTCCAACATGTGGCTGAATGTTTGATGAAATATATTCCGGGAATGAGTGGCGATCGCGCGTGGGATCTGACTAATCAGGTACACTATGAAGGTCAAGCGATCGTTTGGGTCGGCCCTCAAGAACCTGCGGAACTTTATCACCAGCAGCTGCGCCGAGCAGGTTTGACAATGGCACCTCTAGAAGCAGCTTAATTATTATGGGCAAACCCACCGCAGATTCGCTCCGGGCGGCTTCACAAAAAGCTGCCAGACTAGTTTGGAATCACTCGACACACCTTTCTGGTCTTATCCCAATTTTAGAACGTCTTTGTCAGCAGGATGGCATCCAAACGGTAACGCCGGGAGTGATTGGGCGGGCAAGAGGTCATTGTCCAAAAATGCAACTGCGTATCTCAGTACCGATTCGCGGCGGCTATAAAGTAATTGCACGGCAGGGGAAGACGGTACAAGAAGTGTTTATTTTAACTCCTTTGGCGCAGTCAGAACTGGAAACGGCATTAGCGATCGCAATGAAATCTTGATCGTTCCCCACGCCCAATGTCTATTCTTCAACACGGTGGACTGCAAATTTGTGTAGTGGCAGACTAACAATACACGAAAAAGTTAAGAAATATGACAGAGCGGTAGTTATTTTCAAAGTCATAACTACAGATCCCCATTCGGGTAAAATTATTTTTTCTATGCCAAAAGCTACACAGTAAACTAGCCAGTAAGTAAAGCTCATTCTAAACAGAATCACTTCTGTTTCTTCCACGTCACTTTTTTGTTGCTTACTGTCCAACAGTAATACCAGTCCAACAATGCAAGCTACAAAGGAAACAGCAACTACAAATTCGTGACAAAATATATTTAACGAATGCATTTGTGTTTATTCCCACATTTTTCAGTTAAAGATCAGTCTAAAGGAATATTCCTTGGGGAAATACAAATTATTTACAAACCTCAATAGAGGAATGTAGTTTTTGTAAACAAATGCAACAAAAATTGTTGTTTTGCGAATATAAACACTGATGTAAAACTATAGACTGTAGGGGCAATTCATGAATTGCCCCTACGTGAATAAAGCGCAGCCTTACATAGAATTGGTCTAAGAACAATTTTCTGCTAACTGTTCGCAAGCACCGATACTTACCCAGCAACTAGAACCATCTTCCCAATGTTCTTTCTTCCATATAGGTGCATTGTGTTTGAGGGTATCAATAGCATACTGGCAAGCTTCAAATGCCTCACTCCGATGAGGACAACCCACTGCTACTAAAACGCTGATTTCTCCAACTTGCAAACGTCCGGTGCGATGATGAATCACTACCCGATTTACATCAGACGTAGATAAGCGAATATCAGCAGCAATTTGATAAAATATCCGCAATGCCATAGGTTCATAAGCTTGATACTCTAGAGCAATTACAGGTTTACCATCAGTTTGATTGCGAACTACGCCACTCATCAGAACCACAGCACCGTTGGCTGGATCGTCAGACTTGGCATAGATTTCTTCAAGAGACAATGGTGCAAAGCTAATGGCAAAACTATCTTCGGCTTTTGGTTTAACAGCAGAAACAAGTGTAGTCGTCATAACTGCGTTTGATTATGTGGGCTTTCTCTATTGTCTCTGAAGAAAATACCACTGGTGTATGATCTTGTTAATGCTTTGGGTAACAACAAGAATTTTTTAGCTAAGTAATTTTATTTATCCAAAATTATCAGGGTATAAATCTTCTAATATTTACTTAAATTTACCAAAACTATGACTCATCCCTCTTAAGGCATACTAGTATAATTAAAGCCATCAAGTTAGATGCTTGCTTAGTTATTTAAACAGGATTCGGGGCGATTTGTATGGAAAGTGGCGAAGTTTTAATTATTCCCGAAACCTTAACTAATGAAAGATTTGCTACGAATCCTATAGTCATTGGTGCTGGACTTGTTGTGAGATTTTATGCAGGCGTACCTTTGCTAACACCAGGAGGAGAAGCGATAGGGGCTCTGTGTATGCTGGATCGCGTAACAATTGAAAACCCTACACGCAGTTATTAGTCAATAGTATAATCTGCATTATCTAGACGATCGCAGTCATATCTGCCTTTAATCTCTTGATTGAAAAAGCTGCCAACTGAATCAGAGGCGTGTAAATCTTCCCAGGTATCCTCGTCTACGCCTAAGTACTGGTAAACAGATCCACTTTGAAACTCAACTTGCAAAATTTGTTCGTCGCGATCGTATCCTACAGCGATCGCCATTGATGAGCTAACTGGTAGCATAGCTATTGGTTCTTCTTCAAAGGGTAGTGCAGGCGTTTGGGCGATTGCCTCGTTCAGTTCTTGCAATCCTTCATAAGCTTGTATCGGTGCCGGAATTTCCAAAAACTCTAGTTCGTCACCTCGATCTAGCAACAACTGCAAATATCCATCAGAGTGAGCGATCGCTACTAAACCGCTCAAGTCTACCTTAGATAGCCTCATTAATTTTGCTCTCCTGTTGGCGCAATCGGGAGTGTTAAAGTTTTATGCAACAATTAAGTGCTTTAATGGTACAAACATACTATTAAAGCTTTTTGATGTCAAGTTTTTTGCCAAGGAAGAATTTAGTGGGGGCGCAAAGCCTTCAGCGATATGGAAATACTCACGATTAGGCTAGGGCAAATGGGCGTGTTTGAGTCACCTTAGTGGTGCAACCAAAACCCTTGTAGAGACGTAAAATTTTACGTCTCTACATGATTCATACATGTATTCAGCAACGCATCTGAATCTACCCAGACACAACAGCAGAGTTTATTTCATGGAAATGGGATCTCTCTGTTTGCAAATAACGATAAAGACGATTTAGGGCGTTGATATGAGCGTAAGCTGCGGCTACCACGATATCTGTATCAGATGCTTGTCCAGAGAATATCCGCTCTTGATGTTTCAAGCGAACTGTCACAGTTCCTAGTGCATCAATTCCTCCAGTCACAGATTGGACGGAAAACTCAATCAGTTGATTGGGAATCTGCACCAATCGATTAATTACTTGATACACCGCATCCACTGGGCCAGTGCCGACACTCGCATCTGTGAGGATTTTGCCATCGGGGGTAACAATTGTAATAGTTGCAGTTGGACAAGTGCAGTCACCACAAATTACCTGAACGTGTTCGATTTGGAAGCCACTTTCTACTTGAATCTGCGTTTCATCTCGAACGATCGCTTCTAAATCCCAATCTGAGATTTCTTTTTTCTTATCAGCGACTTCTTTGAACCGATTAAAGGCTTTATTCAAATCCGCTTCGTTCAATTCAAAACCCAATTCTTTGAGCCTGGTACGAAAAGCATTCCTTCCAGAGTGCTTGCCCAAAACAATGCGATTTTCTGGCAAACCGATTGCAGCAGCTTCCATAATTTCATAAGTTTCGCGGTGCTTGATAATCCCATCTTGGTGAATACCAGACTCATGGGCGAAAGCGTTTGCTCCCACGATCGCTTTATTGGGCTGAATCAACATCCCAGTTAATTGGGAAACTAAGGATGAGGTTTTATAAATCTCCTGAGTCTTAATATTAGTCAGGGGTGTATCGGCATCAACCGGACGACCAAAGTAAGGGTTGAAAAATGGTTTGCGAACCTGCAACGCCATCACAATCTCTTCCAATGCTGCATTGCCTGCTCGTTCCCCAATGCCATTAATGGTACACTCCACCTGACGCACACCATATTCAATAGCTGCCAAAGCGTTAGCTGTCGCCAAACCTAAATCATTTTGAGTGTGAATGGAAAGAATTACCCCATCAATATTAGGAACATGGTCTCGAATTCCTTGAATCAGATTTCCGATTTCCTTGGGTGTACAGTAACCAACGGTATCAGGAATATTGATTGTAGTTGCACCTGCTGCGATCGCCGCCTCCAAAACTTGATACAGAAACTCTGGCTCAGTGCGGCTAGCATCCATTGGTGAAAATTCTACATCGTCTACAAACGACTTGGTGTATGCAATCATTTCTGATGCGATCGCTAATACTTCGCTGCGAGACTTTTTCAATTGATATTTCAGGTGAATATCAGAGGTAGAAATCATCGTGTGGATTCTCGGACGCTCTGCTCCCTTCAAGGCTTCGGCGGCGGCGTGAATATCCTGGCGAATGGCTCTAGCTAAACTGCAAATGATTGGCCCACCAGGTATTCCAACTTGTTCAGCAATGGTTTTGACAGCTTGAAAATCTCCAGGACTAGCAACGGCAAAACCTGCTTCAATCACATCGACACCAAGGAGAGCTAGTTGATGAGCGATCGCCAGCTTTTCTTCTACATTGAGGGTTGCGCCCGGTGACTGTTCGCCATCCCGTAGCGTGGTGTCGAAGATGATAACTCGGTCTGGTTGAGATGCGATGCTCATAAATGTCTCCCGTGGTATTGAAGGGATGTTTAAAAAACTTACTTTGGATATTGTATACAATCTTTTGTATTTTGTATACAATATTCAACATGAACTTAAATGACTTAGCAGCCAATGTGCTGCAACAACGCAGTACCCCAGATTTAATTGCCGATGCTTTGCGGGAAGCGATTCTGCGCGGCATTTTTCAAGAAGGACAATCTCTGAGACAGGATGAAATCGCCACTCAGTTTGGTGTTAGTCGTATTCCCGTGCGTGAAGCGCTCAAGCAGCTAGAAGCAGAAGGATTGGTGACACTGCATCTAAATCGTGGTGCGATCGTATCGGTGTTGACAGCACAAGAGGCGCAAGAAATTTGTGAAATTCGTAGCGCCTTAGAAGTTAAAGCGATGCAATTAGCAATACCCAAGTTTGGGGAAACAGATATAGAAAAAGCTGCTGTGATTTTGGAAGCGACAAATCAAGCAACTGATGCAGGTATGTTGGCAAAACTCAACTGGGAATTTCATGCGACGCTGTACGCCACTGCTGAACGTCCCCGATTGCTGGCGATGATTAAGACTTTACACATTAATTGCGATCGCTATGTTCGCGTACAATTAGCGCAGATGGATTACCAAGAGCGATCGCAAAAAGAACACTATCAACTCTTAGATGCTTGTCAAAAGCAGGATACAAAAGCTGCTGTCAGGTTGTTAAAACGACACATCGACACCGCCGGAGAACAGCTAATTGCATACTTACAGCAAATTGCTCAGAAACGCTGATTCTTGTTGGAACTAGATGATCTATTAGAACAGACTAAACGGGAAAATTACACTATCCTGTTCAACAAACCTCTTTCAGCCTTTAATTCAAGTTCAACTCTATCCCTCTCGTCTCGAAAAGGGGCGGTTTTACGTAGCAAAATTAGGGAGAGGTGTTTTTAAGTTGTTCAGAGAAATAAATAGGATCGTCCATGAAAAAACTGATCTACCGTATTAAGAAATTATTGCAACGTATCTTTAAAAGTTTTGCATCTACTTCTCAGCAGACATCGCCCTTAATAAATTCTCGCCCTTTAGACACTTCTATTTCTATTCCCAGCGTTCCTCCTCGATGGGAGTCTGGTTTGGTGCTTGTGTGTTCGCAATGTGCAAACGAGCAATCAGGCTCAACAGCTTCCGAAGACTTAGAGAATTGGTTAAAATCTCGTTTAAAAATTGAGGGATTATGGGGTGAATTTCGGGTAGTTAGTACCAGTTGTTTGGGAGTTTGTCCAAAAGCTGGTATTACTGTCGTTATTGTAAGTAATGGAAGTGGTGATAATAGTCCATGTTTAATTGTAAATCCTCGGAGCGATGTCTACGACGGGCTACGCCTACGCGAACTTCTTTACTCATACATTAAACAGAATAAAAAGTAAAAAGTACAGAGTACTTTTTACTTTTTATTTTTGCCTTATCGCTGTGAAAGATTATTTATTGAAACCAGACATTTTTGGTCTTACAAAGTTAGCTGAGGAATTACTGCTTCGGGCATTAGCATTTGAGGAATCAACTGTCGGTGAACTAAGATTCAAGAAATCGATGAGTTTGAGAGTACGTTTACGAATTTTCCAGCGCCCATTTATGTTGACAACTTGATCTTCATAGGTGCCATTGGCAACATCAATGCTAGTTTCCGAACGCTTGTGAGTCGCATGGAGATAAGAGGTCATCATTGCTTTATTATTCTCAATTGAAATATTGATCGTACCCATCAAATGTTGGGTAGCTGTATAACCATTTCCTTGGAATACTGAATAGACAAAATCTGCCCAAGCATCTGTCCCATAATTTGTTTGAGTTGTCCCATCAGGAAAAATGGCAGTCAGGACTGAATCTTGAGTAAAACAATCCCGATAAATATTTTTTCCCTCAAGGAGATTTCCTCTACCAATGGCATCAGTTCCCAGTGCGTAACAGGATGTTAGTTTTTGAATTTCTAATTCTGCGTTAGGTTGAGTTGCACTTGCTAATTCAAACCTACCTCCAATAAACAGCACAAGAATAACTGCAAGGACAATCAATGTAATCTGATTGAACAAAAACGAGATGGCCTTTGGAACTATTCGCCCACCTTCTCTTCTTCTTTCCACAGGATAACCACCTTAATTTTTACAATTTTCGCATCTTATAACTTCTTCTCAACTCAATTTACGACTGATATTTTAGCTGATAAAAACTAGACTAAAGTTCTTGTATATTTAGTTAGAGTTTATTTTTATATCAGTTAGTAAATGAGAAAGATAGTACAAGATTTGATGTATACAATTAGTTATTATGATAGCAGGCATTACGTAAAGTTTTAAGTGCCAAATTAGACCAATTTTATATTGATTTGGTTAAGTAATAATGTTACCATCCGCATAGTTTTTAACAGCAAAATAATCTTTACTTTAGCAAGCTTTAAAAATAGGATGTAATGAATTATTCCTGACAAACAAAATACCCGAATTATCAAATAATTCGAGTATCAGTTGCTATAGCTTTGCTAATCTATCTCTATCATGAGAGATTATTATCCCAGAACGGGAATAGAAATTATAAATTTTGTTCCTTGTCCCAAAACTGATTCACAAATCAAACTTCCACCATGATTTTCTATTATAATTTGGCGACTAATAGATAATCCTAATCCTGTACCTTTTCCTACGCATTTGGTTGTAAATAGATTTTCAAAGATACAAGCTTTAACTTCTTCTGACATTCCTTTAGCGTTATCTTGAATCTTAATTATCAGATTATTATTCTCTTCTATCTTAGTTAAAATAGTAATAATATTTGGATAGCTTTCTTGAACTTCCATAAAACTACGGCCGATATTTGCTTCTTCTAAAGCATCAATTGCATTTGCAATAATATTCATAAATACCTGATTCAATTGTCCTAAATAACATTTCACTAATGGAATATTTCCATACTCCTTAATGACTTGAATCGCTGGACGGTTATGATCGGCTTTCAAACGATGCTGTAAAATCAACAAAGTACTATCAATACCTTCGTGGATATTAGCTAATACTTTAGAGGTAGTATCAGCGCGTGAAAAAGTACGGAGAGAAGTACTAATATTGCGAATGCGCTGTGTTCCTACCGTCATACCATCAATCATTTTGGGTAAATCTTCTAGTAGAAAATTTATATCTATTTCTTCGGCTTTTTCTTCAATCTCAGCACCAGGATTCGGGAACTTTTCTCGGTATAGTTGCAGATAGCCTATTAAATCATTAACAGTATCTTTTGCTTGGGCAATACTACCTGTAATAAACCCAACTGGATTGTTGATTTCATGTGCTACACCTGCAACCAAATTTCCCAAAGAAGACATTTTTTCACTTTGAATAAGTTGTAGTTGTGCCTCTTGTAAATCTTTGATTGACTGTTCTAATTCTCTAGATTTGTCTTGTTCTCTTGTGTACAAACGGGCATTTTGTATGGCAATAGCCATTTGAGAAACCAAGACTTTTAATATTTCTATTCTTTCTGGAACAAAAGCACCTGATGACAAGTGATTTTCTAAATAAATAATCCCTGTAAGCTGTGATTGGTAAATTATTGGCAAGCAAAAAATTGATTTTATTTTATATTTCTGAATATAAATATCAAGGTTAAACGGTTCTGTAGTTATTGCATCATTCAACACAAGATATTGCTGAGTGCGAAAAACGTAATTAATCACAGAGAGCGGTAAATCCTGATAGTTTTCAACAGTAATAGAGGGTAAAACTGTCACTACATTGACGGTAGCATTTCCAGAAGCTTCGATATATAGTTGATTATCTTTAAGTAGGAGTAGTACTGCTTTTTGTGCGGCAGCATTTTCTAATAAAATTTTGATGAGCTTGCTCAACAAATTCTCTAAAACAATTTCATTGGTAATCGCTTGCGAAAACTTGATGAATGTATTAAAGTCTAAAAAATCGCTTAAGCTACTACTATTAGTAGTTGTGGTAGTGGTGAGGTGAATTGTATCTATTTTGGAAGTAGTAGTTTCTACAGTAGTAGTTTGTCCTACTAGAAAAGTATATTTTGATTCCAAGTATTTAACTTTAGCGATCGCACCCCAACGAATACAAGCATAATAAGCTTTAGTTATATAGGTTTGATGAATTAACTCTTTACCTAGAGATTGATAAAATTTTCCTGCTAACTCATAAGCTAAAGCTTCTTCTTGAAGAAAACCATTCTCTTGAGATTTGGCAATAGAATTTTCATAGTAGTCCATTGCTTCCAGCTTTTGGCCTAAAATCCGACACCGTTCTGCCTCCACGAGATAAAATCTATGTAAGTGATTCGTCGGAGCATGAGTAGCCCAGAGTTCCATTTTTTGCTGATTAGCTTGGACTTTTTCTAGAATAGCTTGCCTCTCCGACTCTTTAGCAGTATGGTATATAGCCAAGTGTGCTAAAGAATCGTAGAAATAGAACAGTGGAACAACAAACAATCCTGTAACACCACCTAAAGATTTTTCTGCGATCGCAGCATTTTCTACAGCTTTAAAATACTCTCCAAATATGTAAGCGAGCATTAGTTTATTGACAAATAAATGATTAATTGTGTAAAGATCATTTACTTGCTGATGAATTGGCAGCATACTTTGCTCATCGTAGGCTTCTCCAATTAAACAATCTACATTTTCGTAATTTCCTTTCAAATTCAAAACTGTTTGTAGATATACTAAATTCCAAGTTAAAGCTACTTGCTGATTGATTTTTTTCAGCGATTCACAGTAAGCTATTAATTCCTTTTCTAAAACCCAAAGTTCCTTACCCAACCAAAAGGAATGATAAGGATAAATGTAACCACAATAACCAGCATATTCTAAATCTCCGGTTTCTAGACCACTAGCATATCCAGACATTGATGATGTTAATGTCTCCCTAACATGCTCTTTCCAGTGCATAACATGAGCGCTAACAACTGTTAGAATCTTAGCTTTGAGTTCTTCAGCATTAAATTGTGCCACCAAACTAGAAGCTAATTTACCAAATTCATAGCCAGAATTAATTTCTCCTTGAACTCCACAAAGAAGTAAGCCATAAAGACTATAACCATACCCAGATACAGCCGTATTCCCATAGTTTAAGGACAAATTGACCATTTTACAGACAATAATTGGCATCATTACAGGAGCAGTTTGAAAAGCCGCAGGGAGAACTCCCATTAAGATTTTCATGGCTGCAATCTTGTTCGGATCAGACATTAATGGTAAGTTAATTAAATCTGCAATGGCTTTACCTTTCAAAGAAACAGCAATATCATCCATCCCCTGCTGAATATCAGTTGATGTCGGTTCATCTGGAAAACTTATTCCTAACAATTTTAGAATTGATACTGCTATCTGAATGGCTTCCAGTTGTTTGCTTTGAATGATAGAAGCGATAATCTGTACTTCATAGACTTTCACTTTATCTAGAAGGATTTTGGCTTCTTGCTGAACCACCTCAGCCCATTGCTGCATCTGCTCAAAATTACCGCCCAGATAGGCTGCTTCTGAGGCTCCTTCATATAAACATAAAGTTAAGGTATATTCAGTTTGCCAAGAGTCTCTACTTAAAAGTTCTATCCCATTTGTGAAGTACTTAAGTGCAGCGTCATAAGCTGTAGAAGCTTTAGCTTTTCGCCCTGCAATTAAGTTTAATCGTGCCAATTCGGTTTTATCAGATTGTTCTATTAGGTTAAGAATACCTACATTCAACTGATTAACTATATCAAAAATATTAGCTTCTATTTCCTCCTTTGGGATATTTTGTAGAAGCAATTGTCCAATTTTTGAGTGAGTAGATTTCTTGAGTTCTTCTGGAATCAGCGAATATGCTGCTTGTTGTACTCTATCATGCAAGAACTTGTAACCCACTCGTGAAGTGTCGAAATTTAAATTAACCGCTTCTTCTTGATTAAAAACTAAAGGAATACGGTAAGCTTCACTTAAAGGTAGAATTAATCCCGCTTGCAAAGCTGAGTGTAAATCATTAGCTGTCAAAGAAGCTGATTTTTCATTAACTATCGATAAAACATCAAGACTAAATCTGTCACCTACACAAGCTGCTAATTTTAAAACATCTTGGGTAGATTTTGGTAGCTTCTCAACTCGACTTGCAACTAGCTCAACTACATTTTTGTCGGTAATTCCAATTGCTTGAATATCTTTTAAACTCCATTGCCATTGAGCCTTAATAAAGTCAAACTTCAAAAGTTTTTCTTGATGAAGTGCCTGAATAAGTTGTGTGAGAAAAAATGGATTTCCACCTGTTTTATTAGAAATTAATTCAGCTAGTTGGATAATTCTATCGCTAAAAGTGCTGTATTCAGAATCAGGGTTAATATCTGCTTCTTGTAAAGTTTCTGCAACTAGTTGAGTCACATTATCTAAATTTAAAGGTTGCAACACAATATTATTAACAACTGTGCCAATCTCCTTAATTTCTTCTATTTTTTGAATTAAAGGATGTGCTGCATTAACTTCATTATCCCTATATGCACCAATGAACAATAGATGTTTGCTGTCGCTATCAGTTACAAGTAGTTGGATTAAATTCAATGTGGCTGAGTCTGCCCATTGCAAATCATCTAAAAATATGACTAAGGGATGTTCTTTTTGGGTAAAAACTTGGATAAATTCTTTAAAAACTCGATTGAAGCGGTTTTGTGATTCTGTTGCACCAATTTTGGCAACGTCTGGCTGTGTACCAATAATTAATTCTACTTCTGGAATTACGTCAGTAATGACTTTACCATTTGTTCCTAAAGCTGATAATATTTTTTCACGCCAGGTTTCTATTTTTTCATTATTCTCTGTCAGTAAATACCGCATTAAATAAGCAAAAGCTTGAATTAAAGAAGCATAAGGTATATTTCGTTTTAATTGGTCAAATTTACCAGAAATAAAGTAACCTTGTCTGCGAGTAATGGGTTTATTAACTTCGTTAACTAAAACTGATTTACCAATACCTGAATAACCAGAAACTAGCATCATCTCACTAGTTCCAGATGTAACGCGTTCAAATGCAGCTAACAGTTCATTAACTTGGCTTTCACGACCATATAATTTTTGAGGAATTAATAACTGGCTTAAAACATCTAAACGACCTGGAACAAAATCAGTAATTATACCCTGAAATTTTAACTGGTTAAGACATAACTCTAAGTCTGCTAATAATCCTGTAGCACTTTGATATCTGTCTTCAGCATTTTTCGCCATCAGCTTCAGCACAATTTCTGAGATGGCGTTAGGAATTGTTGGATTTAATAACTGGGGATTTATCGGTTGAACAGCAATATGGCTATAAACTAGTTCTAAGGGGTCTTGACTAAAAAATGGTGTTTTCTCGGTGAGCATTTCATATAAAGTCACGCCGAGAGAATAAAAGTCAGTGCGATAATCAAGAATACGATTCATTCTCCCCGTTTGTTCAGGCGACATGTAGGCAAGTGTGCCTTCAACGCAGTTAGGGTTATTAAATTGGGGATTTTCCTTATTGAGGCGAGAGGCTATACCAAAATCAGTGAGTTTAACAATACCTGTCTGGGAGTTAACAATTATGTTGCTAGGCTTGATATCTTTATGAATAATCTGATGTTTATGTAAATAATCTAGAGCTTTAGTCAGTTGAATAGCAATATTTAAATGGTTAATTAAGTCAAGTTTTTCTGTCTGAAGAATTTGCGCTAAAGATTGACCACCAAAGTCTTCTAACAACAGTCCAACACGATTATCAAAGGTTTCTAGACTAATAGATTTCACTATGTTGGGATGGTCTAAACCTTGCTGAATTTGATACTCATTTTTCAGGCGAGTAAAGGCTTCAAGAGTAGGATATTGATTTTTAAGCAACTTGAGGATAACTCGCTGTTGCGTCTTTGGCATTTGTGTTTGATAAATAATTGTTTGGATTCCTTCGTGGAGAGTTGAGTTTATTGTGTATCCAGTACGATTTGGCATTGATTTTTGCCTATAAACTTACAAAATTAGTACTACCCCCCGTCTTGTCATAAAAGGGGTTCTACTCTAATTATTCCCAGTGGTAGAAAATTATTAACATTGTGATTCCGTATTCAAGGGTTATAAATTGAAACGTGATTATTCCCTTGTAACGGAAAAGCTACTCTAAGTTTTACGCCAAACGCAGATTAGGACACTTCTGCAAGAATCCAGATGCCTTATTGTGGGCATCTATATTATGAGTATGTGCTGGTGTAGGTCTAATAATTCCATCAAACAGGTCATCTAATCCGTAGGGAGTGAAAAATTGCCATTGACCTTGTGCATTTAGTCGAACTCCGACAGCAGTAGCAGTATGCAGCCACTCTGCGATCGCATCTTCTGTACTAGTATAGGGTCTGCTACCAGACCGCCAACGAGCAAAACTGGCTTGATTTTTGACATCGAACTCGTCATGAGGAAATTGTTCTGTGAGAGTCGCCTTTGCTGCTAGTTCTTGAGAACGATTTCCCTCTATATCAAAGAATGCAATATCAAAATCTTTAATACCTAACCCACAGTCATTGCCAAAAATCGAAGACCAAACAGTGTTTCGGACTGCACCACCGGCTAACCACCAGTTAGGTAGATTTAGTTGAGCGATCGCAGGTAATACTGTATCAATAGGTGTATCAGCTAAAATCATCTGTAGACGAGTGTTACTATTCATATCAAACTCCTGGGATTGTCAACTAGAAGATGAGAATATTATCATTCACATCTCATTAAGCTTACGGTCTTGATAGACCTACTATGACACTTATAGGATCAAGCTTTATTAGAATAATTTCGGTAGTCATCGTATAAAGAACACAAGGTTACACAGAAGGTTAAATTGTGAATTGAGAATTTTGATTTATGGAAGATTTATTTGCGCGGCTAGAACGCACACTCAATCCTGAACTACCTTCCTTAACAGAGTCACAACAACAACTCCTGCAAGAACTCAGTATTGATGAAAATCAACCCGGTACAATTTTGCGTGATTTTCAAACTCTGATAGATTTATTACAACCGAATGGAGTGGAAGTTAGTAGTGTTAATAATCTTCTACCACTGAAAGTACTATCAGAATTGAATTCTCTGTTAAGTCACCCAATAGAAACTAAACTCAAACGCCCCGTACAGAAATCATACCCTTACATTAATGGACTATATCTGTTATTACGCAGTTCTGGGATAGCCCAAATTAGATCCCAAGGGAAAAAGCAGATTTTAGTTTTAGACGCAGCAACTTTGCAATCATGGTCAAACCTCAATCCAACAGAACGCTATTTCAATTTATTAGAAGCCTGGTTGATTTGGGGAAATAACGAAATTTTAGGTGAACATCAAGATTCATTTGGGAATGTATTTAGATGTATTCAACTATGGCCCCGCGTCCCAGATAAAGGTTTAAAATTCCCTAAATATGAACACCAACACGATATTAGTTATTACCCTGGTCTGCATAATATTGCCCTATTAGAGTTATTTGGATTGTTGTCTATTAAACATGGCAAGCCAACAGATGGCAAAGGATGGCGTATTACTAGTTTACAACGCTTGCCATTTGGTGATGCTATGTTGCAACTACTATTTCCACTAGGTATACGAGCAGAATTACAGGATGAGGTCAATGTAACTTTTGGAAAGTTGCAGTCACATTTTCAACCATTTTTTCCAGAATGGGAGCATAATTTACTTGTTCCCAAGCAAGGTTTTACTGACGGGATTTATATTTTTAAAGTGTCCCTTTTTAAGGCTTGGCGGCGCATTGCCATACCAGCCAAAAAACCATTAAGCTGGTTAGCAGAGACAATTCTTGATGCTTTTGACTTTGATTACGATCACCTGTACGAGTTTAGTTATAAAGACCATTTTGGTCGCATCATAAAAATCGGTCATGCCTATATGGAAACACCCCCATTTGCCGACCAAGTGCAGATTGGTGATGTGTCTCTAGAACCGGGTGATAAAATGACCTATCTTTATGATTTTGGTGATAACTGGAAATTTGATGTGCAGTTAGAAGCAATTAATCCACCTGATAACAAAATCAAAAAACCAAAAATTTTAGAAGTTCACGGAAATGCCCCTCAACAGTATTGGAGTGAGGATGATGAATCAGATGAAGATGAAGGATAAAGAGAATTTAAGGAATCACAGAGAATTGTGTTCACAAGTCTTCTGTTTGTGTCTACTAAAACCCACTCTAAGATTGAGATAGTTTTAGTTACAATAAAGCAACACAAATTGTCAGGAGATAAAACTTGTGATTCTATATACTGGAGGTTGTCAATGTGGACAGATTCGTTATGAAATTCATGCCCAACCTTTAACCCTTTATCTATGCCACTGCAAGGAATGTCAAAAACAATCGTCTAGTGCCTTTGGTATGTCTCTTACAGTACTACGAGATGCTGTTGTAATTGTTCAGGGAAAACCGAAAGCTTGGACTCGGAAAAATGATAGCGGACGTGAAGTAAATAACCTATTCTGTGGCGACTGCGGAACGCGATTGTTCCATGAACGAACTTATAAAACCGATACTATTAATGTCAAAGCTGGAACCTTAGATGATACAAGTTGGTTACGCCCAGTAGGTAACATTTGGACACGCAGCGCCCAGTCATGGGTGATAATTTCAGATCAATTGCTCAACTATGATGGGCAACCAGAGGATACGCAGCCTTTATGGGAAAAATGGAAACAACAACATCCATAAATGCTCCTGATATTAGACATCATAACCCCTGACACTTAAAGCATCTAACTCATGATTTTACCAAAGGAGATAATAATAAATTTTTATTGTTAAAATGCTTTAATGAACATATTAAATTATTTAAATCAGTATTAGTAAACTCAAATTATAAGTTCAGTTTGTGTATCATAGATATTTCCACTTGTCTGCAAATCATTAATAAAGCTAACATACTATTAATATTTCACATGAAAACTTACTAGACATTTCCAATCAAGTGATTTAAGTGAAATTGGATAAGTAAGAAGATTTTGGTTCATTCCCAACACTTTTAACAGTTATTTCTAGACAAGCTTAATGAAAAACGATACACCACAAGAATTAAACCAAGATCAAGAAATTGGGCGCTTGATTGATGAGGTAATGTCTTCATCTCTAACTGATGAACAGTACCGCAAAAAAATGCAGCGACGCAAAGAAGTGCAAGACAAGCGCATAGCAGAAGCTGTACCAGAAAAAGGGTTAATTATTGTAAATACTGGTAATGGTAAAGGTAAAACCACTGCGGCTTTGGGGATGGTGTTACGATCGCTAGGTCACGGCTATAAAGTAGCGATCGTCCAATTTATCAAGGGAAGCTGGGAACCTTCAGAAAAAAGGGTTTTCAGCTATTGGGAAGACCAAATAGAATTTCATGCAATGGGTGAAGGCTTCACTTGGGAAACTCAAGACCGCGATCGCGATCTTGACAAAGCTAGTGCCGCCTGGGAAAAATCATTAGAATATATTCGCAACCCAGACTTTCATCTGGTGTTGTTGGACGAAATTAACATCGCTCTCAAAATGGCTTACTTACCATTAGAGGACGTTTTGGCGGGTTTGGCGCAAAAACCAGCTAACAAGCACGTTATTCTCACAGGTAGAGGCGCACCAGCAGGTTTAATTGAGCGTGCTGACCTCGTAACCGAAATGACCTTAATTAAGCACCCTTTCCGCGATCAAGGCGTGAAAGCGCAACCAGGAATTGAGTATTAACTTAACGATTATTTGCACATTTGCAACGTGCGGCGATCGCTAGCTGTGATGGAATTTAATTGATAAAAGTCTTGCAGAGCCACTGAGTAAGGATAACTGCTGAACTCATCTTCACTGACTTTAGGTAGTTTGCTGTTTGCAGCTACCTGATTTGATCGAGGAGTACTGGCTTCATTTGACGAACTATTAACCGTCATCGCCAACTCTCCTGACTTGTTGAGCGTACCTTGAAAACAATTAAATTCTGATTGGGGCATATACAATGCACCAGTTATCTTATCCTGCTGCTTTTGAAATATGATGTAACCTTGACCAAGCTGGTTTGATTTTGGCGATTGACCATAGAGATAAACCCCATCCTTGACAGGAAAATTCACTTTTGGTAAACCTTCTGCACCTTTTGTAGCTCCCTGAGAATCTGGAACCAGCGCTGTGGTTTTAGGGAGTGTTTTTCCGCTCTGATGTACAAAAATCCCTCTCTCTCCAGCAGATGCTCTCAGCTGACTTCTCTGCTCTCTAACTTTTCTGAGCTGCGACAAAAGGGAGTTTTCGGAGGTTGTGGTTTTTTGTTGAATCTGAGCCGATGATAATGGAGAATCTGTAACCGATACGACTTGAGTCTGCTTGCCTATAAAGCCCAAACCGAGAAGTAAGCCTAAGCCCGCTAGGGAAATTCCCCACTGGCGGGGAGATAAGAACTGATAAAGGTTGTTAAGCACCCTACTTCTCCTGTTAAAAAATCAACTAAGTTCTTTAGAACTTACTTAAACTATAACCAAGTCTTAATTGCCAAAGACTTTGTTAACGACTTATATTACTATTGTCCAAAAAAGAAAACTGTCAAAAACCAAAGTTTTTATTTAATCTAGCCCAACAATCTTAGATTACCACCAGTTAAGGGAAGTAGAGCGGCGTAAACAATTAAAGGTTTGTAGTGTTCGCGCAGCGTCTCGTTGGCGTAGCCTCTCGTTGGCGTAGCCTCTCGAAGAGAAGAGAAGAGAGGGCTTGAGCCCGTCAAATAGGACTAAACCTTTTACTACAAACTAATGTTAATTAACTTTACATTAATTAACATTAGTTTGAGTTATTTTTCATCCAATAGATTCATCTCGTTGGGTGAAGTTAATCAGAAATTAAATCCTTTCAATCAATATGGATTTCGTAGTACCTTGTTTTTTACTTTTTAATAAATAAAAATACTGATAGTATTTTCTCGGATTTGTCGCCGTAGAAACACAGCCTCAGATCCAAATATTTTTCCTGGCTATCAGTATAAAAAAATAGCCCCCTGAATTCAGGAGGCTCATCATGCTCTAGAGACGCGGGATTTCGCGTCTCCATCTTTAACTAGCAACGTATTCTTGGACATTGGCGCGACGGCGACGCAGATGAGCCAAAGCTTGATGCTCTAACTGGCGGACACGTTCGCGGCTGAGATTCAATCTCTCACCCACTTTCGCCAATGACATTTCGTTACCATCTTCTAAACCAAAGCGTAGAGCTAAAACTTCTCGCTGTTGCGGGGTTAGTTCTGCTAGTAGGTTGTTCAAATCTTGGCGTAAGAATTCCTGGTTGGTGTAATACTCTGGTGATGGCCCGCCATCTTCGAGCATTTCTTGCAACTCAGTATCCTGGTTATCGCCAACTTTAACATCCAAAGAAACTGGTTGACGCGCCATGTTCAGGTACTCGCGGATCTGAGCAGGTTCTAGTTCCAGTTCTTTGGCAATTTCAGCTGGAGTGGGCGATCGCCCCAAGCTTTGAGCCAACTCACGCTGTACTTTCTTGATTTTGTTCAGTTTTTCGGTAATGTGGATCGGCAACCGGATAGTACGTCCTTGTTGAGCGATCGCACGGGTAATAGCTTGGCGAATCCACCAGTAAGCGTAAGTCGAGAACTTATAACCCCTCATTGGGTCAAATTTCTCCACACCCCGCTCTAATCCTAGTGTTCCTTCCTGAATTAAATCCAGAAATTCCATATTTCGCTTTTGATATTTTTTCGCAATAGCAACGACTAAGCGTAAATTCGCTTCGATCATTTTTTGCTTTGCTCGCTTACCTTGCGCTACCGTTTGTTGTACTTCAGTTTCCGATTGTTGAACCACGTCAGCCCACTCTGACATCTCCGGTTCGCGGTGCAGTTTCTTTGCCAAAACCTCTTTGGCATCGATGAGCGTCATCATTTGTTGAACCTGCTTCCCATATACAATCTCTTGTTCACGGGTTAGCAGTGGTACACGGCCAATTTCTCGCAGATAGGTTCGCACCATATCAGCCGTGAATCTGGTGTTGAGATTTTCCGTTTGGGTATTGACAGTAGGCATTGGTGCGTTGTCCTCTACTCCGTAAATAAAATGTATGTTTTCTTACTAAAATGGATGGATAAAAGTAGTAAATCTATCACGAAATATCAGGAGCTACTAAAAACAATTATCAATTGATATAGACGTTTTTAAGACGTTAAGCCCCTAAGATAGGTTCCCCTACCTTCCCTAAATTTTCAATCTCTTATTAGCACACTGGTTATTTTTGAGAATTCTTACTTTAGGTAGTTACTGAAAGTAACTAGCAAATCCGAAGTCGGTATGAGTTCCACTTAGTTTTATAGTACGATAAATCAGGCAGATAGTAAAGTATCTTAAGATAAAACTTTCAATTATAATCCAAAATTGGTCGTTTGGAAAAAAATTTAGGCTTCCTTGAAATTACTGACTATATCTATAGTGACCCCAAAAACCCCTCTTCTGTTGCCAAAAAGTAGCCGGATAACCGAACTTAATTTCTTGTGAGAATGGAGGGATGTTACGAATTGGAAATTGGGAGTTGGTCGCTAAGGGATTAATCTTGATGTAGATTAAATCAGTGACTTCCCGTAGGGTAGGACAAATGACCAATGACCAATGACCAATGACAAATAACTATTTAAAATCCCAGGTCAGCTTTGGCGAGTTCAGCAGCTGCGAATACTTCCGCGTCAGGTTTTTCTTCCCACGCTGGCTCACCAATTTCTTCGTAAAAAGTTGCGTCGTAAGGACGGGTACGTACTACTACGGGCATGGGTACGGCATGACCCAAAATTAAAGCTTGTTGTTTAGAGTCTAACTTTGCCAGTACCGATCGCAGTCCGCTACCACCAGATACACCCGTAAAAATCGCGTCAATGTCTTTTTCGTCATTAAGCAAAGCGGTAATGCGAGTTCCAATCTGGGACATAACTTCATTATCTATGCCTGATGGACGTTGATCAACTACCAAAAGTGTGACAAAATACTTCCGCAACTCACGGGCAATAGTCCCAAAGATAGTACTTTGTACGATAGCCGGGTCAAGAAAACGGTGTGCCTCTTCAATGGTAATCATCAACGGAGTGGGGCGATCGCAAGGGTTTTTGCTTTGCAGGAATTTATCTGCTTTTTTGACGTAATGCTCGTGGATACGTCGGGTGATCATGTTCGTCACCAACATATAAGAGAGCATATTAGACTGGGAACCAAATTCTATCACAACATTCTTCCCAGATTCCAGACATTGCACAATTTTACTAATGTAATTCTGGGGGCAAACTGCTCGCATATACTTCAAGCTGTCCATCCGCAAGAGTTTGCGCTGCAATGCCATAATCGAGCCTTTGTGTCCCCGCTTCTCGTCGCAGAACATCTCGATTTCTTCGTTAGTCATGTTCAGCAATTGGACAATCCAAGACTTGCCAAACTCACTATATAGAATATTGGCGTTATCTAGGGCTGCGTCAGATAGTCCTAAATCTCGACTACATAACTTAATATCTTCAACTTCTATTTGCTCGTAACTCAAATAAAGCTCTTGAGCATCACGCACACCCCGGCGTTTTGTCGATTCGGGGTCAAGGGTATAAACTTCTACCTTACTTGGAAAAAGTTGCTTTAATCCCTTAACTGTATTGACGTTCTTTCCTTCTGCGACAGCTTCCCAGCCATACTCAGAGTGCATATCAAAAATCAAATTTACTGCCGCATTTTTACGGATAACGCCAGCTAAAAGTAGCCGAGTTAGAAAGGATTTACCAGTACCAGATTTCCCGAAAACCCCATTACTCCGTTCCACGAAGCGGTTTAAATCGATACAAACGGGCACATCCATATCCAAAGGTTTCCCAATGGAAAAATTTCGCCTTTGGGGGTCATCTTCCCAACCAAACACGCGGCGAAAGTCGTCAACACTGGCTTCGTAAACTTGACTAAAGTGGCTAGGAATAGTTTTAACAGGCAACAATTCCATCGTCGTGCTGGTTTGTGGCACAAAGGAAGCTAAACCCGTTACTGATGGGATAAAGGGATTTGCCGATTTGCCGTTTGTTGGGGAGAAAGATTCTTCCGCTTCGGGAGTGAACATCAACATCGGTGCGAGGTTGATAGTACCATAAGTACCACTTCCGGCTAAAACATCCCGTAAAAAAGTGTCTTCCCAACTGGGGGGATTAGCAATAATTCGGGCATTAGCAGCTCCCAATGCTACATCTGTCAGCATACAAAAAAAGCGCGATCGCATCCCTTGCACAACAAGAAACTTACCAACCCGCATATCTTCCACAGAAATGTCAGGATGCAATCGCACTTCTAAACCTTCAGTTAGAGAACCTTGAATAACCGAACCTAATGGCTGTCCCGAATTCATCTGATTAGTCATTTGTCATTTGTCATTGGTCATTAGTCATTGGTCATTTGTCACTAGTTATTAATTATTCTCCCTAATCTCCCTAATCTCCATGTCCCATACCCAATTCCCAATGCCCCATTCCCAATGCCCAATACCCATTCCCTAATCAATCTGAATCGAAGTTGGCGCACCCCCTGCTGAAGTGGTACTAATTAATGGTTTACGGAATTGGGCGTAAATGCGATCGCGCCAGGTAAAGAATGGTTCATAATCTATATTCTCTGAAAAGATTGGCAATCCTTTTCCTCTAATAGAAGCTGGTAAATCCAAATAGGGACCAGGGGGAAACTTGAGTAATATCGATAAGCCAGCCACTGCTAAGTCAGCTAAAGTCGGCTCATCTCCAGTTAAATAAGGACTATCTGCCAATAATAACGTTAGCGCTTCCAAGTCTTGTTTTAAAGATGCGATCGCTGACTGAATCACATCTGGACTATAACCTACTCCAAAACCCAACACTGTCAGTAAGTCAGTAGGTACTCCTCCAACCAGACTTTTAAATATATCTGGTGTTGAGGTGGGTAATAAAGACTTGCGGAAATTTTGATCTTGACTTACAGCTGCAAATAGCGCTTTCCTACCTTTGATGCCTATAGATTCATCCGCCCATTCTTCTATCAATAAAGTTAAACCCCGTTTTTTGGGATCTTGGGGTATTATGGGGCGATCGGGATACTCTAAGTCTAAATACTTAGCTATTTCCGTAGAATCCGCAATATATTTATTACGATCCTTTAATACTGGGACTTGTTTCTGACCAGTCAGCCGGAACAGTTCTACTTGTCCAATCCCAGGCGTAACTTCTATTTTGCGGTAATCTAGTCCTTTAAAATCTAGAATTAGGCGCACTTTCTCTGAGTATTGAGATAGTTCCCATTGGTATAATTCCAGCATGTCGTATACCTGATAACTGGTCAACTTCTTAAACTTTACAATTGTATCTTTAGTTAAAGTAATTTTTCTTTACATTAGTTGCTCTTCATACTCTTTTAGAGTTGAGGCTACACCAAGTGAGGCTTTTTAACTCTTTATCAGTGTGACTGAGAAAATATACTCATTACATAAAATATGTGGTAGATATATTTCATACCGATCAGATTGATCCGAGGTTATATATTTTACCTCGCTAGCAAAAACTCTTCTGAGGAAAAATTTTACTTCCCTCTTTGGTTAGATTTTGTGCATAGCAAAATGTTATAAATCTTTATGTAATGTATGGACAAAAAGACAAACAAAATTTATGAAGACAAATAACAGCAAACTGCTGACCACGTTGGCAGGCATAGCAGGATTCACTAGTTTAAGCCTTCTCATTACTTTACCATCTGAAGCCAAAGAGGTACTAAATCCTAACCCCAGTATTTTCAGCGAAGCTCCCTATAATAAGGGTCAACGCCTTCAAGTAAACGCTCAATACACACCTACCGAGGCTGCTTCCGAAACACAAAAGGGCAATACCAAGCGCAAACAAGTAGCGCAGAAAGGTAGTGTAACAAATCCCAGACCCAGTATTTTCAACGAGCCTCCTTATAACCGTGGTGGTAGCGCTACACCTATTGAACCAAAACCCCCCACACCAGGTACTACCCCACAAACTCAACCTGGTGAGAAACCTACTACAACTCCACCAGGCCCAGGGGCAAGTGACAATCGAGGCAAAAACCTGTTAGCGTTGGCAGAGTCAAACGCTTCTTTTACAACCTTAACCAAGGCTTTGAAAGCAGCAGGGTTGACTGGAGCTTTGCAAGGCAAAGATAACTTAACTATTTTTGCACCCACTGATGCCGCTTTTGCTAAGTTGCCAGCAGATGCTTTGCAAGAATTGTTAAACCCAGCTAACAAGGAAGTATTGCTCAAGATTTTAACTTACCATGTAGTACCTGGTAAGGTATTGTCCACTGATTTAAAATCTGGTGAAGTTAAAAGCCTTGAAGGTGGCGCAATCAACGTTAAGGTTGATCCTTCTACTGGTGTAACTGTCAATGATGCTAAGGTTACACAAGCAGATATCACCGGCAGCAACGGTGTAATCCACGCAATTGATCAGGTAATTTTGCCTCCTGACTTGTAGCTTGTAGGTATTAGTACAATCAGTAACAGAATTAGGTAGAAATAAAGTATTAATACATAAAAATTCCGTTCAATGTTGATTTTGGACGGTTTTTTTGTATTGTAATAACGGTGAGCTAAATTGGCAACCCTACCTAATGGTTTTGCTTTTGTTCTGTAATCAGCTTTTGCTCCTATCTTGCATTTCTAAAAGTTCAGGGATAGTAACAAAGCTATAGCCCTGTTTCCGAAAGTTGGCAATAATTTCTGGTAAAGCTTGTACAGTTTTAGAGCGATTACCACCACCATCATGCATCAGCACAATTCCACCTGGCTTGGCTCTTCTGAACACATTATTAATTAACTTTGGTACAGCAGGACGTGAGTAGTCAATAGAGTCAGATGACCAGAGGATGATGGCATATTTGCTATTTCTAGCGTAATCAGCCACTCCATTGTGCATGATTCCCCCTGGTGGTCGAAATAGATTTGTTTTAATTCCTGTCACTTGATAAATCTGGTCTGCTGTATGGTCAATTTCATAAGCGGCTGCTTGTGGATTCAAAAACTGATACCAGTGATGCCAAGTATGATTACCAATTACGTGACCTTCAGCAATTTCTCGCTTCAGTAAGCCTGGATAATTTTTCACATTCTGCCCAATGACAAAAAATGTCCCTTTGATTTGATTTTGTTTGAGAATATCTAGTACCTGGGCAGTGCTTTCAGGCCATGGCCCATCATCAAAGGTGAGAGCAATTACTTTCTGTTGGGGACTAAGTTTCGCCGCACTAACTATTGCTCCTTGAAAGCTTGGTGGCACACCATAGGAAAGACCCTTTATTTGTGCTTGTTGCTGCCAAATTTTAAGCATCGTTGCTTTTAATTCTTCAATCTGCTGTTGGGCCCCAACTTTGGCTGGTAGCTTGTTTACATTTATATTTTCTGTACTTTTGGCCTCAGATGATCTTGACTTGATAAACATCATCGTGGTGGTACTCAAGACAAGCAAAGCTATTAATATTTTTTGCACACCAAAAAATGATTTATTGTCCTCCACTTCATAGCTCCTTCAAGGGTAGAACCAATTTTTTCACAATACTTCTGGCAGTTTTTATACTCTTATAAGCCTAGTCATGCAAACTACAGCATGATTAGTAATATCTTTTAAAGTTAGCTCTAACCCTGACTCCGAAAAAATGCCTTACTCTACGGATATCTAAATATCTATAAACAAAACCCTTACCAGGAAGGTGAGAGCCTTATTGTGCCTTAATTTTCGTAGACTACGAGATGTGAAGGGAATTTAGATAACTATAAAAGGCAATTAATTTGCCTTGTTAACATGAATATACTTAATGCAGTTTAAATATTACATACTACATTGACAAAGCTATTACGAAATTATGACAAAGGTGTGACCTTATTTGAGTGATAACGGTACAGTACAGACCCGTTAAAAAATTTCTTTGCTCCCCTACTATACAAGATGAGTCAACAGCATTGGCTGATGAAAGTTCTGCAAATAAGGCTTTAGATTCAGCACTCTTGAATGACCAAGAGGGCAAAACAAGGGTATTAAAGTAAGGATTCATTTTTGTGGGGCGGGCAAGATTACCTACCCCGCAAAATGGTAGACAATATCCCCACCCCACAAGAGGTAACTGGATACTTGTTTATTTGGGAATCCCTTAACAACTTACAGACTAGACATTACATCCCGTGCAATTGCTAAAGTTTGATCAATGTCTTCTTCAGTGTGAGCAAAAGACGTAAACCCAGCTTCAAATTGAGAGGGTGCTAGGTAAACACCACGTTCTAACATACCCCGATGGAAGCGTCCGAATTTGGCTGTATCAGACTTTTTCGCATCTTCGTAGTTATGAACTGGGCCAGAGGTAAAGAATAAGCCAAACATGGCGCTTATTTGACCGCCGCAAGCTGCATGACCAGTTTCTTGAGCAATTTGTAGCAAACCATCTGCTAGCTTTTTAGTAATCCGCTCAAGATAATCGTAAGTACCTGGCTTTTGCAGCAATTCTAAAGTCTTAATACCAGCAGTCATCGCCAAGGGATTACCAGAAAGAGTCCCAGCTTGATATACGGGGCCAGCAGGGGCAACCATTGACATAATATCTCGGCGACCGCCATAAGCTCCTACTGGCAAACCACCACCAATAACCTTGCCCAAGGTTGTTAAATCGGGGGTAACGCCAAATTTTTCTTGAGCGCCACCGTAAGCAATGCGGAAGCCTGTCATCACTTCGTCAAATACCAATAAGGCTCCATACTCGTGAGTGAGTTCCCGTAATCCTTCTAAGAAACCTGCGTCGGGTGCAATAAATCCAGCATTACCAACAACTGGCTCAAGAATAACGCCAGCAATCTCGTCGCGGTTTTCTTCAAACAAGGCTTTGACGGATTCTAGGTCATTGTAAGGTGCGGTTAGAGTAGTGCTAGTTGCCGCTTTTGGAACTCCTGGTGAGTCTGGTAAGCCAAGTGTGGCAACACCAGAACCTGCCTTCACGAGAAAGGTATCGGCGTGTCCGTGGTAACAGCCTTCAAACTTAATGATTTTGTCTCGCTTGGTGAAAGCCCGCATCAGCCGCAAAACTCCCATACAGGCTTCAGTTCCAGAGTTAACAAATCTGACCATTTCGATGCTGGGAACGGCATCGATGACCATTTCTGCTAAAACATTTTCTAGAGTTGAGGGAGCGCCGAAACTGGTGCCTTTTTCTAAAGCTTCATGCAACGCTGCAATTACTTCTGGATGAGCATGACCGCAAATAGCTGGGCCCCAAGTACCTACATAGTCTATATATTGGTTGCCATCTACATCCCAAATATATGCGCCTTTAACACGATCAAAAACGATGGGTTGTCCACCTACAGATTTAAAGGCACGAACTGGAGAACTGACTCCTCCGGGCATGAGGTTTTGAGCAGCGGCGAAGACCTCTTGTGATTTTGTTGTTTTAATTGTGGTATTTACCAAGGTTCTCTCCTAACAGTGGACAATAAAAAGCTCTATCTCAGGATAGGGTTAAAAATTGCTTAGAATTTCTATCCTATAGAATTAACTGAACCAAAAAAATAACAATATGTTATACAAGTCCAACAAAGACTTGCCTCTAGATATTCAAACTCGATTATCTGAAGCATACCAGGATCTTTACCGAGCAGCTTTTAACTCGGCCATCCATTGGTATGGTGAGGCATCAAAAGCTCATAAAGTTGCTTTAAGTGCTGTAAAAATGCAGTCTGCAATGGAACACAATGCTCTTGTTTAGAGCTAGATAAGATAGTTAAATTCAAAAAAACATACCAGTTGCTCTATTCAGAATGGTATCGTGAATCCATAAGTTATTCTCATTAGAGCAAACTAGCTGGTATGTCTTCTAACGATTTGCGATCGCTACATTACGCCATCCCTGTTGAAAAAATTCACTACGATGAACGGGGTTTAGTGCCTGCAATTGTCCAAGATTATTTGGATGGTACTGTCCTAATGATGGCGTGGATGAATCAGGAGTCGTTACAAAAAACTTTAGAAACTGAAGAAACTTGGTTTTGGAGCCGTTCCCGGCAAGAATTATGGCACAAGGGGGCGACTTCTGGACATATTCAAAAAGTGCAAAGCATTCGTTATGACTGTGATAGTGATGCGCTACTCATAGGTGTAGAGCAATTAGGAGATGTTGCTTGCCATACTGGAGAACGCAGTTGCTTTCACCAAATAGAAGGGAATATTGTCCCACCACCAGGAGATACGTTGTCGCAATTGTTTCAAATAATATGCGATCGCCGCGACAATCCGACAGAAAGTTCTTATACCTGTAAGTTATTCGCTGGTGGCGATAACAAAATTTTGAAAAAGATTGGTGAGGAAACCGCCGAAGTGGTAATGGCCTTTAAGGATGATGAAGCAGATGCGATCGCAGGTGAAGTGGCTGATTTGCTATATCATACCTTGGTTGCCTTAGCTCATCATCAAGTTGATTTGAAATCTGTGTATCGTAAGTTGCAAGAACGTCGTCAATGAGGAGGAAAGGGGGCAGGGAGAAAGAGGCTTTTCCGATTTTTGCACAGATGCGGTAATCATTAAGTGATTAGCAGGACTTGATATGAAACCCTTTTTCCAGGAAAATATCCAGTCTTCTTTCTCCCCTGCTCCCCTGCCTAAATAAGCGTACAAATGTGCGCCCCTATTCAGGCAAAATCCGATTGAGATACTGTAAAATCACCACGACAATCAGCACACTCAAAGGGAATCCTAACCAGAAAGTATTGGTAATAATTGGTGGTTGATCTAATGCCCATCCACCCAAGGGATGACCAATAAAAGACCCAATAGCCCAGCACACAGCATTGACGGAGAAATAAACGCCACGTTGATTTTCCGGGGCTAACTCAGTGACTAAAGAGGCGGCAGATGGGGTATAAGAAACAATTGCAACTGCAAATACTCCCAATGCCAATGCTACCCAAGCTAAATTATCAGATGAGGCAGTACCGCTTACCCAAATGAGTCCAAACCCAACTCCCCAAAGAATGGCGGAAACGGTGAGTGCCAGTGTGTGAGAACAACGTTTTAAGAAACTGGTGACAGGCAACTGACAAATGATAGCTAGCACCAGATGCCAAGCAAATAGAACGCTAATAGTAGTTTGAGCAAATCCTTCGGTAGTACTTTTGATAACAAAGTTTTTGAAGT
The DNA here is from genome assembly GCF_015206985.1 of Nostoc sp. LEGE 12447. Classification (NCBI taxonomy): domain Bacteria; kingdom Bacillati; phylum Cyanobacteriota; class Cyanophyceae; order Nostocales; family Nostocaceae; genus Nostoc; species Nostoc sp. LEGE 12447. The sequence goes on along the minus strand of NZ_JADEXT010000003.1, from coordinate 169,544 downwards.
AAAGCGGCAGGGTACTATGGATTTGAGAAATATAGATTGTAAAGAATATATTAACTGCGATGTAGACCAGGAAACGGCGATCGCTTAATACTGCCATCCAAGAAGCAAAATGTGCTGTCTTTTCAGATTCCCCTATCTGCTGTTGTTCGGTTTTACTAATTCCCGCATAGACAACCCCAAAAAACATCAGAAAAGAGATGGCATCAATGATAAATAGCCATCGATAACTCCCAATTATCGCGATCAAAAACCCCGCAAGCATAATTCCGATCGCTAACCCCAGATTATCAGCCAGTCGTGCGATCGCAAAAGTTTCGCGGCGATTGTCAATCTCGCTAGCGTCAGCAACAACAGCTTCAGCCGCCGGCCAATAGAAACCTATACCTAAACCGCTAATCAAGCTACCAATTACCAAAATAGTAAAATCATTGGTTGTAGCTAAAACCAGAGAAGCAATTGCTGAAATCGCCGTCGCTAACAACAAAGTGCGGCGGCGACCCCAGTGTTCAGAATCAGCCAAAGAACCACCTACAATCCTCCCGACAATGCCGGAAATCGAGGCGCTACCCAAGGCTACCCCAACACTGGTTGCAGATAAACCAACTTCATTCACAAAAAAAATGGGGGCGTAAAACAGGGTACAGCCGGTTCCAACTTCCGAGAGAAATCTACCTATGGCAAAAATCCAGACTTGAGGATGTATTGAGGACAGCCACGATGATAGCTGAGATTGAGAAGCTAATTTCATGAGTTTAGATGTCATAGTTTGGTGACATTTTTGTAATTCTTATCATTGGCTGCTATTTTTCTCACTCATTCCACAGGGTTTCCACAGGGATTTTAGCAGTTTTCCACAGGTTGACTACGAACTAATGGGCTTCTTACCCTCTGACTGGGGATTGTTAATTAACAGTGGCGAAGAACCTCAAGGACTGAGTTTTTATAAAGTAAAGTAACGAAAAATAGGCTCTAATGCTTATTCTTTCGTTCGTATTTATTTTTTATACATTAGTTTTTAACATTTCGCAGCATTGACAAACCCACCCCCTCTTGGCGCACAATGATTCGGCTTGCTTTTGTAATTCCTTCAACCGTTGGCATCAAATGTGTAAAATATACCTGAGATGTGGGCGTAGATTGTCGGGATGGCAAAAGAGTGGTGAGGTAGTTCGGTCTTCTCCCAAAGGGAGAGGCTAGCGCCAAGGGGGTTTCCCCTCTTGAGTTACTACCGTTCGCCCTTGGCGTGCCGGAGGCATCACCCGTAAGGGTGAGGAAGCCATAAGCCGCTTCACCGCAAGCAACTTGTCCCTCTTGATTATCCTCATAGGAGGAAAATCTCATGAAATCAACGGTTAGCATCTTTACAGAAATTCCCGAAACACTCCACGAATCCTTAAAAAACTACTTAGAAACCCATCCTGATTGGGATGAAAATAGGGTATTAACGGCGGCACTATCATTGTTTTTACTCCAAAACGGAGATAGCGATCGCCGGGCTGCCCGAGTCTATCTGGAAACTTTATTCCACCACTCCTCAGTAGAAACGCCCAGTACCGATTCACCCGCAACAGCTAATCTATTAGATACTCCATAAGTACGGGCGTTATTCTCGCTCATACTCTAATGTGGGCACGGCAAACCGTGCCCCATAAATGGGATTTGATCCAATAGCAATTAAGCATATCGGGGCAATATTACAATAAAAAGGATCAGTAAATTCTGCTCTGTAATTTGCTCAAAACTATACACAGCAAGGCCGATTCATGAATTGCTCCTACTGCGTATACGTATTTTTACATTAGTGTCAACTTAGAGCCTGGGCAAGAAAAAACAAGGGGCTTAAGCTCCTTGTGATGAAACCTGCAAAGGCAGGTAAAGTCCCGTGTAGATGCGATTTCTAAGCGCCGATTTCAGGTTAAATTGACAAGCTATGCGCCCCTAAAAACTTCACCTAAGCACATATCTGCTAAAACAGTCAGATCCAAAGAAATATTTTTCAGTGGACTTTCTTTACTGTCCACTTCCTTAAATTGATCAACCAACATTTCAAATAACTGTCTGGCCAGTATTTGAGCAATTTTATCTATGTTTAATTGTCTAAATTTGTCTTTTACTAAAGCTAAACAAATTCACTAATCACTACTCCAAGAGTCAACAGTCAAGAGTTAAAAAACTCTAGACTATAGACTCAGGACTTGGCTTCCAAATGTTGGGGGTGAGCAGGAGATTCAAACTTATACCCTACGCCACGTACAGTTTGAATTAATGCTGGCTGACTAGCATCAATTTCAATCTTCTTGCGAATTTGACCAATATGTACATCTACAACCCGTTGGTCGCCGACATATTCATAGTCCCACACCTCTTGGATTAGTTCTGCCCGTCGCCAAACTCGACCTGGATGACTTGCTAAAAAATGCAACAAGTCAAATTCCAGCGCAGTTAAGGGTACTGCTTGGTTATTAAGTGCTACCTCCCGTCGCACCGGATCAATCATCAGTTTTTCAAATACCAAGCGTTTCTGCTCGGCAGTGGTTATCACTCGCTGCCGTCTCAAAATCGCTCCGACTCTGACTTCTAGCTCTCCCAACCCAAAAGGCTTGGTGAGATAGTCGTCAGCACCTTTGGCAAAGCCGCGAATTTTGTCAGCTTCGTCAGCACGGCTAGTCAACATCAGAACAAAAACACCATTACGACTTTGCATCTCTTGGCAAAGGTTAAACCCCGTTACATCTGGTAGATTCACGTCTAGAATCACCAAATCAGGGTTAAATTGCTCAAATAGAGCTAAGGCTGTCTTTCCATCTTCGGCAGCCTCCACCTGATAGTTCTGTTTAATCAAAAAGCGTTGGATTAAATTCCGAACCGCAGGATCGTCGTCAACTACAAGAATCTTGGCAGGAGCCATGACCATTACTTTGCACAAAAATTCGTAAGATTAACAAGAGGGTTGCGTAAAAACGCAGTTACCACTTTGGGACTAACTAAGAATCTACATGGCTACGGTATGGGAATCCCGATCATTCACAAATAAATACTGTAATCAGAAATGTGGGCGATGAAAACGCGAAACTTCTGTTAGCCACAGTAGATAGGCGCTCTGACTTTAGCCGTAATACTTCTAGTTAGATGGCAACTTAAAACGTTTCAATTTTAAATCGATATGCGGATATATACCACAAGCGATTATTCAGTATAATTAAAAAAATTCTATTAGGGCACAGTAATTTTGCCAAATTGAAAGCAGTAAAGTGAATTTTTTCATAAAAACTCTGGATTTTAGGTACTCTCCGTTCAAATTCTAGATTAAAGCCAGAATTAAGCAACGACATGAGGGTATACACGGAGTTATAGCGATATGTTAAAGTGACTATAGTTGAAATTACAAAGTCAATCAAACTAACCCGTGCTACTATCCTGGTAGGGCATAAAAGTAGGTCGAGACTTTAGTTTCGATTAAAACAAAACCTAAAACTGTTTTTTATTCGACAAAAGACTGCCGCTGACTGAGGCTGAAGTAACAAACTCCCATGAGCGATCAAAATCCCTACGAAAAACTTGGGGTATCAGAAGAGGCTAGCTTCGATGAAATTCAGGATGCTCGTAATCGCCTATTCGAGCAACATAGTGGCGATTCCAAGCATTTAGAAGTAATTGAAGCGGCTTACGATGCGATTTTAATGGATCGCTTACGGATGCGCCAGGAAGGTAAAATTAAAGTTCCTGAGCGCATCCGTTTTCCAGAGTTGCGAGTGCAATCACCTCCTAAAGAAAGTCCAACGCCTCGTGAGCAGTCACCTGCATGGCTGCAACGGATGCTGGATCAGCCAACACCTGCGGATATACTTTTACCAGGAGCTTGGTTTCTTGGTTTGAGTTCTATCAGCTTGTTTTACCCAGAGGGAGGCGAGCAGATTTTGCAGTTAGCATTGGTGGTTGGGGTAGGCACCAGTATTTACTTTCTCAATCGCAAGGAAGGCAAATTTGGCCGAGCAGTTTTGTTTACCCTGATAAGTTTAATCATTGGCTTAATCGCTGGGGGACTAGTTGCTAGCTGGCTCTTACCACAAATATCATCATTCACCAATCTGGGAACGAATCAGTTCTCTACTGTAGTAACGTTTATATTGTTGTGGTTGGTTAGTAGTTTTCTACGGTAAACCACTAGCTGCAAGCAAATTTCCATAAAGAATACATGGTTTATGTGTGTTCTTCTCAAATATCTAGAGTTAGGAGTCAGAATATGTATTCTGACTCCTGCTTTAATTTGTACGATTAATTCAATCTGTGAGAGCTACAGAGCCTTTCTAGACAAGGTGTTTGGGTTTTAAGACTAAATCTACAGCAGCGCTGAAATCTTTAACGATTAAGTCGGGGTGGTAAAGTTCCAATTGGGTGCGATCGCGAATACCACATTCCACAGCCATCACCTTGATATCATAATTTTTAGCTGCGGTGATGTCGGCTTCCGTATCTCCCACCATCCAGGTATCAGTAACCGAAGGCAGTTCTTTCAATGCCCTAGCCATTAACAAGGGCTTATCTTCAATATCACGAGTTTTAACGTAGTCGTTACTCAGGCAATAACAACGATTTTCCGGGAAGAATCTCCCTAAATCGTGTTTTTTAAAAGCATAATCTAGTTCTCGAACTCGGCGCATCGTCATAACTGCCAAATCAATTCCAGCTTCTTGAATTTTTAACAGTGCATCCACAGCACCAGGCGCGAGAGTGTCATAGTTGAAATAAGCTTCTGTATGCACAGTTTGCCGCCGCAACTGGGCAAATTCTTGGGCTTGGGCTTCGTCTAAACCGGAATTTAAGGCAATTTGTTTTTCGGGAACGCGCGATCGCTTTAACTGCCAAAATTCAGCTTTCGGAAGTTCTTGCACTACTTGATCTGGGCGACGGGTTTTCTCTAAACAAAATTGATAAACACGGTAGTATCGTTCGGAAACATCAATAATTGGGCCGTCGAAGTCAGTAATCAGTCTTAGCATCGGCGGAAAAAGTTAATTTTTATTAAAATTATCTCAGATGTATGGCTATTTTTTGAGGGTATCAAGTCTGGCTGAATTTCAATTGATATTTTGTACTCAGCCATTATTGCAGGGTACCACGTTTGATTTGTTCGCTTTCAATGGCTTCAAATAAGGCGCGAAAGTTACCTTCGCCAAAACCTTGAGCTTGGAAACGGCGTTCAATAAACTCAAAGAAAAATGTTGGCTGTTCAAAAATAGGCTGGGTGAAAATTTGCAGTAGTAGGGGTGCAGTTTGTTGTGTACCTACGGGAGTATATTCTTGCCAGTCCACCAGAATTTCCTGTTGAGCGATCGCTTCTAGTTCTAGAGGTGATAGGGTGAGTCCTGAACGCTGTTTTAGTTGTGAATAGTAGGTTTGGGGAACTGAGAGCAAAGGTAAACCACTGGCACGAAATTTAGCGATCGCACTCACCAGATTAGTTGTCCGTAAGGCAATATGTTGAATACCTGCCCCCCGATTGACATCTAAAAATTCCTGAATTTGGGAATTTTTGGAAGCTGGTTCATTAATTGGCAGTTGGACGCTGCCGTTATGCGAAACCATCACCTGGCTGTGTAAAGCAGAACGATTGGTTTTAATTTTAAATGCTTGCTGGGGTTGAAAATCTAAGATATTTTCGTACCAAGCGACAGCACGATCCAATTCACCAACTGCCACGTTTAACACAATGTGATCTATAGCAGCAAAAGTGTTGTCATTTGTCATTTGTCCTTTGTCAAAAACCAATGACGAATGACTGCTGACAAATGACCTTTCTATTAATGTATGAGTCAGTCCACCCCAGGCGGCAATTTTGCCACACTTGAGGAATGCCGTACCTACCTGGCGTTCTTGGATGGGTTGTAGGATTGTAGCACCATGTTTTTGAGCTTGTGCGATCGCAGCTTCTACATCTTCCACAGCAAAAGCGACATCTGCTACACCAGGTGGATATTTACGCAAAAACTCCGCTACTGGACTTGTAGGTAACAGTGGTGAAGATAGAAAAAAGCAAACAGCACCACTTTTCACCACTTCTGTACAAGTGTGAAACGAACTGTTGCGATCGGCTACTGATTGAAAACCAAGATGGTGTACAAACCAATCCCGCCACATTTTGGCATCTTCTACATAGAAATGAACGTGATCAATTTTCATAGATATTGAAAATCCAGCATAACAGCTTATATATCTGTGAATTTTGCCTCTTTTGCTAGATTTTCACTTCTTACCTAAGCAAGAATTATATATACGTACTCCTACTTTAAAAGAATAGATGACTATCAGGTTGAATATTAATTTCCATTGGCACAGCTTGCGGTTCGGCAGAAAGGGCAAAGAAAATAGCATTGGCAGCAGTTTCAGGACTGAGCATTTTTTTCCGGTCTACTTTTAGGTTGACATTATCCCAGAAAGGAGAATCTACCCCACCAAAGTAGAATAGCGTGAACTTGATACCAAAACGCTTGAGTTCCTCTGCCATGCACTTGCTAAAACCCACAACACCAAACTTAGAAGCAGAATAAGCTGCTGCCATCCCCATCGAATGCTTGCCAAGAATTCCTACCACATTACAGATGTGACCAGACTTGCGCTTTTGCATCTCTTCAGCAGCCGCCTGAGTAGTATAAAAGCTGCCTTTTAAGTTGACATCCAGCATCTTGTCTAAATCAGCAGGTTCCAGGCTGTTGTAAGGCTTGAGTATACCTACACCAGCCGCATTCACTAAAATATCGATTTGACCAAACTTAGCGATGGTCTTTTCTATCAAAATATCTACTTGTTGGGGGTCAGTAATATCAGTGGGAACGGTCAAAACTTCCCCTGGTAAATCAGTAGCTAGAGTTGTTAAACGAACTGCATCCCTCGCAGCCAATACCAACCGGACTCCGGTGGGTGCAAGTTTATGTGTTAAAGCTGAACCAATACCACCAGTAGCACCGACAATAACGACAACTTTATCCTGCATTGCAATATTTATATTTCTTTACATCTGTTTACATAATACTGAATTACAGGCTCAGGTTGTACGTAAACATCCAGAAAGTATCTACTCACGCAATAGTGCTGTTACCTCATATTCTTTGCCACTAGCTTTTAATGTAAATGTGGGAGACGATTCTAGATATTTAGTAAAATTGGAACCTAACTTTAATTTTTTAATAATTGAATTAGGAGATTCTCCGGTTATTTTCCGTAGCTCTGTACCTAGCTTAGACACAGATAACTTAGTTTGGGGAGAATTTATATGTATATCTTGAATAATTTTAAATAGTAATTTATCTAATATTTCTCGATTAGAAATTTCCGTAAATTCTTCTTGTTTCTCTTGGCCTTTAATACATTCAGTAAATGAGTTATCTACAACATATATTAGTTTATCTTTTTCTGGCTGATTTAAATTATGTTTAATATTTATCTCGCATCTTTCTTGAAATGAAGTTGCAACATCCACTAAACTGTTTAATTTAGCATTGATTGATTCCTCTTCAGTTTTAATTAAATCTTGAATTGGCTCAATCACTTTTTCAAAAGATGGAACTTCTGTTGCCATTAACAAAGAATAATAAGTTATTTTGCCAGTATTTCGGTTGTCTATATGCAAATCTTGCCCTTGTCTACGTACCCAATAGACAATTAATCCTTGATTTTGGAGTTCGTTACAAAGATGGTTTAAAATTCCATCGCTAGAACAGACTAATATTTCTTTAACTGTTGGATAAGAGCGTAAAATAGAAGCACCGAATGCAATCATTTTTGCATCAGCACTATTTTTACCTTCAGGCACATGGACAAGTTGGTAGCCACGGTTATATAGTTCAATATCTTGCTTCCCAATATTGAGATTTTTCCAGTTAGCAAATGCAATTTTAACTTGAAGAGGAGATTTACAAATACTGGCTAAAAATAATTCTGAATTAATATCTAATTTTAAGTTTTCTGCATCCAAAAGGAGAAGAGAGATTCCTGTTTCTAACTTATTTCTAATTTCATTTTCTTGCTGAATTCTTAAGAGCAATTGGCTGAACACAGCAGATTCTAAGCAATCAGGCGATAATATAGTTTGCAGCAGTTCTTCAGCTAATATAAAATTAAAAGAGCCAAGACCTTGCTCTATGATTTTTTCTTCTGGTAGGTTTTTTACTAAAGAAAGTTCCGACGCATCAGCCATAGATACTTTAGTATGTCCATTGCTGTTAGCAAGCAAGTCCATTTCCAGGGAACAAGGTAATGAAGGCTCAAAGAATTGTTTACCACAATTTTTGCAGAGGTAATTCTGCTGGTCATTGCTACGACCATTTTTATAATATGAAGTAGATTCGCACAGAGGACATTTCATCTTAATGATTCAGGTGGTCTAGGCAGATACTTTTCTTTAAGTATATAGTATAAAAAAAGACTGTCAATATCAGTCTGCATCGCCTAACACAAGAAGAACTCAAAATAAGCAAAAATTAAATTCAACCTTAATTTCCGCCTGCACTATGTCATAGCCCTATGAATAGTTAGATTTTAAGAAACGCTTCAATTAACGCGGGCGAAAACATAGTCACGGGTGCGAGAATCTACGGGATTAGTAAAAATTTTATTTGTAGTACCAAATTCAACCATTTGAGTAATACGATTTTCATTACTATGAAAGAAAGCCGTAAAATCAGATAGGCGAGTAACTTGATGCATATTGTGAGTAACGATCACAATTGTTAACTCAGAGCGCAAGTTATGGATCAAATGCTCAATTTTCATGCTAGCGGCAGGATCAAGACCTGAACAAGGCTCATCCATCAACAAAACATTTGGTTTGACTGCTAAAGCCCGAGCAATACATAATCTTTGTTGTTGACCACCAGAAAGTTCTAAAGCAGACTTGTGCAACTTATTCTTCACTTCATCCCAAAGCTCAGCAGCTTTGATGGCAGATTCAACAATCCCATCTAATTCTACTTTCGGATGCCATCCAATCAATTTCACTCCATAAGCAACATTATCGTAAACACTCATAGGAAAAAGATTTGGCTTGGGAAAAACCATACTAACTTGGCGACGTAAGCGATTGATATTAACCCGACGCTCATAAATACTCTGGCCAAAAAATTCTACTTTTCCTTCAACCTTCACTTCTCCTTCTAATTCACTCATGCGATTTAACGATTTAATAAAAGTAGACTTGCCACAACCGCTAGAACCAATAATTGCCGTGATTTGGTTTTGGTAAATATCCATTGACACGCCTTCAACTATCTTTTGAGTGTCGTAAGAGAAGCTGAAGTTTTTGACTCTGATGGCTGGAATTAGTTTACTCATATTGCCAAAACGTGTAAAACAAAACTTAACTAAGTAAAACAGTACAAATTAGCACAGCTGTTTCACTATGTTACTCCTAAAAGGAGATATACATGGAAATTACGTAGTTATGCTGTAGTCACCCAGCAGATAAACTGTTATTAGATATTCATCTTAAGACTGTGTTCCAAAAATTATCTTTTATAGACTTTTTATGCCTATCTTTTCCCCCTTAATTGACGTATCATCCTTTGTTATGAGAAAGGATTTGGTCTGGTTCGATTTAAAATAGCTATATAGAAATCCGCTTTGATTTTTGTTCGCGCGGCGTGGTGTAGCCATACTTACTTGTGTGGGTTTGCAAGAGGCAATAGGAAAAAAGGCTTTTTGAGTTGTATAAAGTTTTTTCAAAAATCAAATATGAGTTCTATATCAATATCACATACCCTTCATGTATAGTGAAGAGTTAGTTTATTTATCAAGATAAATTAGTAACTTTTTTAAACTACATTTTATGAGTATCTTCTAGCGCGAGATAGTTCGACAAAAATCAATAAGTCACGCTAGAACATACCTTAACCGAAACGCCCTGAAATGTAGTCGCGAGTGCGAGGGTCTAGTGGATTGTTAAAGATTTGCTCTGTAGCGCCAAATTCAACCATTTGACCAATGCGAGTTTCGTCGGTGCTAAAGAAAGCCGTAAAATCAGAAACGCGGGCGGCTTGCTGCATATTGTGGGTAACGATCGCAATTGTCAACTCAGACTGTAAGCTATGAAGGAGTTCCTCAACTTTCATGGTGGCAATGGGGTCAAGAGCGGAGCAAGGCTCATCCATCAGCAGAACTTTCGGTTTGACTGCTAAAGCGCGAGCAATACACAATCTTTGTTGCTGACCGCCAGAAAGCCCCAAAGCTGATTTATCGAGCTTATCTTTCACTTCATCCCAAAGAGCAGCGCTTTTAAGGGCAGATTCAACAATTTCATCTAATTCTAATTTTGAATTCCTACCTGCTATTCTCATACCGTAAGCAACATTTTCGTAAATGCTTATCGGAAAAGGATTCGGTTTTTGAAACACCATACCAATTTGGCGGCGTAATCGGTTGATGTTGACACGAGGAGCGTAAATATTCTGGCCAAAAAATTCTACATCTCCTTCAACTTTCACAGGCCCTTCTAATTCGCTAATGCGATTAAGAATTTTAATGAAGGTAGATTTACCACAGCCACTAGGGCCAATAATTGCGGTTACTTGTTTTTGATAAATATCTATTGATACCTTTTGAATTGCTTTTGTGGTGCCATAGTAAAAGCTGATATTTTTAACTTTGATAGCTGGAATTAGGTTACTCATGCTTGATTAAGGTGCGAAATAAAAATTATAAAAACAGAATTCAGGAGTCAGGATTAAGGCGAAATTATATAATAGTAATAGAAAACAATCAAACATATTTTACTTTTATACTATTAGTATTTAATAGTTTTAAATTAGTAGTCAATGGTAATCATTTACTAATTAATTCTGACTTCTGAATTCTGTATTCTGCTCATTTTATTCTTCTCTGTCTAATAACTAAGCGAGAAAGAATGCTGACACATAAAATTAAGCCGAGTAAAACTATAGAAGTAGTCCATACCAATTGGCTTTTTTCTGGGTCGGGGTCGTTGTAGAGGTTAAAAATCAATACTGGTAAAGAAGCTGTTGGACTTAACAATCCTTCTGACCAATCTAGACTAAATAAAGCGGTAAAAATTAAGGGTGCTGTTTCACCAGCAGCACGAGCTACAGCTAATAAAATACCTGTAGTAATTCCGGGGATTGCAGTAGTTAAAACAATGCGAAAAGTAGTCTGGAAGCGAGTTCCACCTAAAGCAGCAGAGGCGAGGCGTTGAGATGCAGGAATCAGTTTTAAGGATTCTTCTGTTGTCAGTATAATCACAGGTAGCATAATCACGGCTAAAGCAAAACCACCTGCGATCGCACTAAATCCTTTAGTTACTAAAACTATCACACCATAAGCGAATACACCTACAACAATTGAAGGCACGCCTGTAAGAATGCTGGTGATAAAACGAACAAGACTAGCAATTATGTTGCTTTGTCCAAATTCTGCTAAGAAAATTCCTGTCATAATCCCTGTGGGAATGCTTAAAATAGTACCAATTATCACCATGATTATGGTTCCTAGGATGGCATTGCCAAAGCCATTATCAATCACTGCTTTGACAAACATTTCCGATTTGAGTCCAGATATTCCCCGGATGAAAATTTCCCACAAAATTGATAACAAAGGAATGAGTGCTAGACCTGTAAAACCAAAGGCGATCGCATTCATTGAGTATGTAAATATTAACCGCTCTGTTGGCAGAGGACTGCATAATTCTCCTACCAAAGATTCATCCCTTTCTGACTGGATGTAACCACTCATAATTTTTACAAATTTTGATTGATAAATGTCTTGCTAAATTGATAAGAAAGTATCATTTATTTTTCCTGCCAACCCACTTCACCAATAGCACAGCGCCAATATTTACAGCTAGTGTCAATCCAAACAAAATCAATCCCAAATAGCTTAAAGCACCTATATGTAATCCTGGTTCAGCTTCAGCAAATTCATTAGCTAATACAGAGGGAATTGTATAAGCTGGATCGAGTAAAGAAGCGCTGATTTGAGCAGAGTTACCAATCACCATAGTGACAGCCATTGTTTCACCCAAAGCACGTCCCAAAGCAAGCATGGCTGCACTCACAATTCCAGAAAATCCCGATGGTAGCAAGACTCGAAAAATTGTTTCCCAACGAGTGCCACCCAAAGCCATAGATGCACTACGTAATTCTTTAGGGATAGCCATTAAGACATCACGACTAATTGCTGCCATTGTGGGCAAAATCATGATGGCTAGAATAACTCCAGCAGTCAACATATTAGTTCCAGAAGGATCTTCTGTATTAAACAGTGGTATCCATTTAAAAGTGCTGGCTAGCCACTTTTGTAGAGGTTCTAAAACTGGAATAAAGACAAAAATCCCCCATAGACCAATAATTACACTGGGAATTGCTGCAATTAATTCCACAACAAATGCTAGGATAGTTCGCAGCGATGTAGGTAAGAAATTTTCACTTGTGACTAAGGCTACTGCTATTCCCACCGGGACAGCAAATAAAATAGCGATCGCACTACTTACCAGAGTTCCATAAATATAGGGGAATGCACCAAAAATCTGATTACCTGTATCCCAATCTTTTCCCCACAAAAACCCCAGTCCAAATTGTTTGATGGCTGGTAGAGCCTCTGAGAAAATTACCCAACTCATCAAAAATAACACTGCAACAGTAATCACGGCAAAAAAGTATACTAGCCGTGTAAAACCTTGGTCAAACCAGAAATTTGCACCACTGACACCTGTTAGGTTGAAACTTTCATCGCCTAGATTTGAATCATCTGATGAATTTGCCATTACAAATCAATAAAATAGATTTTTGATTACTAGAACGAGTTATTAACTTACTCTCTTAGGAGAGGAAATTATTAAGATAATCCCCCTATTCCCTCTTTTTAAGGGAGAACATTAAAATCCCCCTTTTTAAGTGGGTTGGGGGATATTTTCTACGTAAGTCCTAAAGTTGTGTAGTTGTGTAGGTTGGGTTGAGGAACGAAACCCAACATTTTCATAGCTTTGTTGGGTTGCGCTTTGCTTCACCCAACCTACAATTTTTATTAACCGAAACGTATTGCTTTTTAAGTGGGTTTGGGGAAATTTTCTACGTAATTCCTAAAGATTGCAAATTAAGGTTTGACAGAGCTATTTACTGTTTGAAGTACTCGATTTGCTACATCAGATGGAATTTTGGTGTAGTTGAGGTCATCGTTATACTGTTGACCGTCCTTCAATACCCAATTAATCCATTTCTTAATTGCATCAGCTTTAGCAGCATTAGTATACTGTTTGTAAACCATCATCCAAGTAAGACCAACAATGGGATAACCTTGTCCTGGATCTCCTACAAAAACACGGTAATTGTCTGGGAAAGTAACAGTTGCTAAAGCTGCATTTGCAGATTGTAAAGAAGGAGCAACAAATTCTCCTTTCTTATTTTGTACCAGTGCTGATTTGAGGTTGTTTTGGACAGCGTAGCTATATTCTACATAACCGATAGAACCAGGAGTCCGAGCTACTATAGCAGCTACGCCTGGATTCCCTTTGCCTTTGAGGACATTTGGCAAATTCCATTTTGGAGCTGTGTTAGCTCCAACTCTGCCTTTGAAATAGCCACTGATGGCACTCAAGTGATTAGTAAAAATGAAAGTTGTACCGCTACCATCGGCACGAACAGCAAATTTAATTATTTGATTTGGTAGATTAGCACCTGGATTATCAGCTTTAATTTTCGCGTCATCCCATTTGGTAATTTGACCTGAATAAATTGCTGGTAGTGTAGCGCGGGACAATTTGAGGTTATTAACGCCCGGAAGATTGTAAACAACAGAAACAGCACCGCCTGCTGTAGGCACTAAGATTGCACCATTCTTGACTTTAGCAATTTCATCATCTTTCATTGCAGCATCACTACCACCAAAGTCAACGGTTCCAGCGATGACTTGACGAATACCGCCGCCACTACCAATTGCTTGATAGTTAATTTTCAAGTCTGGATATTTCTTCTTCACTTCACGAGCATACCGTTCGTAAAGCGGAGCCGGAAAAGTTGCTCCTGCACCATTGAGAGTTTCAGCTTGTGCGATCGCACTAAAAAATGGACTAAGAGCAACAGAAGTTGTCACCAATGAAGTAGCAACGACACGATTCAAGGTGGTGGTCGAAAAAATCATATTACCTCTGATTAAAGGAATATCTTCCTGCTGTAATTCCAGCCTTAATCAAGTTACATTTGTTAGGGTTAAACTTTCTTTAACACTTGATAAATAACAAATTAAGATGCGTTTAAATCTTAATTTAAAATATTTTTTACTTGTTGATATTTGATTGATTAGATTAGTTAGTAAAAAGATGCCAATAAAAACTTAAGTTTAATTTAAATAATTAAAAATGAGTAAATAACTAAATTTAAAAAATATAACTTTGCTAGAAAATGGATAAAAATCTGTGTTGCTCAGTGAGTGCCTAAAATTAAGTAGCAATTCCAAATTATTCGTTGTTAGACTGTGCATCTACACGGAATCAGGATCTTGTTCTTGATAATAGCGCTCTTCTTGAGAAGGATGTCTTCCGTGGCAAGCATAAACACTATAGCCATCAGCAAATTGAAGAGCAGGTAATCCTTCAGCATGAAGTATATTTTCTTCGTCAAAAGATAACTTACAAGGGCGATCGCAGACTATACAAACCTTTTCAAATTGGAACATAAAACCACAATGTTGCATTAAATCTTTAAGTACATTCCATTTTTTCTTGTCGTGTTGAAGGTTAAGAACTGAGATACAAAAATCCAACATACAACCCCAAATTGCCCATTCTGCTGGTCTAGTCAAGTTATTTCTAAAGTATAAAATATCAGTAAATTCAAGTTCAAGTTTCTCAAGATCGGCAGTTAGTTGATGTTCCAAACATCTTCCTGTGTAGGTAAAGTATGAAATTAGTGGATGACTATGAGTTGAGTAGTACGGAAATTCAGGGTGTTGAACTTGGTTCCGCAATCTGATACAGAGATGTTCGTCAAGTTGTTGCGTTATTCCATGTAGAAGGTGATCTATTACTCTTTTACCGAATTTCATGTGGATATCGCGCCCTAGATATGCCTTAAAGTTCTCTATAGTAAGAGTCTTCTCAATTGCGGTCATCGGACTGCTATAGAATAATATCTCAGGTTCAGGATAATCACTCACCACATAAGCAGCTTTGATTACTGCTGCGACTTTTTCTTGCTTAATTGATTCAGTTGATATTTGTATCGATCGCCACTTATGTCTATATAGGTAGCATTGCCTCTTGTTCATCAGATAGTTCGATGATGATGTGTTTTGGCATATATATTTTCAGTATAAAAATAATAAGTTGGCTTAAACGAAATATTTGTTACGCAGTCACCTTTAACCATCCAAAAATATCACCTACCGTCAACTGTAAACCCTGACAGAATTCTGGCACTGGTAAAACAGACTCAATTTCCTCAAAAGGTAAAGGTTGTTGTCCCGCAGGATAAACAGCAATGAATCGCTCATCAGGGTCAATTAACCAACCCATTTGAGTCCCATGATTGAGAGCGTGTAAGATTTTTTTTGTAACTTTTGTATGGCTTTGTTCGGGGGAGAGAATTTCAATTATCCAGTCGGGTGCTACAGTAAATGTATTGGCAATATCACCATTTTCATCTACGGGAAGCCTTGCCCAAGAAAATACAGCGACATCGGGAACTATAGAACGTCCTGCAAAAGTGCAACGCAATTCTGGAAAAGCCCAACCCATTTTTTGGACTTTGATAACAGAATTGATTGTGGGACATAGTTCTCCTTGAATAGTGCTATGTTTTCCTTGAGGCATAGGTTTTGGAATGATTTGACCGTCAATGTATTCACAGTACGGTTTAGTTTCTGGTAGTGCGAGAAACTCTTCTAGTGTCAATATTTTATTTGATATTTGTACCATGATTATCCTAGCTTCAACTTATAATACTTTTTGGCATCGTTAGTATTTACCTTATTCTAAAATATTTTTCAATTTTCCAATCCGTCAACATCTAAATTATTTCATGCTTTTTTGCGTTTACAATACATTACCAAAAGTATAAATAATCCCGTTCCTGCAAAATATTTAATTACATCAGGTATGCTCGGATTAGGTGAAAAAAAGCCTTCGATCGTACCAGCAATAATCAACATTGGTACAATGCCAAATACTAGCTGCACCGCCTGAGAACCATAAAATTTCAGTGCATCTCCACGGCGATATTTACCAGGAAATAAAATTGCTCTTGCTAATAAAAATCCTGCACCCCCAGCAAAAAAGATTGCGGGTAATTCTAAGGAACCATGCGGAAACACAAAGGCCCAAAAAGGATAAGCCAGATTATTTTGACCAACTAAAGTGCCAACAGCACCAATTAATAAGCCATTAAAAATCATCAAATACGCTGTATATAGTCCGACAGTGATGCCACCGGCAACAGCACCAAAGGATACTGAGAGATTATTGATTGTGATACTGCTGGATGCCAGAGGTTCAACACCGACAATTGACCCCATCCATAATTTATGATCATCTCGCACCTTGGTAATCAAACTTTCAGGTACGATCAAAGCCATAAAGCTGGGGTTTTGCCAAGAATACCACCAAGCCACTAGTGCCCCCAGTAGGAACAGTGCCGTGGCTACAGCAATATATGCAAATGTTTTCTGGACTACATCGGGTAATCCCCATTTGTAAAATTCTAGGATTGCCTGCCATTCCTGTCGCCGCGAACCTTGGTAAATCTGCGTATAGGCACGAGTTGTTAAAGATTGTAAACTTTGTATCAAAGTATTGCCGATTTGCTGGGTACGGGCACGAGCCAAATCTGCCGCTACTGAACGATATAAACTCGCTAACTCTCTAATTTCTGCTGCCCTTAGAGACTTTAGCCCTTTTTTTTCTATCTGCTTTAATAAGGCATCCAGACGTTGCCAATTTGGTTCTCGTCGCGCAATCCAACGTTGAATATTCATGAATTTTGGGAACACTGAGTTTAACTTAGCTTAAGATAGCCTCAAATTGATCTCCGTAGTTTCAAGGGAAATTTGCCATTATGTCTGAAAATTTTGGATCTTCCGGCCAGATACAACCACTGAGTGTAGGAAATGTTGTCAGTGCTGCGGTGCGATTGTATCGTTCTCATCTTAAGACTTATCTGAAACTGGCTGCGATCGCTCACTTGTGGGTTCTCCTTCCGATTTATGGCTGGGCAAAATATGCAGCCATCTCTGGACTAATTTCACGCTTGGCTTTTGGAGAATTGATTTACCAACCTGAAAGTGTCCAAGCCGCCAGCAGCCATGTTAATCCGCGTCTCTGGTCATTTTTAAGAGTTGGGTTTCAGGTAGGATTATCTTTGCTGGTAGTTTATTTAGGATTGGCGATCGTAGGTGGTATTCTGTCTGCTTTGCTAGTAGCGTTATTGGGAGGGATATTAGGTACTGCGGGTGTTATAGTCACAACCACATTGACAATAATTTTAATGGTAATTATTTTACTGTTGGGACTAACCTGGTTCTACTCTCGTTGGATAGTAGCTGAGGTACCGCTAGCAGTTGAAGAAAATGTTAATGGTGGCGAAAGTGTTGCTAGAAGTTGGGAGTTAACTAAAGCCTCGGTACTTCGCATTCAGGGCGTTGTTTTAGTTGCTTTTTTCGTTACACTGCCATTAGTGTTTGTATTAAACTATGTACCTAGCTTATTCCTCATCAAGCTTGAGCCTGGTACTGTCATCTACGGAATTGTGTATTTTATTTCTGTGATTGGCAGCTTAGTAGGTGGAGTTTTGATCATGCCGTTCTGGCAAGCACTAAAAGCTGTTTTATACTTGGACTTGCGGACTCGGCGTGAGGGTTTGGGTTTGCAGTTAAGACAACCTCCTACACAAGATTTTCGTTAACTTAACGCCTTAATTCAACTCTATTAATTTTCAATTGGTTAAAATATGCGCTTTTTTAATCGCATCACATTCCAGACTCCAGAAAGTGTAGAGTTGGAATTTACTTTAGCGGGAATTGGTAATCGAGCTTTAGCGCTGCTGATTGACTATACAGTGTTGGGTATAACTTTGCTTTTGTTTGTCTTTACCTGGACTGTCTTTTCAACGCAACTGGTAAATTTCCTTGAAGACTTTTTTACGAGTTTACCAAATTTAGATATTTGGTTGTTAGCAATTTTCTTCATTATTGCCTTTGCAATTTACATCAGCTATTTTGTATTTTTTGAAACATTATGGTTTGGGCAAACCCCTGGGAAACGGGTTGCTAAAATTCGCGTAGTTCGAGATGATGGCAGACTAATTGGGTTACAACAAGCAACTCTCCGTGCCCTATTGCGACCCTTTGATGAAACTTTATTTATTGGCGCTTTTTTAATTATGTTGGGTAGTCGTGAAAAGCGTTTAGGTGATTTGGCTGCCGGTACAATTGTAATTCAAGCTGAAACAACCATTGCATCTGCGACATTGACCATTTCAGAACAAGCAAAGGAACTTCATGAACAGTTAATCCAAATCGCCGATTTATCGAAATTATTGCCCGATGATTTTGCAGTTATTCGTGAATATTTGCAGCGACGGGCTGCAATGTCATTAAAGGCAAGAGCCTCACTATCTCTAAAGTTAGCCGAGCAAGTAGTAGCTATTATTAATTTAGAAAGCTTGCCAGAAGCTGTTACACCCGATGTATTTTTAGAAGCTGTTTATCTCGTATATCAAGAGCCTAAATTTTAGGCGAGAAATTTTATTTACCTAAAAAACAAAATCATAATCAGTAGTTAGTGGTCAGTGAGTGGAAACTACTGACTACTAACTACTAATTAATGACTTAAAAATCTAAAATCGGCCAGTCTGGTTCACGATAATAGTGTGTCATGTTGTCAAATTTTCGTAATTCGACGCGATTGATCAAAAATTCTGGCAAATTAAACAGCCATTTTTCGTTCAATTCCGAAAGATTTGTGCTGAAACTTGTGCGGTCTAAGTCAGATGAAACCTCCCCAAAATAGGCTAATGTAACATGGGCAGTGAAATGATAATGCTGCTCAATACCCAAGGCAATCAACTTGGGATTTTGATAAATTGTTCGGCGGAATTTAATAATTTCCTCATAGCAGCTTTCATCTTGAGGTACTAAACAAACGGCTATAGCTCTTGGCATCAGTATCAGTCCCAGCATTTGCCATTTAATTGGATGACTCCTATTTGTCATCAATTGTTGATATTGCTGAAATATTTCGGCCAAACAAGAGGGTAACTCCTCGTCAAATTTGGGATTCTTTTCGCGGGCATCAAGGTAAGCATGATCCCAGATTAAATCCGCTAAAGTTACATGGAAGCTAGCAGGAGGTACAGGTATAATCAAATTACGGTTTACAGGCAACTGCAAAAGTTCCTGTTGGTAAGTCTGTAATTTGGCATAGAAAGCAGAATTTTCTGATTCTTCTTCTGCCGCAGGCGTTGTAATTAGCGTATACCCAGGAAAAGACGCTGCTTCTCTCAAGCCAGAATTTGGCTGAAATTTAGAAGATTCCTGAATATGCTGGGCTTGGGATCTGTAGGCTTCTGGCAGCGTCAGTCGTGCTAACCGATTTAAGTAAGTTTGATAGTTGTCGTCCAATCTTCATAGCCTCACGCTCTCACTTGATAGATTTTAGGGAAAATTACCCCGAATAAGAGAATGATTTTAAAAGTATTTAGTTTTTGGGGCTGAGGAAGTTAGTAGTTAGGAGTTAAAAGTTTTAAGAATTCTTCTCCAATGCCCATCGGTGAGGGGTTTATCTATGCCAATCTATGTTTACTGGGGTGAAGATGATTTTGCGATGGAAAAGGCGATCGCTGTTTTGCGCGATCGCGTTCTCGATCCCAATTGGATAAGTTTTAATTACACTGCATTCACCCCAGATCAAGCTGATGCTGCTATCCAGGGGTTAAATCAGGTGATGACACCCACTTTCGGCGCTGGTGGGCGCTTGGTATGGCTGATAAATACAACCCTGTGTCAGCACTGTCCAGAGAATGTCTTAGCGGAACTGGTGCGATCGCTATCTGTCATTCCCGAAAACTCATTTTTATTACTCAGCAGCCGCAACAAGCCAGATGAACGCCTCAAATCCACGAAATTGTTAAAACAATTTGCTACCGAATTCCGAGAATTTCCCCTCATCCCCCCTTGGAAAACCGAATTACTAGTGCAATCTGTTAATCAAGTAGCCCAGACTGTGGGCGTAAAACTGACTGCCAATACTGCCCAACTGTTGGCAGAATCCGTCGGAAATGATACGCGATTGCTCTACAATGAAATAGAGAAATTACGGTTATATGCCCACGGTAGCAATAAGCCTTTAGACGTAGATACCGTTACAAAGTTAGTAAGAAATACTACTCAAAATAGTTTACAATTAGCAGCAGCAATCAGAATAGGAGATACAGCGAAAGCTTTGACAACCTTGGCAGATATGATCAATGCTTCCGAGCCGGGATTACGGATAGTGGCCACATTGATTGGACAATTTCGCACCTGGCTATGGGTCAAGATTATGATAGAAAGTGGTGAGCGCAACCAACAAGCGATCGCTAGTGCTGCTGATATCGGTAATCCCAAGCGGATCTACTTCTTACAACAAGAAATCAAACTGCTTTCTGTGCAACAGTTAATCTCCTGCTTACCTCTACTATTGGAATTAGAAGTGAGCCTTAAGCAAGGAGCATCAGAAATGTCAACCTTTCAGACTAAAGTCATCGAACTTTGTCAAGTATGCCAAGGAAGTTGACAATCAAATATAAAAACTTGATGTATTGAACAGTTGCTGGAACTTCCAACTCCGAAAATAATTCAAAGTTCTTATAATATCCCTGATGTAGTTTTGTGTCACACACTATATGAATAAAATTTCCAATTTCTTTTCCCGATCCAGCCGAAAGCGAATCCTTTGCCAATCATTCTTTTTCGGCGCGATCGCTACTGCGAGTGTCATTTCCAACGCTTTTTCAGTTAATTCAAAAGCTTATGGTCAAACTGCATCACCAATAGCTAACAATACTCAAATTGACAGCTACGCTCAAGCAGTGCTAGCAATGGAACCAGCACGTCAAAAGGCTTTTGAAACTATTAAAAACCTGATTGGCAATGGAGAAGTTCCCAAAATTGTTTGTAACGATTCTAACAGCATAAACGGTCTTCCGAGAAAGGCTCAAGATATCGCAGTAAATTACTGTAATAACTCTCAAAAAATTGTTCAAGATAATGGTTTGAGCATTGATCAGTTTAACAAAATCACTATAGAACTACAAAATAACGATCTTTTAAAACAGCAGGTTTACAATACCTTATTACGTCTGCAAAAAACCCCTGATTCTCCTTAGTTAAAATCTGCATCAACACTAAAATTAGGCAGGATAGAGGTTAAAATAACTACCCTTGTATGAAAGCAAGGGCTAGTATTTTTTATTTAAAGAACAATCAAAGATTGATTCATAAAATACTTGTTTGTGGATAATAGGTTAATAATTTAATAATCTATTGAATTTTACGAATCGATTTTTATTACCGTCCTATCATTCAATTATCAGAAAAGCTTGCTTGTCGCTTAGTGTGAATGTTTTTCATGTGCTTCTTCACGGTGTTTATGGTGATGTAAAGCTTCATAGCAATTTCTTTGTAGCTGTAGTTACTTCTATAGAGAAACCAAATTTCCGCTTCTCGTGGCGTAAGGTCAAATTTTTTAACTTCAGTGAGTGCTACATTTTTTACAGATTCATATTGGTTTTCTATAGTAACTAATAAGCAAGGCACTTCAAACCCATCTAAATCTAGCAGTCTCACCCTAATCCGAAAAATATTTGATTTATCAAGTACAATTTCATCCGACAAAATCAGAAGTTTATCAGAAAACAAATATCGGCTACTGAGTAAAGATTCACAAAGATTCCAGATAGCTGGCGGTACAAAATTCGGGTTAAAATTGTCTTGATTGAATTGGCAACAAAGGCGATTAGCAGACGCATTACTATGTACTAATTCACCAGTTTGGCTTAAAATTAATATACCGTCTTCTAAGCCTTCAATTACTTCTTGTAAAAAATTAGCTCGCTTTGAGTTAAGTAAATCAATATTCTCTAGCTGTTCTGGTTCTGATACTGTTTTTAATAATGTCTTTGTTAGGGCAATCATAGGAGATAGATTAATGTATAAAATCGTGCTTGTTTGTTAGATTCGTGCAACTTAAAAGATGTACTAATCTATTTTTTGGATGATTATCTGAATAAATTGGATGAATATTGCAGACTAATCATACCGATCAAAGTAAGTACAAGTGTTCTTTCTAACATAAACTCCTGAGAATACTCAATCAACAATTCATCTATTTTGTTTGAATTAATTGAGGTTACACATTTTAAATACAATTCTGAAATAGGCTATTTCGGAAGATGCAAAATTTAATTTGGCTGGACTTTGCCTCGCTACGCTAAGGTGTCATTGCTAGATTAATTGTCTAAAATCAAACGTATTGTTTTGTTGAATGTGAGCCACTTCTACAAAATAGCTATCACCCCAATAAATAAAAATTATTCAGATGTAAATAAAATATACACATAAATATTTGTATGTGCGTGTATTTACTAGGCAACTAAATTACAGACTAAATTTTACATTGATTAAAGTAAGCGATCGCACTTCACAGTTAACCTCGCCAACTTGATAGGCTCAAAAGCTTCCATAATAAACGCCATACCAGACAGATGGAAGTACCTGAAAAATGTCATCATAGTTAAAGTAAAACATTCTGGAGATAAGACAACGGTTTACGCACGCCCTTTAGCACGGTTAATTGAGCAATTGCAACGCCTGCCGGGAGTTGGCCCTAAATCTGCCCAAAGACTGGCTTTGCATATTTTGAAGCGTCCAGAAGCAGAAGTAGAAGCTTTGGCACAAGCTTTAATTGAAGCCAAAAAACAGATAGGCTTGTGTTCTGTTTGCTTCCACTTATCTGCTGAACCTGTCTGTGAAATCTGCCGCAATGCTAACCGTGACAACAATACTATCTGTGTCGTAGCAGATCCCCGCGATGTAATTGCGCTGGAAAAAACCCGCGAATACAAAGGCAAATATCACGTTTTAGGTGGGGTAATTTCTCCAATTGATGGAATTGGGCCAGAACAGTTGAATATACTGGCTTTGCAGCGACGGGTAAATCAGCAAAAACCTCAAGAAGTGATTTTGGCAATTAGTCCGAGTGTAGAAGGGGAAACAACAACACTATATATAGGTCAGCTACTGAAACCGTTTACCAAGGTGACGCGGATTGCCTTTGGTTTGCCTGTAGGTGGTGATTTGGAATACGCCGACGAAGTGACCCTGGCAAGGGCATTGGAAGGACGCAGAGAGTTAGATTGAGGTTAATTCAAAGGTTTATAAACTAAAAGTAAAAATTTTGAGGTAGGGTCAATTCATGAATTGCCCCTACCTCAAAGTATTAATTAGGCTTACCCGTAATCGTAAATGCTGCCCAGTAGTAAGGATGATTATAAAGATTTTTATCTGATGCCATTTTACTATTTCTATATAGTTGCGTCGCTAAATAAGTTTGAATGCGTAATTCTTCAGGATGCAGATTATTCAAAATATCTTCATACCATTTTGTTAGTTCTCCAGCAGTTAGTTCTTTCAGCCACCGTGTTGCTTCCGCTAAGGCAGTAACTGCTGATTTATTAGACTGTAATCTCCGATAAAACTCTATCATTACCAAGGCACTAGCTGAAGATTCTACACTCCAGAGAGTACTAACTATATGAGGCACACCCTGACTTACAAAACCACTGGCTAAACTCACATATTCACTGCTGATAGTGTGGTTACTAGTACTTAAATTTTCACACGCAGAGAGAGTAATCAGGTTGTAAGTTGATAGATTTTGGTGATAGATTTCATCTAGAGTCAGTTTTTCTTCACCTGCTAATGCTAATTCTGACTTTTTGGGTTCAGCTAAATTATTAGTGACATGACCTGTAAAATGAAAAATGTTGTAATTATCAAACAAGGCATTTTCAACAATATTTTTTGTAGCTTCTGCTCCCTGAATTCGTTGGATATTATTGAACATCTGGCTCACAACTTCAGATTCGAGTTTGGCAAATTTTAGTGGAGGATAACCTGCACTTTCAGGATGTTCAACACTGAGCAATAACTGATTTTGCCATTGCCAAATATCTTCAGTTCTTATTGATAAACCTATTTGGGCACTAGGTAAATAGGTGACGGTGAAATTAGACTCCACATTCGGCAACTCTTCCTGGGATGGGGAAGAAAGATGGAAAAGGGTATGAATGGGCAATCTGTACAAGTCGCGGTGAGGAATTAAAACCAGTTGGGTGATGCCTTCGAGTTCTTGGGCAATTGTGGAAATATTCAAGATGCCATACAACTGCACTAGCTTCTGTTCCATATCCACTCGCCAAGAATGCTGGCTTTTACTTTCTTTGTCTTGGGCTGTGGTGCGATATTCTTGGTATTGTTGATGCCAATCTTCTAGCCAAGTTTCAAATTCAATTAGGCGTTGCACTGCTTCAGGTAGCGGCAATTCATTGAGACGAATAGCGTCTTCTCCTAAAGGTATTGCCCCTGTATCTTGCATGGGTGTAAACAGGAGAATCGGTGATGGCGCTTGGTCTTTGAGAATGAAAGTATGTAGGGCGACTGGACTAATATGCCAGTAAATAATTGCTGTTGTAGGATTAAATAGTTGTTGAATTGCACCATAATAGGGCGAGTAAATATTATTATTCCAGCCCGAAAGTAGCCAGTTCAAACAAGCATTTTTGCCTTGTTCAGCAATTTCCCAAGCCTCAACTAAATCACCAGACTCTACTGCTAAATCAACTGCCAATTGATCAAAGCCTGCAAATTTCAAAGCTAGCTGTTTTTTACTTTCGTCTGAGCGAGTTTCTTCACTCAGCAATTGTCGCAATAAATCTGTACCGCGTTGCAGCAATTCTTGAACTTGTGTTGTTTGTCCCAAACCCATCAGTACTTTGCTGAGAGATTGCAAAACCTCTAGGTGGAACAGGGGAAAATATTCTAGTGTCAGGGTTAACAGAGCCTGATGGTACTCAGATGCAGCTTTGCGCCAATAATCGCGAGGATTGGGATGTTTTTTGCCTTGATCGTAATAAGTATTAGCGATCGCTAAATGCAATCTACCCCAACCTTCTGGATGGGTATCTGTCCGTAGATGTTTTAACCCTTCTTCGTAGCTGGCTAATTTTCCTTCGTAGCCGCCCTGTTGTAGGGCGGGATTTGCCGCCGTTATATTACTCGACAAATTCAGCAATGCGTCAGAATTTACTAAATTACCGATCGCAGTTCCCCGACCAATCCAAGCTTCCCAATAATCTTGTTTAATTTCCAAAGCGTGATCATAACAAGCGATCGCTTCGGCAAATTGTTCTAAATAAAACAGCGCTACTGCCTGATTATACCAAGCTAGGTGGAAGTCGGGTTTGATGGCAATCGCTTGGCGATAGGAAGCGATCGCTTCTTGGCGACGACCTAAGTTGTCTAATGCTATACCTCGGTTGTACCAAGCTAAGTAGAAGTCGGCTTGAACTGAAAGGGCTTTATCCCAGGAGGCGATCGCTTCTGACCACCTTCCTAAATTAAACAGCACTACACCCCGGTCTATCCAAACTTCGTGGTACTCTGGGTTAATTTCTAAGGCTTTGTCGTAGGATATAATCGCCTCTGCAAATTGTTCGCCTACAGCTAGGGCTATCCCTCGGTGATACCAATTTTCCTGGTCTTCTGGTTCCAAATGCAGTGCTTGATCGTAACTATAAATAGCTTCTGGTAGCCAACCTAACTTCAGTAGCGCCAAACCCTTGCTAGACCAAGCTTCTTGGTAGTCTGGCTTGACTTCTATAGCTTTGTCAAAAGAAGCGATCGCTTCTTCAAAATATCCCAATTCTCCGAGAGTTCCACCCCGGTTGTGCCAAGCTTTGTAGAAGTCGGGTTTTAGTTCGATGGCGGTTTCGTAAGATGCGATCGCTTCTTCAAAACGTTCTAAATGGAACAGTGTCAAGCCTCGATTAAACCAATACTCTGAGACTTCTGGTTGAAGTTCAATAGCTTGATCGTAAGATGCGATCGCGCCTAACAAATCACCTGTTTTCGCTTGGCTTAGACCTTGGTAAAACCATCCTTGAGCGTTGGTAATCGGATTATCGCTATGTCGCTCAATAATGCCGGGAGAATTACTGCTTTGAACTGCCAAGTTAGAAGCAAGTTGCTGGACTAAATTGGTACTTTGATCCAATTTCACCCACAACTCATCTAATGTATTAGCTACATTTGGCTCTAAATTTGTCAAAGCGCTATCCCAGTTTTCCACTGAGGGAGAAGTTGTTAATTCACTTCTTGGCCTAGTAGAAAGGAGATTTACTCCTGTTGTACTTTGAACAACTTCTTCATCATCGAACCTCAGTTGGGCTAATGAGGTGATTGAATCTTCCTTTGCGGGGAGAGGGAGATTTTCGAGTATTGTGGCTTGGGCTTCTTCCCTTTCATACTCCAATACCAGTTCCTCTAAATTTTCGGTGAATCTTTCCTCAAAAGAGACATTTTCAGATGCTGAGGTGATTGGTTCAACAGCTGGCACATCATATTCCCATAACTGCTCACCTAAGCTACGAATTAGCTCTTGCCCAGGCGAAATTGGGATAATTTCTTCATCGGTTGTGATTTCTACAACATCTGGCTCATCATACTCCCATAACTGCTCGCCTAAATTGCGGATCAGTTCTTCCCCAGGAGTTATTTCTACGACATCCGGCTCATCATACTCCCATAACTGCTCGCCTAAATTACGGATCAGTTCTTCCCCAGGAGTAGTTTCTATGACATCTGGCTCATCATGCTCCCATAACTGCTCGTCTAAATTGCCGATCAGTTCTTCCCCAGGAGCGATTTCTACCCCATATTGTTCAGGAGTAATTTCTAAGTCCGCTTCTGGATAATTCTCCTCATCCTCTATGTGTGTAGGTGAGTTTTGCATCATGCGGATGCCAATGTCATAAGCAACATCTCCAATTCTGCCAACACCAAGTTCCCCCAATTGCACCATTTGTGATGCTAAAAGAGGATTCGGTGCAGGTGAAGCTAGTAAGCTTTCGCCAAACATCACCAACCAATCTATCCAGCGTTCAGCCGGAATCCGATTTTCAACCCGTTGCAGATACCTCAATGCCCACTGTCGTCCTCGTGCTTGATGCACGCCTTCTAACAATTGGATAAACAATTGTTCCAGATCAGCATTGGTTAGTTCTGGTAGTACCTCCACCAGATTGTGTCCTCTCGCACCCTTGAGAGAACTAGCCTGCTTACTTTCAATGAGGCGCTTTAAAAGCCTTTTAAGCGACTGCGATATCCGCCTGAGCATCTGCCACACTATTGGATTTTGTTTTTCTAGATTGTAGCCATCGTTGTGTTAAAAAAATCATCAATTACGTAAAAATCCATTAGATTAGGACAGCGCTTCCGTCGCAGGTTAGCAAAAAATATACCAAAATTCAAGAGTAAAGCATTACAACGTTACAATTCCCGATTCGACTAATTTTCTGTTTGCTCTGTAGTCGATTGACCGGCAGGATACAATTGATTGATCAATGCCTGGACAAGCAGTTGTGGATCGTCTGTCTCAACGGCAAGCTGTTGGGCAATCTGCTGGCGTAAGTTTTCATCCTCTTGCAACATTACAAACAACTCTTCTAGGGTGACAGTTTGATATTCTCCCTCTGGGAGATTCTCTGGCGCATCTGCTGACTCTGATATGGGGGCGGTCGTCTCAGATTGTAAAGTCGTGCTAAAAGCGTCTGGCCCTTCATATTCCCAAATTGGTTCGCCTTGATTGCGCGTCAACAACTGCATTCCAATACTATGGGCAACATCTCCGATTTCTCCAATGTCCAACTCACCGAGTTGTACTAACCGTGCGGCTATTTCGTTATTCGGTGTCGGTGATGCTAGCAATTTTTCACTAAAGCGCCCTAACCACTGAACCCAATCTTCAGTTGTAATCCGATGTTCAATATTATGCAGCCACTTTTGCGCCCAGGCTTCCCCTCGTGCTTGATGTACTCCTTGCAACAGCTCGGTGAAGAGAAATTCAAGATCCGTATCGCTTAGGGGTGGGGCTGGTTCTTTTGGGATATTCCCCCTAGATTTTGAGACATTCTGTTTTCCACCGAACAAGCTCTGAAAAAGCTTTTTGAGCCATTGAAATAGCCGCTTGAGCATCTGCTGCACCATCGAGTTTTGCTTATCCTAAAATTGTAGCGATCGCACTGGACTATAGCGTTAGTTCTTTGTCATTTGTCATTAGTTCTTTTTTCCCTACTTCCTACTTTTGATGAGAACAAATGTACTAAATGCTATGCTATAATTCCGATACATTGATGTTGAAATCATAGTAAAGAATTATGATCTAGTTGCTTGCTTTCCTGAGTGCCAAAATTGACGGCATTAGTTGAGTGTAAGCGCTATGGCAACATCGATAAACAAAGCAGGTACGAGAGTTTAAAATAATTGAATCCCAAACTCGACTCGGTGCTACTAATTAACGTTGAAAGGCATTGAAGTCTATTTTTCCATGTCTTACGAACCCCTGCACCACAAATATCGCCCCAAAAGTTTTGCTGAACTGGTGGGACAAGAGGCGATCGCTACCACCCTCACGAATGCGATCGGCACATCCAAAATTGCCCCCGCCTATTTATTTACAGGGCCAAGAGGTACGGGGAAAACTTCTAGTGCCCGGATTTTAGCTAAATCTCTCAATTGTCTCAAAAGCGATCGGCCCACTGCTGAACCCTGCGGCGTGTGTGATGTTTGTCAAGGAATCACCAAGGGTTACGCCTTAGATGTAATTGAAATCGATGCTGCTAGTAACACTGGTGTCGATAATATCCGCGAGTTGATTGAAAAAGCCCAGTTTGCCCCTGTGCAGTGTCGTTACAAGGTTTATGTAATAGATGAATGCCTAACTGGAGATTCTCTGGTTTTGACTGATGAGGGACTTCAAAGAATTGATGATCCCAAAATTAAAGACAAGAAGGTTCTGAGTTACAACGACTCATTAGGTAAGTGGGAATTCAAGAAAGTTGTCAGGTGGTTAGATCAAGGGGAAAGACAAACCCTGGTTATCAAAACAACTAATCGAGAAATTAGATGTACGGGTAATCATTTAATTAGGACAAATCAGGGATGGCTACAAGCAAAGGACGTAAAAGAAGGAGTGAAGATACTATCCCCTGTGAATGTGGATGCGGCATCCTCATTTACAAATTTGGTATCGATGGACGCACCCGAAGATTTGTTAGGGGACACCAATTTAAAGGCAATACATCTGGGCAAAAATCATACGACTTGGAATCTATCCTTAAACAAGCCGAATTACTCCGACCCTTCTGTGCTTGCGGGTGCAGAGAAAAGCTCGATATCCCAACCTTTTTACAAAAAAAAGGACGAGGAATCATCAGCATCCAGTCTCGTTGGGAAAAACATCCATATAAAAAAGGACACGGAATCTGGGAACTTAGAACAGAAAAATTCCTTGCGGATGCGGCAGTTATCCAGCCAAACGCACTTGGACTTATCTACGGAACCTTACTTGGAGATTGCTCTATCAGTTATCCCAATAAATACAGCAGATTCCCCAGATTGTGTTGGACACACTCAGAAAAGCAGCAAGAATGGTTGGAATACAAAGCTTATCGCCTTGAAGAATTGCGTCCAAAACTGCGAATTACAGGTAACAAAGGATACGGAAACATATCAGTTACCTGTAACACCGCTTGTCATCCCCAACTCAAAGATGTCTTGGAAATCGTTAAACCAAATGGGGATAAAAAGCTCGTCTCTATGGACTGGCTTAATCGAATTACCCCAGAAGGACTTGCTTGGTGGTACATGGATGATGGCTCACTCAGTCTCAGTCCACAAGGAAGTCCACAAATTCAATTGCATACAGAAGGATTCTCCGGCGCAGAAAATCAACTTATCGCCAGTTGGCTTACAGCAATGGGATATTCAGCCGCAACAAAGTTTTATACCAGAAGTAGTACAGGCAAAATATACCACTACATTCAGATGGGCGCAAGCACCAGTAGAAAATGGCTCGCAGACCTTAAACAATATTCCATTCCCTCGATGGATTACAAGTTTGGAGACAGTCGAATCTGTTCACCTCGCTGGGGTTGAGCGAGTTTATGACATTGAAGTAGCAGATAATCATAACTTTGTAGCAAACGGGCTTTTGGTACATAATTGCCACATGCTCAGTACTCAGGCATTCAACGCGCTACTTAAGACCCTAGAAGAACCACCGAGACACGTAGTTTTTGTATTGGCGACAACAGACCCGCAACGGGTGTTACCAACGATTATTTCGCGCTGTCAAAGGTTTGATTTTAGACGTATTCAATTAGAGGTGATGGTTAAGCATTTAAGTGCGATCGCCTTTAAAGAAAGCATTTATATTTCACCCGAAGCTGTAACCCTGGTAGCCCAACTTTCTCAGGGAGGGTTGCGAGATGCCGAAAGTTTGCTCGATCAATTGGGTTTGTTAGCGGGTGAAGTGACACCAGATAGAGTTTGGGATTTGGTCGGGACGGTAAGCGAACAGGACTTGCTGGAACTTCTAAATGCGATCGCTCAAGATAAACCCGAAGCAGTTCTTGACAGTACCCACAAAATTCTTGATCGTGGTCGAGAACCCCTAACTCTTCTGCAAAATCTCGCTGCATTCTACCGCGATTTACTCATAGCCAAAACAGCACCCAACCGCCACGATTTGGTTGCTTGTACTCAGCAAACCTGGACGGCGTTGGTTGAGTTTGCTCAATACTTCGATATGACCATGATTTTGGCGGGACAGGAACACCTACGAAAAGCTGAAGTACAAATTAAAAACAGCACCCAGCCGCGTTTATGGTTGGAAGTAACATTACTAGGATTGTTACCCAGTGCGACGGCAAATATTCAACCACAAGTTCCAAATATCGCGCCGCGAGTTAACCCACCTGCTGTATCTCCAAGCTATCCTCCAGCAGTTACCCAAAATCATGCAGTCTCTTCTTTACCGGTAGCGGAACCGCAAACAAATCATAATTCTACACTTCGACAAGGCTCAGTGACTACAAACCATCATGTAGCGATTGCCCAAAATCAGCCTGTCACTTCATCTGGCGCAGTTGAACAGCAAACAAATCACAATTCTGCTCCTAACTCAGTTTCACCACCAACCCCAGAACCTGTAACCGTATTGCCTGCGAGCGTTGAAGCAGTAACATCAGAAGTTGTTGGAGAAGCACAATATGATTTAACTCAGGTTTGGCAACAGGTGCTGGCTAACCTCCAGCCAAAATCAAGGCAAGAAATGCTGCGTCAAATGAGCCAACTTATAGAATTCGACGGTGTTATGGCTCGAATTGCTATCAAACAGGCATGGTATGACAAGGGTAAATCTTATCTACCGATGATTACGGAAGCTTTCCAGCAGACTTTCCAGCGTGAAATCCAGATAAATATAGAAAAGGGAATTTCTTCAAACTCCACTTCAGCTAAAAAAAATCCTCCGCCAAAAGACTCTAGTCGCGTTCAGCAACCAGCTACTCCTAGTTACAACCAGCAAATTTCTCCAGCGCCAGTACCACAGCCAGCAACGCCAGCGCCACTAAGAACCGAGCCGCTAGCAAAAAATGGAAATGGAGTAAATGGAAATGGAGTAAATGGAAATGGAGTAAATGGAAATGGAGTAAATGGAAATGGGGCAAATAGAAATGGGGCGCAAACTTTGCCTCCACCGCCACAGCGAACACCCGCACCTGATTGGGAAATTGATGAAGTTGCGATCGCAGCTCAACGTCTAGCAGAATTCTTCAACGGACAAATTATCCGTTTTACTGAGGATTCAACAGAATTCTCCGATTCCATAACTACACCTGAGTGGGTAGAAGAATCAGAAGTTGATGATGAATAAAAAAATGCAAAATTATTTTTGGTAATTTTGCATTTTTAATTTTTAATTTTTAATTCCCCAAAGGGGCTATTCCACATGCCCCGTATGCAAAGTTTTCACCCATTTTAGGCGCTTTGGTCTTACCGACATCCGGGCAGTAGTACTGCTCATGACAACTAACCAGTGCAACATATATAAACTGCCACGCAGGGTTTGCACTAGCATCAGAAGATATGTTGAAAGTGAGAATTTCTGATCTTGACGTATGCGCGTTAGACCTGTGTACATCCCTACCATCGACATGGTAACGGACAAGCCTGTAATGGGACTTAACATTGGTGGACGATGACGCGCGATCGCCATTAACAAATCTGGTACTGCTGCTGTAGGTAAGATATACATAATCAGCATAAAAATCAGCAAATCCCAGCTTTTGCGCGTTCCCATCCGGTTTTTGAGAATTAAATCCCAATAATCCAGATAGCGTTGATAACCGCCTTCTGCCCAACGATTGCGTTGATGCCAAAGTGCGATCGCATTTGTCACACCTTCTTCTTGCACTGCTGGATGGAAAACACACTCAATATCCCATTTATCCAAATGCAAGCGGATTGTCAAATCCAAATCATCGGTAATAGTTTCCTCATTCCAGCCACCGCAGCTTTCCAAGGCTGAACGCCGGACAAATTGACCATTACCCCGCAGTTCGCCAATACCACCAAGGGCAGTGCGCTGTTGCTGAAACCAGGTATCAAGGGCCATTTCGGCCATTTGCCCCTTAGTCCAAAAATTATCTTTAGCGTTGGCGATCGCTTTTCGCACCTGCACCGCCCCCACCTTTTCTCTCTGAAATAAAGGTATTACCTGTTGCAGCAAATCTGGTGTCACTTGGGCATCAGCATCAAATACTGCTATGATGTCGCCCTTTGTCAGAGGCAACACCTGATTTAACGCCCCTGATTTGCCGCCACTAGCTTCTGCTGAACGCCTTAATACTTTCAGTTGCTCGTGTTTCTGTTCTAGTTCTGCTAATAAATGTGGCGTGCTATCACTGCTGTGATCGTCAATAATCCATACTTCATACTGCCCACCTGGATATTCCAGGTTACAAAGATTTTTGACTAATTTTGCAATTACTGCTTCTTCATTTTTCGCAGCCACTAATACAGATACAAAGGGCAAATCTCCCTGTATTTCTTTTGGATAGCGACGGGATTTAGTAAACACGACCACCAAGGCATGAAATCCTAGAATGGTGGTCAGTCCTAGAATAAATATGGAAGCCCAAGAAACTAAATGTAGAGCGATCGTGCCACTCCAGACGATAGTCAAGACTAGAGCTGCTTTGCCTCTACGACCTTGAAACCGGGATGGTAGAGACATAGGATCTGTCTCTAACACTGACTCCTCATCTACTGATAGGTCAGACAACAAGGAGTTGAGCGGATCAAGCTCTTGATAAGAATCTTCTTCGGGCCAGGAATTCGCTGGCATAGGTTAGGTTGCTTGATTCAAAAACCAGTATTTGTCTACAGTTAGTAATTTTACGGACAAATATCCCTAAGCTACTTTTCCCGATTTTAATCGGAATGGGCAAACTGCAATACCCGCTATCCCTAAGCCAAAAGCCGCCGGGACTACTTTTGTTGTCACTGTCACTCTGGGTAATTACTTAGCATTAACCACGTTTGCTACTCTTAGACAGAGGCTTGATTCCTTTTATACCCACTTGGGCAGGAAGCTTGTAGAGCCAGACTTTCTCTAATGAGAATTCCGGTTTAGGCAAAGTGATACCAAGGTGACAGCAGCTTATTGTTGGAAGAAAAAGCAATAATAACACCCACAAATTTATAGTGTGGGTTTTTCATGTTATGTTATTGCGCCCAGCTGCGATCAAAGTTAATGCAGCCTTATTGTAACCGAAATTTTAATATTTCTTAGCAGTAACTTCATTTATGGAATATGAGAAGAGGCAGAGGGGTAGGGCGCGGGGAGGCAGGGGAGCAGGGGAGGCAGAGGAGGCAAGGAGAATAACTTATGCCCAATTTCCAATTCCCACTCTCTTTCTACCATGTGCTTTAGACACATCTTTTGGGAACACTACTAACATCCACTAATATCCCTAGTTGCCAACTAACTTGAGGAATATTTAACCATGTCTATTGAGCAACTCCAGCCTGCTAATCAACAACAAGCCAGTGTTTACTTACCTTACGTCCAAGGCACTAAGCGCAATTTTTTACCCTATGCCATCAGTCTTTATCAAAAAGGGGTTTTGGAGGGACACCGGAAGATAGAAGCTAGTGAACATGTCCCCTTTGTCGCATCTTGGAATGTTGCTACTTTACCCTCTGACTTAACCCGTTGCCGAATTCAGTTTGATGGCAATGCTGACTTGAGTTACGAACTAATGATGGCTAGTTTCGAGTTTATTAATTTTTTAATTGAAGTTATGGACAACTATAAACGCCATCGCTTGACCGATTTTTCACAACCATTTTACCGCAAGCTACTGCGTATAGATGATTGATTAAAAACGAGCCGGACTTTTGCTAGTTCGGCTCGTTTTTAAAACTATCCTGTGTGATTATAAAACTTACCAGCTTTTCACCTTAAAAACATCTTCATAGAAGATGTTTTTAAAGTTTAATTTATTACTCACCTGGGCAACTATTAAGTCACAGCTACATGAAACCTTACTTACCCAACTCTATAAGTTAGAAAAACCTTGGTTTTGGTTATTTCAGGAGATGGACTCAGCTTTGTGTAGTAATAACTCTTAGTCATACAATACTTTCAAAACATCTTCTTAGGGTAGATGTGTTTTTTTCTTTTCAAAACCATACCAAAACCAGCTACCAAAAAAGTGCCCATAACGCTAGCGGGTTCTGGAATAGAAGTTTCATAAATAGGTACTTTGATTCTTAAATTGGCCAGGGTAGCGTTAGTGATGTTCAAGGATGTTACAGTTGGCGAACCTGGGATATCAGACTGGAAATCAAAGACTGTGGGAGTTGAGTTACCATTGCGATCGCTATATCGCACTCCATATCCACTTACTTCAAAAGTGCCCTGATACTGCTTTCCGGTGTCTGGATCGGTGACAGTACCAGCGTATAAGGCTTTTATGAAATTAAATTCATCCTGAACTACTCCTTGAAATTTGGTTCCTGCTAATTGTCCTTGGTATTTATAGGGTGTCAACTGACCATCAGAGAGAACCGGCGATGTGAGAACACCATCGAACGAGACAAAGGGAATACCTTTAAAGTCAACAAAGTAATGCAGACTTCCATCAGAGCGCGTTTCTACCTGCAAATAGTCTGACTGGTATACAGGAACATAGTTAGGATTATTGTTAGTACCTAAGTTCCGGTAATAAGTTCCAGTGTCATCCGTATCAATACGAGTAATACTGTTATTGAAATTCGGATTATTTCTGGGAAGTTCGATTGTTCCTGATAATGTGCCAGTGCTTTCAATTATGATGAATTGAGCAGCAAAAGCACTTGCTCCACTTAAAGCGATCGTCACTGCTGCTAAACAACTGCCACTAAGAATTGCACAACCTAGCTTAATCCCTGATGAACTTACTTTCATTAACAACTTGCTCCTTGAAGCGCCGATAAAAACACACCTAATGCGCTGAGATTTATTTAAAATTTTTCTCAGGCACAGTTTATTATTCCCAAGTTTGTGAAGTAAGCTTCATCGAAAAAAAATTTTTTGATCAAAAGCGAGAAAATTTTATCTAGATTGTGCTTCAACTTAAACAATATTTATCATAAGCCTGTTAATTTTAGTTTTTTAAGCTGAATTTAACTAGCGTTTATTCTGTACAATTAAGTAATATAGATAAACTTTTCTAACTATTATCTAAGCTTAATAAACTACTAATCAGTTTAGGCAAGCCTCTACAGCAGGGATTTGAATGCTCAGATAATTCATTCCGTTCTATCTGCTTTGCCATCTTCTCAGCACGTTGAATCGCTTGTTCAGTTAATGATTTCAATGGTTTTGGATACAAGCACATTGATTTGTCATAGTTGGGTATATGCTTGCCGAGTAAATTAACTAACCTGTCACGATTGATTTGTGCAAAATGGTCTTGAAAGTGAATTAGATACCAGAGTTCAAAACAAGGATTTGTAATTGCGAGATTAATCTTTTGGCTTGTAGCCCGATTTATTGCACTTTGCCAATTTTCCAGACTCTTTTCAATATGCTCATCTCCATCAAAAACAGCCCAAGCCTCATCTTCTTTACTCCATTGCTGGTTATCTTTCCTCTGCTGTCGTTCTTCGATGAGTCTTTCAATAATGCTACGTGGATCAGTTTTGTTTTGATGAGGCAATACAATAATATCTAAAGTTGATGAACGTAATTCATTGCGGATACTATTGAAATAAATTGGTTCTGTTTTACTTCCTTCACAAGCAATTAGTATTTTCTGAGCAATATTCCTGCTAGGTGCGTGACGATTTAACTTTCTTGGCACTGCTCATCACCCTGTAAAATCATTTCCTCTTCAGATGGGAGAAACGGAACGGCTCCAAAACGACCATCTAAATAAGCTTTATCAATTGCCAAATCATTTCGCACATGGAAATCAGTCAAAGGATACAACTCAGTGCTTTGATCAGGGCGCTTTTGTGTAAACCAAATTTGATCACGGCGTAATAAGTTGTTTCTTTGTAAGGTATTATCATGACTAGTTAAAATCAGTTGAGCGTGTTTTGGATTTGTTTTGACATTTTGAAATCTTCTAATAATACTTCTTACAATATTAGGATGAATATTTGTACCTAATTCATCGACAATTATTAGACCATCTTTCGCCAGAGCTACTACTATCTGAAATGCTAAACCAAATAATCTTTGGGTTCCTAGAGATTCTTCTTCAAAAGACCAAATAATGTCTTTACCATCAATGGTTTTATGTAAAGCATATATTTTATATTCTAATCCTTTCTCAGATTTATTCATCTTGATTCCAGATAGTCCTGTGTCAAATTTTTGTACAATCTCTAGTGCGTGTTTGAGTATATCGTTAATTAGAGAAGACTCTTGAGCTTGTAGTGCCGTAATCAATTCAAGAGTGAAATTTCCACTTCCTAAATTAACTCCACGCCAGCTACCTAATAGCCAATATAAGAGAGGTTGAATTATATCAACTTTTAGTTTTGCTAATGTGCTAATAAATAACTCAGTTTCTTTAATATTAGACTGAAGTTGATTATGAGGCCCAGCAAAATCTTCACCAGTTTTCCATATAAATTTTTTGCTATTCTCATCCCATTGACGTGAAAACAAACGACGCAGACGCTTAGTTGTATTTAAAGAATAGTCTAATTTTTCTGAGATAATATGATTTTGATTAATTACCAGAGAATAGGTGTAGATATTATTTTTAAATAAAGTTCTTAATTCAAATTTTGTAGGTTTTTGAGCAGAGATATTATCTAATTTAAAAGTATCTAGTCTTGCATATTTTAAAATACTCTGGAATTGCATCGCTTCCTGTGTGCCGTGAACCATAATAAGCAATAAATAATCGAGAGCTTGGATAACATTACTCTTGCCTGATGCGTTAGCTCCAAAAATTGCCAGAACAGGTAAAAGCTCAATATCCCACCCTTCAACATGATATCCAGGTGTAATTTCATGATCTGACTTCACTCGTTTGCGTTTGCTGTTTTGGCTTGTCTGACGATCGCTTTGTTTTTGAGCAACCGCACTTAGTGTTACAGGTTCTTTAATTGATCGGTAGTTTTCGACTGTAAAATCTACAAGCATAATTCAAGGCGCACAAGGCACTTTTTTGTGATTTATTCACGTAAATATTATCTTAAAGGTAGGCAAATCTCCACTTCTACCACAACAAATCACATGAACTCGCAGCTAGTGTAAGCTATTACTACACTTTAATACACCCATTAATCCACAACTCACCACCAGATTTAGATCGACAATGGGAATATAAGCAGTCTAACCAAAGCAGGTATAGGGTAATGGTGCGATTAAAACCGTGGCAGTGGGTCGTTTTGGCAATCCCGATCGCGTTTATCATTATTTTCTTACTGGTAGCCGCCGGTTCGCAAATTCATGCGTGGGGTATTAGTTGGATTTGGGGTGTGTTTACCCTTTTATTCGTTGGTTGGCGCTGGCTACTCGTAAAATGGACTCAACCAGCTGTTAATCAAGTAGAAGCTGTATTAGCTCAAGTTCAAGAAGAATTAGAATCGGCAGTAGAGGATACAGTTAGACCACCAGCAGGAAGTGATGTCACAAAGCTTGCAGAAACCGCACTCCAAGAGATTCTACAAGCGTCACAAAGCGATCGCCCCATTTGGGAAGACTGGCAAACCTTTTGGACACGATGCCAGGATTTAGTTGTAGCGATCGCTCATATCTACAATCCTCAAATTCAATATCCCCTGCTGAATATTTACGTCCCCCAGGCTTACGGACTGATTCGGGGAACGGTGGACGATATGGATCAGTGGATGCAAAAATTATCCCCAGTTCTTAATCAGGTGACGGTTGGACAAGCATACCAAGGATATGAGGTTTACCGGAAGTTGGAACCATCGGCTCGAAAATTTTGGAAAGCTTGGAACTGGGCACAGTGGCTTTTAAATCCGGTGGCGGCGGTGGCAAAACAAGCCAGCCAGGGTTCTAGTAACCAGGCAACTCAGCAATTATTGGGAAATTTGAACCAGTTATTTCGGGAAGCTGCCCTGAAAAACTTGTGTCGGCAAGCGATTGCCCTCTATGGACGTAGCAAATTACCAGTTTCAGCAACCGTAGTCTCCACACCAACTTTACCCAAGGTAAAAACCCAAACACTGCGAGAAATACTGACTCAAGCTCAACCAGCCGAGGTAGTTGAGCAAAAACCCGTGAATATTCTGCTGGTGGGGCGCACAGGTTCAGGAAAAAGTAGCTTGATTAACACGCTATTTCAGGCAGATTTAGCAGCCGTTGATGTTTTGCCCAGTACGGATCGCATTCAAAATTATCAATGGCAAACTCAAAGTGGTGAAACCTTGACGCTTTTGGACACACCCGGCTACGAACAAGTCAACCATGCCGATCTGCGAAACCTGGTGCTTGATTATGCTATCGATGCAGATTTGCTGCTGTTAGTCACCCCTGCCCTCGATCCTGCTCTGCAAATGGATGTAGACTTTCTGCAAGACATCAAAGCAGAAGTTGCAGATTTACCTGCAATCGCGATCGTCACTCAAGTAGATCGGCTGCGTCCCATCCGTGAATGGCAACCGCCTTATGATTGGGAATGGGGCGATCGTCCAAAAGAAGTTGCCATTCGGGAAGCTACTGAGTATCGCGCCAAATTATTGGGAAACTTCTGTAATCTAGTTCTACCAGTGGTTACGGGTGACAGCAAAACAGGTCGAGTTGCTTGGGGAGTGGAGGCGCTTTCACTAGGATTAGTAGATGCGATCGCACCTACAAAACAACTCCGTCTCGCCCGCTTTTTGCGTAATCTCGAAGCCCGTACTGTTGCCGCCGCCAAAATCATTGACCACTATACCTTCCAGATGGCAACAACACAGGGACTAACGGCATTGCTCAAAAGTCCCGTCCTCCAGTTTGTTTCTACGCTATCAACTGGATCTCCAACCCTAGCCTATGTTCTGGCAGAGCAAATTCCTGTGGAACAGTTGCCAATTGTGATTGGCAAACTCCAAATGGCTTATGAGCTTTTCTCACTCTTGAATACAGCTAACTCTAACCCGCTCAACTTTGAATTACTATCCCTCTGGCCGCTACTGCTAGAAAATTCCACTTCACCCGATCGCAACGCCTGGGCATTTGGTCACGCTCTAGTCGAGTACTGGACTCAGAATCTAACGGTTGAAAAACTCCGGGAGCGATTTGAGTATTATTTGGCGATCGCCAAATAATTTGTCTGCCTTGAGTAAATAATATCCGCATCTTCCATTCTGTTACCCCTAAATAGCGAGTTTGCTAGCCACGCTCACTCAGTCTCATTAAACACCATAAAATCCATTAGTACCGAGCTTTAACTAGAATATTTACTTAGCTTTTAAAGATATTTTATACTCCTAAATAGAAAACAGGAGAACAAAAAATGCCGTAATATCTCTTAGTTTTTAACATCAAAGTTAAGATTACGATTAAGAGTAGGTGTCTACTAAAACCTACCGCTTTAACTAAGTTTTTACCAAACATCCTTTTTGTTCGGAGTTATTTATGAAAAATATATTACAAACCTCCATATCTAAAGAACACAATTCACATCAGAGGTATAGTATTTCATCTTACAATCGACTGCTTTTAGTCGTTAAAGATTTGGCTTGTGTGCGGACTATTGAGGAAATTATTGAGATTGTGCGTTTGGCTGCGAGGGATCTCACAAATGCTGATGGAGTAACTTTTGTACTGCGGGATGGTGAATGCTGCCACTATGTTGATGAAAACGCCATCGGCCCACTTTGGAAAGGGATGCGTTTTCCGCTCAAGTCTTGTATCTCCGGTTGGGCAATGCTCAATAAACAAGCAGCCGTGATTGAGGACATTTATCAGGATGCAAGAATTCCTATTGATGCCTATAAAGTGACTTTTGTCAAAAGTTTAGTGATGGTTCCTATACGGATTGCCGATCCACTGGGTGCGATCGGAGCCTACTGGAGTACACCACACCTAGCCACATCTCAAGAAATAGAACTGCTTGAGATTTTGACCGACACTACAGCAGTAGCGATCGCGAACGTTCAACTTTTCCAGAAACTTACGAACCAAAACGCCCTGAAAGACAAATTCATTGCGATGCTAGCTCACGAGTTGAGGAATCCTGTTGCCCCCATCTCGAACGGGGTTCAGCTTCTCAAATTGAAGCTGGGCGTGACTGGTGGAGTCGGAGAAACAGTTTTAATGATGCAGCACCAGATTAAGCACCTCTCGAAATTGATCGATGAGCTACTAGATGTATCGTCCATCACTTACGGGAAGATTTCATTAAACCTTGAGAAGTTGAATCTTGTAGATTTGGTTCGCCAGAGTCTCAATGACCATACACAAACAATAAAGAGATCGAATCTTACCGTAGTAGAAGACTTGCCAAGCACGCCCGTATGGGCTTATGTTGACCCAACGCGATTCTTCCAAATATTTGGGAACCTTCTTGATAACGCCTTAAAGTTTTCAAAACCAGATGGGACGATCTGGGTGGATCTCTCATATATTCCAGGTGAAAATGGCTCAGGCAGTTTAGCAGCTTTATCTGTAAGAGACTCAGGTATAGGGATAGAACCGACAATCTTACCAGAACTCTTCGAGCCGTTTACCCAGGCCGATCGCAGTTTAGACCGTTCGAGGGGTGGGCTAGGTTTGGGACTCTCGGTAGTCAAAAGTCTTGTCGAACTTCATGGTGGGAATGTTGAAGCCTCAAGTAGAGGGATCAATTTGGGAGCAGAATTCAAAGTTACTCTCCCTGTATGCGAAGAGCTTAAAACCTTGGACAACGACCTGGAGACTATGGAGGCGGCTAAAAAATCGTTGAAGATTTTAGTGATTGAAGATAATGACGATTCTGCTACAACATTAAAAGCAGTACTTGAGCATTTCGGGCATGAAGTTTCCATTGCCAAGAATGGAATTTCAGGTGTACAAACTGCAAAAGAGTTGGAGCCTCATGTGATTATTTGTGACATCGGACTTCCCGAAATGGATGGATTCGCCGTTGCACAGGAACTGAGTAAAGACTCTAAATTTAGTCGCTCAATTCTGATTGCGCTCACTGGCTACGGTGGCCAGGAGGATAAGGAACTTGCGCTTAAGTCTGGTTTTAAATGCCACTTAACCAAACCCGTGGACTTTGAAATACTTACGGCAGAAATTGATCGATACTTTCTGGTGAGTGCGTAAAGTTGCCCGTCGTAAACATTGGTTTTATCCCAGAATGAATTGGGAATGGGGAATGGGAAATGGGGAATGGGACTAATGAAAAATTACTTCTTTCCCTTCTGCTCCCCTGCTCCCTGCCCCCTTGCCTCTTATGCTGTGGGAATATCACGCTTTGCCAGATATTGGTACATCTGCCAACGTGCATCTACCTCAGCTTGCGCTTGTTCTAACAAGTGCTTGGCTACGTCTGGTTTGCTCTTAGTGAGCATTTTGAAGCGATTTTCTTGATACATCGAATGTTCTACAGATTGCGTAGGCGATCGCATATCCAGTTGCAAAGGATTTTTACCCTGTTTAAGCAACTCTGGATTATGCCGATACAGCAACCAACGGCCTGATTCTACCAGAGTTTTTTGGTGATTCATCCCGGTAGTCATGTTAATGCCGTGGGCGATGCAATGGCTGTAAGCAATAATTATTGATGGCCCATCATAAGCCTCTGCTTCCAAAAATGCTTTGAGAGTATGTTCATCTCTAGCACCAAGGGCTACACTCGCTACGTAGACATTTCCGTAGGTCATGGCAATCATCCCTAAGTCTTTCTTCCCTCCTGGCTTACCACTGGCGGCATATTTAGCAACTGCGGCTCGTGGCGTAGCTTTAGAAGATTGACCGCCTGTATTAGAATACACTTCTGTATCCATCACCAAGATGTTGACATTGCGACCACTAGCAATTACATGATCTATACCGCCAAAATCAATGTCATAAGCCCAACCATCACCGCCAACAATCCAGACGCTTTTTCTCACTAAGTAATCTGCAAGGGATTTGAGATTTTGGATTTTGGATTTTAGATTAGGATCGAAAGTTACGATTTCATCTAACTTCTGCTGCAACAGTTCTATTCTTTCGCGCTGTTCCCAAATGTCAGCCTCAGATTTTTGTTCAGCTTTGAGGATGGAATAGACAAGGTTTTCATCTATTTCACTCCCCAAATTTTGCAACAATTCCGCTGCAAACTCAGCTTGTTTGTCGAGGGAGAGGCGGAAGCCGAAACCAAATTCGGCGTTATCTTCAAATAAATTATTTGACCATGCGGGGCCGCGTCCTTGGGCGTTGGTTGTCCAAGGAGTTGTGGGGAGATTGCCACCATAAATTGAGGAACAACCTGTTGCATTGGCGATGACGGCGCGATCGCCAAACAATTGTGTTAATAATTTTAAATAAGGTGTTTCACCACAACCTGCACAAGCACCAGAGAATTCAAATAAAGGTTCTTGCAGTTGTTGTTGGCGAATCTGGTTTAATTTTAGCGATCGCCTGTCAGGATTAGGTAAACTCAAAAAGAAATCCCAGTTTTTCCGCTCTTGCTCTTGTAAAGGCAACTGCTGCGCCATGTTAATCGCTTTCCGCAATGGCTCAGATTTATCTTTAGCAGGGCAAATATTTACACAAATCGTACATCCTGTGCAATCTTCTGGAGCTACCTGAATGGTAAATTTTTGATTGGCAAAGTCTTTATCTTTTGCACCAGTTGACTTAAAGGTTTCTGGTGCATTGACTAACTCATCAGCTTGATAAGCTTTGGCACGGATGGCACTGTGGGGACAAACCATGACGCACTTCCCACATTGAACGCAGACATCCGGCTCCCACACAGGTATTTCTTCGGCAACGTTACGTTTTTCCCACTTGGCAGTACCTACAGGGAATGTGCCATCAACAGGTAGTGTGCTAACAGGTAAATCATCACCTTCCCACACCATGATTTTCCCCAGAACTTCCCGCACAAATTCGGGAGCGGAGTCCAGCAATCTTGGGTTGTTAATTGTTGATTGTTGATTGTTGATTGTCTGTGGTACATCTACTTTATGCAAGTTGTCTAGAGTGTTGTCTACAGCTTGCAAGTTCATACGGACAACTTCTGGGCCTTTTTTACCATAAGTCTTCTCAATTGCTTGTTTGATTTTAGTGATCGCTTCTTCTTGCGGCAAGACTCCCGCTAAGGCAAAG
Organism: Nostoc sp. LEGE 12447; assembly: GCF_015206985.1. Taxonomy (NCBI): domain Bacteria; kingdom Bacillati; phylum Cyanobacteriota; class Cyanophyceae; order Nostocales; family Nostocaceae; genus Nostoc; species Nostoc sp. LEGE 12447. The sequence continues at coordinate 125,632 of NZ_JADEXT010000003.1, read as the reverse complement.
AAACAGACCTGCATAATGGTGTTAATTCTGCCACCCATGCCACTTTCACGGGCAACCTGGCTAGCATTGATTACGTATAACTTCAAATGCTTATCGATAATTTGCTGCTGTACCTTCAACGGCAAATTCTCCCAGACGGTATCTGCATTATATGGACTGTTAAGCAGCAAAGTTGCCCCAGGAATAGCAGCTTTCAAAATATCTATGCGTTCTAGAAATCCCCAATGATGACAACCAATAAAATTGGCTTGGTCAATCAAGTAGGTGGAGCGAATTGGCTCTTTGCCAAAACGGAGGTGAGAAACTGTCATTGAGCCAGATTTCTTGGAATCAAAGACAAAGTAGCCTTGGGCGTAATTATCGGTTTCTTCACCAATAATCTTGATAGAGTTTTTGTTAGCCCCAACAGTCCCATCTGAACCCAACCCATAAAACATTGCCCGAACAACATTATCCGATTCTGTAGAAAACTTAGGGTCAAAGCTCAAGGAAGTATGACTAACATCATCATTAATCCCAATAGTAAAATGATTCTTCGATTTAGCTTCGGCAAGGTTATCAAAAATCCCCTTCACCATTGCCGGCGTAAATTCCTTAGAAGAAAGACCATAACGACCACCAATAATTTTAGGGTATGAGAAAGTATTTTCTCCCCCTGCCTCCCCTGCTCCCCCTGCCCCCCCTGCTCTCTTATCTCCCCACGCCTCATGGATAGCAGCCACAACATCCAAATACAAAGGTTCTCCGGCGCTACCTGCTTCTTTGGTGCGGTCGAGAACTGCGATCGCTTTTACGCTATTTGGCAATGCTGCAACAAACCTTTGCACATCAAAGGGGCGATAAAGCCGGACTTTTAGCACACCAAGTTTTTCCCCACGGGCGTTAAGATAATCTACCGTTTCATGGACGGTTTCACAGCCGGAACCCATGAGAACAATGACCCGTTCGGCATCCTTGTCGCCGTAATATTGATAGATTTTGTAATGCCTTCCCGTGCGTTCTTCAAATTCATCCATGATGCGCTGGACAATTTCTGGACAGGCGTTGTAGTAAGGATTAGCACCTTCCCGTCCTTGGAAGTAGACATCGGGGTTTTGGGCAGTCCCCCGCAAGACTGGACGATCTGGAGTGAGGGCGCGGCTGCGGTGGGTAAGTATGAGATGATCGGGGATGAGCGATCGCAAATCATCATCTGCAAGCAGTTTAACTTTCTGCACTTCATGGGAAGTACGGAAGCCGTCAAAGAAGTGCATAAACGAGACTCGCGTCTCTAAAGTCGCAGCATGGGCAATGAGAGCAAAATCTTGACTTTCCTGCACCGAAGCGGAACACAGTAGGGCAAAACCAGTAGCACGAGCTGCCATGACATCGCTATGGTCGCCAAAAATTGATAAAGCGTGGGTAGCCAGGGAACGCGCAGCAACATGAACTACAGCACTAGTCAACTCACCAGCAATTTTGTAGAAGTTAGGGATCATCAACAATAATCCCTGAGATGCCGTGAAGGTAGTACTCAGGGAACCTGTTTGCAATGCCCCATGCACAGCACCAGCCGCTCCCCCTTCGCTTTGCATCTGCACGACACTGGGAATAGTACCCCAGAGGTTGGGACGACCTTCTGCTGACCAAGCATCTGCCCATTCACCCATTGCTGAAGAGGGGGTAATGGGATAAATGGCAATTACTTCATTTAGTTTGTAAGCAACACGGGCGACAGCTTCATTTCCATCAATGGTTGCAAATGTTTTGTTCATAATATGATTTTTGTCCCCGTCTCTCAACTGCATTATCAGAACACGTAAATAGAAAAATTAAAAATAGCCAGAGTTAGTTAGGCAGCGCCAAGCAAGCAGTTTATTATGCGCTTTTCAGTTAACTTTAAATAAATACTGCATATATGAATATCTCATCTGAAATAGCGCATCTATTAATATGTCTTAATCATGTACTCAATAACCCAAGTATTGATTAGATAAGGCTTTGAGATAATTAATTCTTTTTTGTGGGGTATGGGTTCGGGAATATTTTTGTTCGCTAAATCCAAGCTAAACTGCGATCGCTCCATGTACCAATTGCTGCAAATCCTGAACTATTCACAAGCACAACAGCATGGGTTAGTCTGGTCTCAACACACGTGTACCCTATGACAGGTATACTATACAGAGAAATTCCCAGATGAAAAAGTCGAGAAAAATATGGCACAAAAAATTATTTACGGAACAGTTAGTGATGATGGAACAAAACAGGTCGGTGAAGGATTTGAAGTTCAATCATCTGAACCAGGATTGTATGTAATTACGTTTTCACAACCTTTTGTGACTACTCCAGTCGTAGTTACCACTCTCAATGGTTGGGGAGCAGATAATCAAATTGTTGTTAAGGATACAGACCTCAACAAATTCCAAGTTTCTATATGGGATCTGGAAGTTAAACAACAGTCTGGCTCAACTTCTGCACAACTGGAAGTTAAGAAAGAAAAATCGTCTTTTAATTTTATAGCGATCGGGGAAGGTAATTAAGTTAAGGGTTATTTCAAATCTAAAATAGGGTATTAAATGTAGGTTGGGTTGAGGAACGAAACCCAACATTAATCGGGGTGTTGGGTCTCATACTTCGAACTAAACTACAAAATCTAATACAACATTTTAGGTTGAGTTGCGCTCCGCTTCACCCAACCTACGTCTAATACACTATTTTAGCCTTGCTACACAAGTAGGGTGTGTTAGCAACAGTGCAACACACCTTTCATTTATAAATCTCTATCCCTTCATGGGTAGGTATTCATAATCCTGAATTTTGACTAATGCACCAAATTTTCTTGTTTAAGTTGCTCTTTCGCTAAAGCCAATGCTTGATGAGCATTTCTAAACTTTGTTTCATCCGTAAATTTGCTATCAAAACACTTTAAATAAGCTTCCAAATATCTAATACGTAAGCGTGGATCAGCCGGATTCAGAAGAAAGGGGAGGTCAGCCTCAACCATAAACCGTATAGCCAATAAGGGTATAGGGCTACGAAGTGGACGAAAGTTTGGATTGTGCATACCGGGAGTTTCATTACGTTTATGAAATTCTCCTATCATCAGTCCTGACTCAACAAACAAAGGTTTAAGTTTTTGTTGGACACTATCTATTAATTTACAAGCGTCCTCTATATGAACATCAGGAAAAATAAGTAAAAAAGCTTTGTTTATTTCTAATTCCTGCTCTTTAACTTCCATTTTCAAAAAGATATCTTTATAGCGTCCAACAATCTCTTCTAGTTGTTCTGGATACAAATACTTGGTACGAATAACTGCTAGACGAATACTGTTTGACTTGAGAGAGTAAGGTACAAAAGGGCACACTGCGCCGGGTCTTCCTAAGTTAGGATGAGGTCTTGCTAAAAAACTTTTCACCCACTCTATAGTTTCAAGTAAGTAAGGACGGTCTTCGTATTCCTGGAGTTGTTCGATTTCAAGAATTGTATATAGTTGCATCAGCTTAGGTGAAATAGAAGAATTTTTGAAATCTGAATCCAAATTATGTGCCAAAACTAACTATTATCTAAGTAAACAAAACAAGCCTTGACTTTTTTATTTTTGGTTTATTTATAGTTTGTAGGAAATAAAAATGCTAAGGCATTTTTGCGAGTCCAAAAAATTACACTAATCAATACACAAAGATATTTTCACACAAAGCAAGTTGTGCTTATTGCTTTTTGGTACTTGAGCCAAAAGACATACATCATATATTATCCAGTAGATGCTCTTACTTTTTTACACTCTTAAGCTTCCATGATTTTCAACAAAGATATTATAAAGTTTATATCCAAATAGTTATTTTTACTGTAAAAGTTTAGTTTTTACTGAACATCCTAACATCGTGTTGATCTTTTTTATACACAGAAATTTTTGTCTAAATACTTATTTTTGCCGTTCCTCCTTGGTGTCTTCGCTAGAAGAAGGCATTATATTGATGCTATATCATACAGAATTAGTACTTACGCACTGTACACAAGAATCATGTTCTGTATCAACTTAAATATGTCATTTCAGATTTTTATTAATCATTTTCTGATGGTAAATAGACTTGTGCTGTAGGGGCAATATCCTTCGGGTACTCGATTGGAGAAATCATAGAACAGCTGCTTTGTGTCTACATGAATTGCCCATACACAGTTTATGCTTTTTGACAATAGCTGAAGCGTATTGATCTATATTTGGTCTTTCCTGTCAATGCGTAAGTCCTGCTATTCTTCATGAAGATGCGCTTAATTTGAATGAACCCTCATTTCTACGAGAGGCTTGTGCCAACGCGCTGCATCTTTCAGAGAAGGACGCAAAGGAAGAGAGGATTTAAGAAATATTCAGTAAAAATCTAGAGATTAAAGAGTAAGACAAGGCCAGTTACTACAAGTTTGGGAGCCAAGGTTGTAGTAACTGGCCCTTGTCTTACAGAATTAAATATTGGTTTAATTGCCAGTTCCTTATTTATCAGCAAATTCTTTCACCACTGCCATAGCATCAGAAGGAATCTGCGTAATTAGGCGAAATGGAAATGCTTTAGTCGAAGCAAACTGAGCATAATCTGGTGTCAGAAACACGGCGTAGTTTTTAGCTTCTGGGGTCATCTGTGCAGCAAACGCTAAAGTTATAGCTTTAAGGTACTTGCGAATATCTGCTGCTTGTTCGCCTACAACTTCACCGCCACTAATGGGTGTATTTGGTTGTCCGATCTGATCCATAGTCTTACTGGGGTCTTTTACACTCAGATGAGTACCCCCAACTATACCAACTAGCCATTTGGGGGATGGAATTTTGTCAAAACCCACAATCTGTTCAGTTAAAGCTGGGGTGGTTTTATCTGCGGAACCTGCTAACACTAGAGTCGGAATTTGCACCTTAGTTAACCCAGTTTCGCCATAAATCAGAGAAGTTGTAGGATTGAGAGCGATCGCCTGTTTTATTCTCGTATCCCGTAATTGATAGGTATTTTCTGGCAGTTCTTGGGCGATGCACTGCATAGCTTCTCCTAGACTTAAGATAGCCAAGTTCTTTTTGCAGCGTTGTTTGAGCCGTTCTAGTTGTAACTCCCCTCCCGCCAGTGCTAAAGCTGTACCACCACCAAAAGAATAACCAACAATCATCGCGTTCATGGTCGCAAGTTTCCCTTGTAGGGGATGATTAGTTGTTTGGTTGAGCTTTTCTAATTCGTCGAGAATAAAACTAACATCTTGAGGGCGATTTAAAAACTCTTGAGGCTTCACAGGTCTGGTTTTGCCCTGTAATGCAGAATTAATATTATCCTCATTACTACCAGGATGTTCTAAAGCAGCTACTACATAACCGTGTGATGCTAAATGTTCTGCCAGGTAACGCAAGTCCGTGCGGACTGATCCTAAGCCGTGAGAAAAGACAATTAAGGGTTTATTGGCAGTTGCATCATTTGACCAGTAAATATCAACTGGAATTTTGCGATTGTGCTTTTGGTCATTCAGGCTTAAGTTGAGTATTTTTACTTGAGCCGTTCCTGGTTGGCTGGGATCAAAAGGAAAAGCAATCTGCGGTGTTTTAGGGTCGAGTTGGGGAGCAATAGCTAGCATAAATTGCTGCGTGCGCCAAAAAGCTGTATTCAAATTCCCTGCAACTATCAAAGCTTTTGGTAAATCAATTTCTAAGCGTTTACTCGGATAAGCAGCGATAAAACTCAATATAGAAAGACCTCCTGGCGCAGTAGAGCCTAATACCAATCCTCCTCTCAGTGCTTGTGCCCCAGCATTGTCCTTTCGGGCTAAGGCTGTAGCGAAGTCATTGAGAATAGTTGTGCCAATCTGAGTATTAAGCAACTTATTAATGGTGACAACGTTCATCGGTATATTCATACCTAGTGCCCCTAATAGGAAGCGGCGTTGTTGTTCAGATAATCCTTTAGCGTAAGACTGCAAGCTCCTAGGCAATTCTCCTGTTTTGGCAGCGTTTTGCAACTCAGTAAGGGAGATGGATTCTGTAAATAAACCCAAACGCACAACAACGGTTTCAGCCGCAATAGCCGAAGTATTTACCCCAAACTGTGTAAGTACAATTGCACTAAAGAAACCTGCAACTGTCTTAAGACTTCTCCAACTTCTTACCATAAATATTTATACCAACTCCTACTTAGGGGAATATAACGAATATTTGTGTATTTGACTACCCCTTTAATCGCCCAGAAATCAAAGCAGATTTTTCTCTGAACTCGATAGAAATAGCCCCAATCTGCTCAAAGCAATCAAAGCTCATCAAAAGTAACGAATTGTAGAATTCATCACAGCTAAAAATTTGGGCATGAATCAGTGTTAACAGCCACAAAAGTCTGATTGTTTCTCCGCTAGGTTTAATACTGTAACTAAACTATAGAACAGGCGAAGCGATGCCTGCGGCGGAAAACTACGCATCTCCAATTTGCACTTTTTGTCGGCTGATATCCTCATCAAATTTTAGATTTTGGATTTTGAATTATTAAATACAAAATTCTCTTAGTTACAAAAGTTTCAGCATTTCTCTCAGTTTCAGTAATGTCAAAATTTTGTTAGCAACAATCAAAAATCATTTATACAGAGCAACTAGATTCATGTATGTGGTCATCTAGAAACTAAAGTTCAAAATTGAGTGAATGCAATCTTTTTGACAGCACATTTTAAACGGCCGCTTAATGTTTTGTCTTTGCCTTTTAGAAGGTGTTGCAGAGGTGTTGCAGGTCGATAGTCTTACTGCTGTAGCTGCACTATCATTACTCATTAAATTCTACTAGCCGCATCAACAATTTTTCTTGGCTTTATGCGTCGCAGACTCCGCTATATTTTAATTTTGTTACTCTCCTTGAGTATTATTACACTGTGGTGGCCTGTGAATGATTCTGATTGTAATATCGGGGATCTTTTAGTATCAAAAACTAAAAAATTTCAAGTAAATGCTACTAAGGTTATTGTTCAGCCGTGGCGTGGTCGTCACCATGTATATGGAATCTTTATGATTCCTAATGAATACAAACAAGCTCCATTTTTTGTAGTAACAGTCCAAGGTGCTGGTAGTTACTGTTCAAAACAATTTGGTTATAAAAAAAACTTTAATGGTATCTTTGCTGAACCAGGAACTTATTTGGTGCAGAAGTTTGTTAGAACTCGAACGGCTTTGCGGCTCATTTTCCAAGGTTTGTACTTCCAAATCAATGATAAACAGAACTGGACGTTGACTTTACCTGAACCAAATACTACTACCGCTACGCCTAATTAGTGATTTGTTCTTTAAATAGTCAAAACCCTGATTTTAGACGCAAAGTAGCTTATTGTCCCTACCGCCTGTACTGTTGCGTAAGTCCTATTTAATTAGGAATTATTCACTTGGCTTGGTGATTGACTTTGCAAAACCTTATTCTTATTTAACAAGTTACTAGTAGCATTTACCACAATCTGCGCTGCTCCTGTAAAAAACGATCGCTCGATAGTCGCTGGAACATCACTAGGTTGATGATAGTGCGGAGTCCGTAAATTTGCTGTATCTGTCACTAGCACAGCACCCACACCCTGATACCAAAATGGTGCATGATCGCTACGTAAAGTGTCCGGTGTCAGTAAACCTTTAAAAGGAATTGGTAGTATTAGGACTGGTGGCAGATTTGATTCCTGTTTATTTAGGGCGCTTGAGGGGAGAAACTGTGAGCTTGTAAAGGCATTCAGCAAAGGCAAATGTTCTGTATCACCAACCACTGCCAAAAAGTCGCCCTTGTCACTAGGTGGGGTAACGGGCAAACCCGCCGGGTATTTCTGACACCCAACAGTGTAACAAGCATAACCAACCATATCCATAACGATCGCTCCGTCTAAGTTTTGCAAGCGTGCTGTCTTACTCACAAAAGCTTGACTACCCAAAAGTCCTGCTTCTTCTTGGTCAAAAAAAGCTAGTTGTAATGTCCGTGGTGTGGGGCGAGAACCAAGCAACCGCGCAACTTCTAGCACTACAGCTACACCACTAGCGTTATCATCAGCACCGGGGGATAAAGCAACAGTATCGTAATGCGCTGCGACGAGAATTGCTTTAGCGCCTTTGTTAGTTCCTATACGTTCAGCAAAAATATTTACACCCTCAGAGAACTTTTCTAATTTGGGCTTCCAGCCGAATTTTTTCAGTTCAGTTGTGATATAAGTGCGAGTGAGCGATCGCTCTTTTGTGGTGTAGCGCTGGAAATTTAACTTTTGGATATGGTTTAATAGCTGATCGGTAGACACTTGTAGGGTATCATCAACTTTTTTTAACTCTAGTTGTGGTTGCGACGTTTCCACAGGAATGCTTTCAACAATTCCTGGCGAGGGACGCTGTTTAAAAAGCGTGTTACCTCTGCTACCCAACACAGCAACAGTCACTAGCAGCAACAGCATTAGCCAAATCCATTTTTTCATGTGATTTATCCTTTGCTCATCCAAGTTGTATTAATATCATTTCTGTTTGAAGATACGCCTATAAGACTGATGCAAAACTACAAGCTATAGAGGCAATTCATAAATTGCCCCTACATAAACAAAGCCTAGCCTCACATAAAATCTTTAATAATTAAAACTTATATTCCCTGTGCGAAGGTAAGTAAGTACCTACATCGATTATTGAATTCCCTCCATATTGTTTATCAGTATCGAACAAAGTTCAGGGATGTCGAAAAAATAAAATACCCAGATGTTTCAAAAAATTTTTAACCAAACTCCGATATTTTTGCGTTTTCGCCCGGAGTGCGAAAGCTAGCTCATAGCATTTTATTATTTTTATATACTTCAAAATTTATTTGAGAAAAAGCAGCTTATGAACATGAACAGTATTTTATCAAACACTCAGACAATAGAGACAGTTCGAATTCTGGTTGTTGAGGATGAGTATATCTTAGCTATGAATTTACAAGAAACTTTAGAATTGCTAGGATACACTGTTTTAGATATTGCTGATTCCGCAGAAACAGCAATTGAAAAAACTTCTGAATTACTCCCAAACCTGGTTTTGATGGATATCCAGTTGCAGGGTGAGATGGACGGTATTCATGCGGCGGAATTAATCTGGAATCGTTTTCAAATCCCTATTGTCTACATAACTGGACATTCTGACAAAAGCACGGTGGATCGCGCTAAATTGACATTTGCTTTTGGTTACATTCTCAAACCTATCAAAGAACAACAACTTTATGTTGCCATTCAAACGGCACTCAATTGCTATCAACGGGAGCAATTATCACAATTGCAACGGCTAAACCAGTTTAAAGAGGATTTTTTAGCAACCACCTCTCATGAAATGAGAATGCCATTAAAGAATATCAAAATGACAATCTCCGTGCTAGAAAATATTCTTCAGCGAGAAGGCATTTTCAATTCAGAGCTACTTTCTCCATTTGAGTCTGTAGCTGACTACCTAACTATTCTGCGTCAACAGTGTGAAGAGGGGCTAGATTTAGTGAACAATCTGCTGTCTATGCAAATGATTGATACAGATGTCTATCCCTTAGAAATAAGTTCATTTAAACTTCAAGACTGGCTTCCGCATTTAGCCTTGTATTTTCGAGAATGCGCTCGAACTCAGCAACAGATTTTCCAGGTTAGCATCCCTCAAAACTTACCACCGATAGTTACCGACTTAGCTCTTCTGTCCAAAATTGTCTCAGAGTTACTCAACAACGCTTGCAAATATTCCCCTCCCGATGAAGAGATTCAATTAACTGCTCAGATCATCTACCTTACAAAAGATTTCATTAATGAAGATGCTCAATCTGGGATAGAAATCGATTCTCAAGTCCCCTTCTTTGAAATTAAAATTAGCAATTCTGGCGTAATAATTCCTCAAAAAGATCAATCTCGAATCTTTGATCCCTTTTACCGGATTCCTGACAACGATTTCTGGAAACATGGCGGCACAGGATTGGGCTTGGCATTAGTTAAGAAGCTTGTAGAATATCTCCAAGGCACAATAGAATTTACCAGTACTCAAGGTTGGACAAGATTCACAGTTATACTACCATTAAGCTTGTAAAAATAATTTATACAGCAGATTTAAACTTTGTGAGGTAAAAATAATATCCCACTCACACTTTCTCTTACTCTACTCAATACATTGAGGATAGCTGGGCATGATGTACTTTATTTATTTGTAAAATTAATTTTATAAATGTTTACACGCAGGCTTGTTTACTTTTTTTATATAGTGAATGTCAAGTTTGACAACTTGTCTTTTGACAGCGATCGCAACTTTACGTAAAGTGCCGCACTAGAGGAGTGCTGAGTACTAAGTAAAGAAGAAAAGAATTTCTTATTACTTCTTCAAAATCTTTATTCTGACACTCAGAACTCATGACTCAGAACTCAGGGCTTTTTTTATGGTAGATTTGTTGCTGATCTCAATCCTGGGGTTCCTGGGGAGTTTTGGGCACTGTTTTGGCATGTGTGGCCCTTTAACAGTGGCATTTTCCCTGTCTCATCAGCCGAAAGGGACATCACCCTCAGAAAAGCCAGCTACTTGGCGACAACAATTAAAATTTCATCTTTTGCTAAACCTGGGGCGGATGTTGAGCTATGCTCTAGTCGGTGCTGGCATTGGGGCGTTAGGTTCGGTATTGCTGCAAAGTGGACAGCTAGCGGGTATTGGCAGCGACTTTCGGCACTGGATGGCAATTTTGACTGGTGTGATGCTGATTTGGTTTGGCTTAGGACAAGTAAAACCCGATTTGCTCCCGCGTATTCCCGTGCTACATCCCCTATTACAAGGTAGGCTACATGATCGCCTCAGCACAGGAATGGTTAAGCTTTCCTTTAAAACTAAATGGTGGACACCAATACTTTTGGGGATGACTTGGGGTTTAATGCCCTGTGGTTTCCTGTATGCTGCCCAAATCAAAGCCGTTGAAACTGGCAATTTATGGATGGGTGGGGCAACTATGCTGGCTTTTGGACTGGGAACTCTGCCAACTATGCTAGGGGTAGGCATCTCCACGTCGTTGGTAAGTAAAGACAAGCGCAGTCAGTTATTTCGATTAGGCGGTTGGGTGACACTCACCATTGGCATCATTACCCTGCTACGGACTGGTGACACAATGGTAGATTACACCGGGCACGCCGCTTTATTCTGCTTAATATTGGCGTTAATTGCGCGTCCTATTAGTGGGTTGTGGGCTTCACCATTGCGTTATCGCCGCGCCTTGGGGGTGGGATCTTTTGTGCTTTCTGTCGTTCACACCTTCCACATGATAGAACACTCATTGCAATGGAATTTTGCCGCCTTTTCTTTTATGCCGCCAGAATTTCAGTGGGGTATGGCTGCGGGTGCTGTAGCATTAGTATTAATGTCCCCCGCCGCTTTAACGAGTTGGGAATCGTTGCAGAAATCTTTGGGCAAGCGTTGGCGACAGATTCATCTATTGGGTGTGCCAGCCTTGCTCTTGAGTGCTATTCATGCTGTGTTGATTGGTTCCCATTACTTGGGTTCCTTGCAATCAACTTGGGGAAATAACTTAGCGGCAGTACTGATGGGAATTATTACCCTCAGTGTCTTACTAGTGCGCTCGCGTTTTTTTTGGTCAAAGTTAGCCGTAGAAAAGTTTTATGTCCCCCCAACAAAATCGCGGTAAATTATCCTTGTTCTCTGGCTCAATCCCAACGAGTCAAAAACAGAGGCATCACCTACTCAAAGGCATTTCTTGGAAGAGTCAAGGAACAATAAAGTATTTATTATTCCTGAGTTTCTTAGTTATATCAGTCACTAATCTTTACCCTGCATCTGCTCATAAGGTGGAAGTTTCTGGAGATGTTGGTGGCACCCTCCACATTGAGCCAAATGATAATCCTCGGGCTGGAGAACCCTCCCAAGTCTGGTTTGCGCTTACCCGCAGAGGCGGAAGGGTTATTCCCCTGTCACAGTGTAATTGTCGGTTGGCTGTTTATGCCGAACCTTATGCAACCGGAGAGCCTGCACTGCTAGAACCACGGTTAGAAGCTGTAGCAGCCGAACGTTATCAAGGTATTCCAGGTACAGAAATTACCTTTCCCAAACCAGGTATTTATGAGTTGCAACTAAATGGTAAACCAGTCTCTGGGGCAAGATTCAAACCTTTTAACTTCAAATTTGAAGTTACTGTAGCAGGCGGTTCTACACAAAATACACAAATTCAGCGAGATGTCAATGGTGATTTCGTAGAGGGTGAATCTCAGAAATTACCCATTTGGGCGATCGCACTGCCAATCTTCGGATTTATCGGCATCTTAGTTGTCGTACTGCGAAACATGAGAGGGGGTGGGGAGTAGGGAGCAGAGGGAGACATTTTTTTGTGTCTCCCTTTGTGTGAATTCACTTCACCAGATCGTTTGTACATGAGGATAATTCAGAATCTTCGCATCGCAAGTTACCAGAGGAATTCCATATCGTCTAGCGATCGCAACTATAATTCTGTCTGCTGGATCTTTATGAAAATTGTCCGGCAGTTGTGTACTGGCGATCGCATCTAGAGGATTCAAAGACTCGATAACAATACCTGAGTGCATTCGCGCTAAGGAATACCATTCATCAATTGGTAACGGTAAGGTTAGTTTTCCAATGCTGAATTTGATTGCAATTATTCCATACTGAAATAGTAGAGACGAGCAAGCCACTTTGTGGTTCTTCTGAATCAATTGCGGCTTGGGCTTGACTCGATAACTGACTTGGATTATGGAGTAACCAGAGCCAAACATGAGTATCTAATAAAATCATTCGCCCAAGGCTTCCCAAAGTTCCGGCATAGATTCGTCAAAATCTTCTGCAATTCCAATCGGCAGCCCCCGCAATGGGTAGTGATGAGTAGAAGTTTGTTTTGCTTGCCAAGGCACAATGCGAGCAACTGGAATGCCATCACGAGTAACTACAACTTCGGTTTGAGTTGCTGTCACCTCATCCAATAGCGCTGTGAGAGTACTATCTGTATCTTGAATATTGAGGTACTTCATACCGCCAATTTATGCGATCACTTTTACGCCTTAATTTTAAGCGATTCTTTGTGTAAGTGTTTTTCGTATCTGCCCTTTCACCCGGATTTCTCACGATACTGTAGGCAGAGGAGTGTGGGGAGTGTGCGGGGTCAGATTTCTCCCCATCCCCCCACTAATTTATTCTGAATTCTTCTTTTACAAATGTCGCTTTTGATGCCACTGCCACGCATGAGCGACAATATCTTCGATGGATGGATATTGAGGTTGCCAGCCTAAGATTGTTCTGGCTTTCTCACTGGTGCCAATGAGAATTGGGGGATCTCCGGGACGGCGATCGTGTTCTTCTACTGGTATCGAAGTTCCTGTCACCTGTTCGGCAGCTGCAATTACTTCTCTGACAGAGAAGCCGCTACCATTACCCAAATTAAAAACTTCGCTATCGCCACCTTTTAATAAATATTCCAATCCCAAAATATGGGCATCTGCTAAGTCATTAACATGAATATAATCACGAATACAAGTACCATCAGGCGTGGGGTAATCGGTGCCGAAAATTGAGATGGATTTTCGTTTGCCTAAAGCTGTCATCAGCACTAAGGGAATCAAATGGGTTTCTGGGTTGTGATCCTCGCCGAGTAAGCCATTGGGATTAGCACCAGCAGCATTAAAATAGCGGAAACGCACTGATTGAAAACCATAAGCAACATCAAAATCAGAAAGAATCCGCTCTACCATTAGCTTTGTAGTGCCATAAGGATTAATCGGATTTTGAGGATGGTTTTCTGGAATGGGTACAAATTCTGGCACGCCGTAGGTAGCACAGGTAGAAGAAAAGACAAATTTCTTTACAGATGCTGTCAGCATCGCCTCTAACAGAGTCAAAGTACCAACAACGTTATTGCGGTAGTATTTAGCTGGGTCAGTCACTGATTCTCCTACGTAGGCGTAGGCAGAAAAGTGCATCACAGCAGCAATATCGCGGGTTTTAAATAGTTGATCTAGTAAGGCGCGATCGCCTGTATCCCCTACTACCAGTTCTACCTGTAAAATCTTTTCTACCAGGTCACGATGCCCATAGACCAGATTATCAAGGATGATAACGTTATAACCCGCTTGCTTCAAAGCTAGCACCGTATGAGAACCAATGTATCCAGCTCCCCCCGTGACTAAAATGGTAGGCTTTCCAGACGACATAGTTTTTCCTTTTAAGTGGATTACTCAATTAATTTAGTTTACCGGTGCCACATTACTCTTCTGGAAAATTATAAATAATAGGCGCAGTGTTAAAAATTTGAACTAAAATCACTACGACGGTAGTCTTTGGGTGTGAGGTTTGAAGTATTTTAAGTCAAACAGTACGATTACAATTTGACAATAAAATAAATCCATTTCCCGAAACCTCTAGGTTGAACCTTATGGGTGACGCTTTTAGCGTCGCGGCTAAGAAGTCACTAGTTGTTTTATACAGGGAAACCATGCAGGACAGTTCCTCCTGGGGCATAAAAACCCCTAGTCAAGTGGACTGTCTTACCACCACACTGGCTCACCGCACCAGAAAATTTGAGAGTTAATCTATGTTTCTATTGCTAAGCCGGGTACTGCTGTGGCTGCTGATTGGCACTATCGTATATTCTTTGTTCCAGCGATTTTATCCCTCTGGAACTTTTGTAGGGCGATTAATCTTAGTCGTTATCTTGGTAATCGTAGCCCTTTCATTTCTGAACCCCAGTGAACCAGCTGTGGCATCTTTGTGGAGAATGCTATCTTTTCCACTCAAGCCTCTGGGGGCCTCTGTTTTACTGATGATTTTGGCTGCTCAAAAAATTAAAGGAGGCGGAATAGAAAAACCAGGAGGATACTTGATAGGTTGGGCACTGACGATTTTGCTGTTGGCAAGTACACCAGCAGTCGCCTATTTCCTCTATAGGGCACCTCTAGCAATGACAGGTGACACATCTGTAGCATCTGCTGTATCAACATCTGGGACACTGGTGGCATTAGGGCAACCAAACACCACAGCAAATATCTCAGATGTAAAGGGAGATAGCATTATTTCTTATAATTTAAGAGTGCCTCCCTACCTATTACAAGGAAATCCTCAAGATATTCGCACACGCGGTTTACGACTTGAAGACTTTGTACCAAATTCGGAAACGTTGCAATTGACAACAAGAACTTGGGAAAGTTATCTCGCTGAAGTTTACAGGTTCATGCGTGTTCAACGGTAATAAAGTTAAAAAAAGGGGTAAAGGATAAAGGGTAAAGGGAAAGGGCAAAGGGTTGAATTAGTTAGCCACTGTCCCCAAATAGGTTTTTCCCTTCCCCATTCCCCATTCCCTCTACATAGCTGCCTGCTTGGGCTAGCAGTTAATCTAGGATAAAGTTGCAAAATTGCTTTAATGGCAAAATCTCGACGAATCGCTAAACTCAGTGCTTACTTACGACCCCATTGGCGGGAAGCGTCATTAGGCATTCTCGCTTTGTTGTCTGTCAATGCACTGGGCGTTTATATCCCTTGGTTGATTCGTGCTGGTGTTGATAAACTCTCAACAACCTTCAACTGGAACGAAATACTACATTATGTAGTAATCATTGTCTTGCTCAGTTCGGCGATGTGGCTAATGCGGATGGCATCACGCATTTGGCTATTTGGGGTGGGTCGTCAGGTGGAATTTGACCTGAAACAACGGATTTTTGAACACTTACTCAAACTGGAGCCGGCTTATTTTGCCAGTAATACTGCTGGCGATTTGATTAATCGGGCTACCAGTGATGTGGACAATATCAAACGTTTATTGGGTTTTGCCGTTTTGAGTTTGGCAAATACGGTGTTTGCCTACGCCCTGACACTGCCAGTAATGCTAGCTATTAGTGTGGATCTGACGCTAGCGTCTCTGGCAGTTTACCCTTTTATGCTCTTATTGGTGAGTCTGTTTAGCGATCGCTTACGCAAACAACAAGCAGCAGTCCAGGAGCAACTCTCTGAAATCAGCGAACTCATCCAGGAGGATATTAGTGGCATTGCCTTAATTAAAATTTATGCCCAAGAAGCAAACGAGCGTCGAGCCTTCTCCAAAAAAAATCAGCAGTTACTGACTGCTAACTTGGAACTGGCAAAACTCCGAAATACACTTTTTCCGCTAATTGGTGGACTAGCTAATGTCAGTTCGTTGGTAATTATCTGGCTAGGGACAGCACGGATGTCTTCTGGGGCGCTTCAGGTTGGCGACTTTTTAGCACTGTTAATTTATGTAGAGCGTCTAGTTTTCCCGACAGCCATTTTAGGATTCACAATTACTGCTTACCAACGGGGTGAAGTTAGTATAGATCGCCTGGAATCTATTCTTTCTGTCACACCGAAAATTCAAGATGCAGCCGATGCCATACATCTACCAGCAGCGGAACTAAAAGGGGAAGTGACAGCGAAGAATCTTAGCTACAGTTACCCTGGTTCTTCTACTCCAGCTTTAGAAAACATTAACTTTACTATTGCTCCTGGAGAAACCGTGGCCATTGTTGGGGCAATTGGTTCGGGAAAATCCACTTTGGCGAATGCTTTACCGCGCTTGTTGGATATTGAATCAGGACAATTGTTTTTAGATGGGCTGGATATTACTAAAATAGCTTTGGCAGATTTACGAGGTGCGATCGCTTACGTTCCTCAAGATAGTTTTCTATTTAGTACTACAATCAAAAATAATATCCGCTATGGCGATCCAATTAGCGAACAAGAGCAGATAGAATCTGTTGCTAAACTTGCCAAAATTGAATCAGAAATTAACAGTTTTCCTCAGCAATATGAAACTCTTGTTGGTGAACGCGGTATTACTCTTTCTGGTGGTCAACGACAACGTACTGCCTTAGCTAGAGCTATGCTGGTCAATGCGCCAGTGTTAATTTTGGATGATGCTCTCTCTAGTGTGGATAATCAAACAGCCACGCAAATCCTCAAAAATCTCTCCAGTGGTACTGAACGCAAAACAGTAATTTTCATTACACATCAATTATCTGCGGCGGCTGCGGCTGACAGAATTTTTGTGATGGAGAAGGGAAAAATTGTTCAGATAGGCAATCACTTAGAACTCTTGCAACAACAGGGTTTATACAGAACTTTGTGGAGCCAGCATCAAGTTGAAGAATTACTGCATTAAAGTTTTGACCTTAAAGCATATTTTATTGTTTGTTGGATAGCACAACTGTGCTATCCAAATCTTTAGGGATTACAGTATGCCCGTTCAGCTAATGTGACATCTAGCACAAATGGATTGTCATTACCTTGAAATTTGGCGATCACATGACTGCGTTCTATTTCAGTAATATCCGGTACGTCTTGCTGATTCCATTTACACAAAGTCTGACGCTGATTCTGAAAGTAATTTCGGTCTACCTTCTCAGCCTGATTCCGATAGATAGTGTAAAAGTAGAAAATTGCCCTAGCTATATCCCCTTTTACTTTCTCTCTAGGCTCAAATTTAGAAGAAGATGATTCGCTAAACTCGTCAATTGCTCTACTAGGAATTGTAGATTGAACAGTATCATTTCGATACCATTTTTTAGTACTTGTGTCGGCTATATCATCAAAGGGTTTATTTCCTCGCTCAGTATTAATATCTTCTCGTGCAGGAAATAAATGGTGAAGGTCACTTCGAGCATTACCGTTGTCAGCCCCTTTACTTTGTGGCCAAACGTGTTCAGTATTCAGCCCTAATTTGTCAGCTTCCTGACTAGGATCGCCATTACCATTTAGACGAATTTGGTAACTGGCATAGATATCTGTCACAATACCTGCTTGGTTGTCAATAATGCCAAACATTTCGTCTCTTGCGCGATCGTAGTTCAAAATTTTGCTAGGCGTATACTTCTTAGCAAGTTCTTCAACTAGAGCGACTTTGGATAATTGAGGCAATATAATTGCCGAATCATTTACGGGAGTAGGTTGAACAACAGGAGGAATAGGGTCAGAGGTGGACTGGCTAGTAGGTAATGTAAACGCTGCAATCACAGGATCATGGTCGCTGACAGGCTGACTAAAGCCAACATTGACATGCACAATGTCAATTTTTGGTTGAGCAAAACCAGAAAGGTTTTCACTGACCAACAAATGGTCAATAAGTTGAGGTTTTCCCCGGAATTTGAAAGTAAAGCGATCGCTAGCAGGTAAACGATCCGTCAGATTCTCAAGAATATTACCCTTTAAAGTTTTCAGAGGTAAGGAATCGGGTAAATCGTTTAAGTCACCCAGTACAATTACTTTGGCTTGCGGGTCAACTTCTAATATTTGCCCTACGAATTCATTAACGATTTCGGCTTGCTTGACTCGTTGAACATCGCTAGGAGAACCTCCCAGCTTAGAAACAAAGTGATTAGCAATGATAAACAGCTTTTGCTCGTTAAATATAAATTCTGCTACAAGTGGCTTACGGCTTTCCTCGAAAGCACTATTTGTAGGATCAATCCGACCTGGGTTGAGTGAAAGGTCAAGACCATTTGTACCTTGAGTAATAGCCACAGCATCTAATGAACCGCCTCTTCTAGGCAGTTTTGCTAGAGTTATCCGACTGGGCCGAAATAATAAACCGACACGGATATTACCTCCAGGTTCTCCACCATCTTGATCGTCACTGGGTGCAATATCCACAAAATCGTATGCCGGACTACCGATATTTTCGAGCGCAGCAATCAGTTTTTGGTAAGTCTCGTTTGCATTCACAACATCATCATTGGTTGGCCCGTTGTTATCCTGAACTTCAACCAAACTGATGATATCTGGGGCGTTCAAATTCTTTTGGATAATTTTGGCAATATCATCAAAGCGTCGATCTTTTGGGTCTAAATTCTCGACGTTAAAAGTTGCAACAGTCAATACATCCTGGGAATTTTTTAGAGATGTTGTTTCCCGTTGAGTAACTGGAAGTAAAGGAGTTGGCAATTGGGCTATTGGACTAGCATGCAGTGGACTAATCCATACAAAGAAGATGAGAACAGTACTAAATAGTAACAACAATTTGATGAGTTTCATTCTCTCTTCCAATGAAGATATTTTCTAGATTAGTCTTCTTTTGAATAGAGTTCAATTAAGATAAGTTTTAGGTTGAGTAAAGGTGAGCATTCTATCTGAGAGAAAATACCAGGACACAAGGAAATTTGGCTCTATTCACTTACTACATTTGCAGTCTATTAGATACCCTGTTTAATATCAAATATTGATAATTAATTATTGGTAGCGATGTCTGTGACGGGTTCTCTACAAGAGGCTATAGCAGTGCTTACGTAGACCGTGATACTTTTCAATCACCGTGGCTTTGGATAACTTCATGAAGCTAGTACAAGGTAGTGTAATTACCACGTTAGTTTTTTGGGATAGGTGGGTAGTATAAATTACCGAAAAAACTAATTTGGCATATAGTGATGTTCAAAAGGAAATTATCAGAATTCCGTGCTTCACAGGAATTGTCCACCTCGAAGGTAATGGATCGCCATATTGGAGCGATCGCAGCTTTAATTTTAATTAGCTTACTGAGTTCATTGAGTGGAACACCAGATAGTCATACCATCACTACCTGGTGGGAAGGCTTTCTCTGGGGATTGGCAGATCCAGTAATTGCCTTAGATTGTTTAGTGGGGATTGTTGCTATTGGCTTACTGTCATCTATGTTTGTTCGTGGCGCTGCGATCGCTGGATATTTCGTCTTAGCAGCAATCTTGGGTATTGTAATTCATCTATTCCAGCTAAATTTCCCAGGCATAGAAATAGCCATCGCTATTTCTACCATCGTTTTTAGTACTATGCTGATGATGCCAAATCAACCAAACTTTGTGGTACTTGCTCTAATGGGTATCAGTGCTGGTTTATTTCAAGGTTACACTGTTGCTGATTCTATTATTGGGGCAGGAATGCTCCCACTAATTGCCTATATAGTAGGTATGACATTGACTCTGTTTGTGGTTGCTATGAGTGCCAGAGAAATTGGTGGTGCAATGGGTATGGGAGAAATAAACCGAACTCTACCCTGGAAAATTAGCATTGCTGGCTTTGCTTTCTGTGCGATCGGCATCGTGTTTTTGAGCAATTCGATCAGCTAAATCACATATTTCAATTCAGTGGAATACATTTATTTATGGGGGCGTACACTTAGCTGTGCGCCCTTATTATGTGGATAGATATTTAGAAGCTATATCTCAATAAAAGCTTGTGACATCTGAAGAAATTGCGGATATGCTAACAGAATTAATTTATAAAAATAACTTTTGACAGTGAAAATATATCACAAAAAATTA
This sequence comes from Nostoc sp. LEGE 12447, assembly GCF_015206985.1. Taxonomy (NCBI): domain Bacteria; kingdom Bacillati; phylum Cyanobacteriota; class Cyanophyceae; order Nostocales; family Nostocaceae; genus Nostoc; species Nostoc sp. LEGE 12447. The sequence goes on along the minus strand of NZ_JADEXT010000003.1, from coordinate 105,409 downwards.
TGAAGATATAAAATCTAAAGAGATTTTTTAGGAATTAAAGATTATTAATTTATCATGACAAAGAATATTTCTTTTTGGCTTAATTTACCTCTGATTGTTGGCACTGTTACAACCCGTGATTTGGAAACCGTTTACTATACCTAAGTACTTTCAAAAAAGAAAACTAGCTCATCATTAACATAAGGCTCTTATACCATTTCACGAAATGACTGATACAAATGATTTGTCTCTAATTCTGTCACCTTGCTTTCCTGGTGGCTATTTGTATCGACCTTAAAGTGAAATGGTATTAATACTGAAGAGTGATTTATTATCGTATACAGAAAACCGCAGCAGATTGATAAATTGTCAACAATTTTCATTTTTTATGAACTTTGAATTGATAAATTAACAACAACTAACAGAAGTAAGGATAAAAACTTAATCTATTTAGTTTTTTCTGCGCCACTAGTTAAGAGGTAATCTATGGTGCGAAACTCAAAACTAGGGTACAGAACGTTCCCTAAGTCTATTCTGCGTCCATCTGTTGCTATAGGTATAATTGCATCTTTATTGGTTGGCGGAATAAGTTTTTATATAGTAAAACGCTGGCAAAATTATGCAAATCCAGAAACACAAGTGCCAGCAGCACAATTGCCACAGTTAAAAACGGTAACAGCTTTAGGGCGAATTGAACCACAGGGAAAGGTAATAAAACTTTCTGCTGCGGTATCTGCTGAAGGAAGCCGGGTAGAAAAGTTGTTAGTAAAGGAGGGGGATTGGGTAAAAGCGGGACAATTGATTGCAATTTTGAATAGCCGCGATCGCTTGCAGGCAGAATTAAAAGAGGCGCAGGAACAGGTAAAAGTAGCACAGGCAAATCTAAACCGCACCCAAGCAGGTGCTAAACGTGGTGAAATTGCTGCTCAAAAAGCCGCGATCGCTCGCTTAGAAGCAGAACGCCAAGGTGATATTAATACTCAAGCAGCGACAATTGAGCGATTCCAAGCCGAAGTGCAAAATGCCCAAGCAGAAGACGAACGTTATCAGCAACTATATCAACAAGGTGCAATTTCCGCCTCCCAACGAGATACTAAACGTTTAAACCTAGAAACCGCCCAAAAAAGCCTGCAAGAAGCACAAGCAAAGTTAAATCGTACCCAATCAGCTAGCCAGCAACAGGTAAAACAGGCCACAGCAACCCTTGAGGAAATTGCTGAGGTACGAGGAGTAGATGTAGAAGCTGCCCAAGCAGAAATTAATCGGGCTGTAGCAGCCATGAATCTGGCAAAAATCAATCTAAAACAGGCCCAAGTGCGATCGCCCCAAAATGGACAGGTATTTGAGATCCACACCCATCCTGGCGAATTAGTATCAAATAATGGCATTGCTGATATTGGACAAACTAGCCAAATGTATGTCATAGCCGAAGTCTATGAAAGCGATATCGGCAAAGTTCATTCAGGGCAACAAGTACGAATATTTGGTGATTACCTCCCCCTTGAATTGCAGGGAATCGTAGATCGCAAAGGTTTGCAAGTGCGACGACAGAGTGTCATTAACACAGATCCTGTCAGCAATATCGACAACCGAGTAGTAGAAGTTTATATCCGACTAGATGAAGTTTCCAGTCGAAAAGCTGCCAGCTTAACCAATATGCAAGTTAAGGCAGTAATTGAATTGTGAAAAATAAGGGATTGGGGACTAGGGACTAGTGACTGGGGAAGAATAATCCCAATCCCTAATACCCAGTCCCCAATACCCAATACCCAGTACCTAATTATGGGATTGATCAAACAACTGCGACGGCGAACCCCTCTAGGATGGCTGCAACTGAACCATGAAAAAAGCCGCCTCTTGGTGGCTTTGTCAGGTATTGCTTTTGCGGATCTTCTCATGTTCATGCAGCTGGGCTTTCAGACTGCGCTGTATGACAGTAACACCAGACTACATCGCAGTTTGCAAGCAGACATTGTTTTAACCAGTCCCCAAGCCCGTAACCTGCCAAGCTTGTCTACATTTTCTCGTCGGCGACTTTACCAAGCAATGGATATACCAGGGGTGAAGTCGGCAGAACCAATGTATTTCAATAATACAATCTGGAAAAATCCTCAAACACATCGTGAGACGGGGGTGTTAGTTATCGGGTTTAATCCAGATAAGCCAGCCTTTGACTTACCGGATGTTAACCAGCAATTGCAGGCAATTAAGCTACCAGATACGGTTTTGTTCGATCGTGGCGCAAGAGGAGATTATCAAAAAGCGATCGCTCAAATTAACCAAGGTAAAACCCTAACCACCGAAATAGAACGGCGCACAATTACCATTAGTGGCTTATTTCAAGTCGGGGCTTCCTTTGGTTCTGATGGCAATCTGATTACTAGCGATCAAAACTTTTTGCGGCTATTTTCTGGGCGACAGTCAAGTAGCATCAGTCTAGGTTTGATTAAGGTAAAACCAGGCTATGACCCAAAAAAAGTAGCAGTAAGCTTAAAAGCCTACCTGAGAGATGATGTCAGAGTCTTAACCCACGCCGAATTTATTGAATTTGAGAACAACTTTTGGAGGACAAATTCCCCAATTGGCTTTATTTTCAGCCTGGGTGTATCAATGGGCTTTGTGGTGGGCGTGATTATCGTCTATCAAGTCCTTTCCACCGATGTTAATGCCCATGTTCGTGAATACGCCACCTTTAAAGCAATGGGATATCGCAATTACTATCTGCTGGGTGTGGTGCTTGAAGAATCGTTGATATTAGCAGCACTAGGCTTCCTCCCCGGATTGGGAGTGTCCTTAGCACTTTACCAACTGACTCGCAGCGCCACAAATTTACCCATGTACATGACTGCGATTCGGGCATTGCAGGTATTAGTGCTGACTATCATTATGTGTACAATTTCCGGTGCGATCGCCACCCGCAAACTTCAAGCCACCGATCCTGCTGATATGTTCTAAATTTGTAATTTGTCATTGGTCATTTCCAAAGGACAAAGGACAAATGACCAATGACAATTGTTACCAGTAATCGAGCCATTTATGACTAGTCAACCTGTGATCTCTATTAAAAATCTTGACCACCACTTTGGTAACAGTTCCCTCCGCAAGCAAGTTTTATCTAATATCAACTTAGAGATTAACGCCGGTGAAATTATTATTATGACTGGGCCCTCTGGTTCTGGAAAGACTACCTTGCTAACCTTAGTTGGTGGATTGCGTTCTGCTCAATCTGGTAGTTTGCAGGTGTTGGGGCGAGAACTTTGTGGTGCTAGTGCTGAACAATTAGTACAAGCGCGACGGCATAACGGTTATATTTTCCAAGCACATAACTTACATGGGAGTTTAACGGCACTCCAAAACGTCAAAATGGCTTTGGAATTGCACAAATATCTTGGGTTAAAAAATATGCTAGCTAGGTCAGCCCAGATGTTAGAGCAGGTAGGATTAGGAAATCATTTACATTACTATCCTGAAAAACTATCTGGAGGACAAAAGCAACGAGTAGCGATCGCTCGCGCCTTAGTCAGTCATCCTCAAATAATCCTAGCGGATGAACCCACCGCCGCCCTTGACAGTCAATCAGGTCGGGATGTAGTCAATCTTATGCAAAAACTGGCAAAAGAACAAAGCTGTACTATCTTGATGGTTACTCATGACAACCGCATCCTTGACATTGCCGATCGCATCGTTGATATGGAAGATGGTAAGCTGAAGTCAGAATTAACGCTCTCAACCTGAAGTTAATCAGCTTTCATTCCTCAAGCTCAGAAATCGAAACCAGAACAATTTAAGTATAATCACTGTTGTTTTATACCTTATATTAACAATAATAATATCTGTTATTAGTGTATAAACGGTGATTAAGAATTAGATAAATTAAAAATAATATAATTTCACACTATATTTTACTAAAAACTATTGTAGGGTAGGTATCTTGCCTACCCTACTTTTGCAAATTAAATGCTCAATAACTTAATAAATCGAACTTTGTCTAAGCTTAATAGGGTTATTTCTAATACTTTGCCCTTGGTTTACCCTGACTTTTCACATTATGTGGAAAAGTCCACCAAAAACCTAACCCCCTTCCCGACACGGGAAGGGTGAAAATTCAAAGTCTCTCTTCTTTTAGGAGAGAGATTTAGAGAGAGGTTTTGCAGATGCCGTGAAAAGTCAGGGTTTACCTGGCTTGCGCCATTTACTTACACCAATTTTAACTTAGCAATCTAGTACGAGTGTCCAGTTAAACAAGTGTCCAGTTGATTCCAAGATTTTCTTCAAGTATTATTATGTAATGGGTATAATCACAAGGTGTTTCTTTTGTTGCCTAATAAATGATACCTTGGCAAACACTTATAGAGTCTTTGCCTCCAATCTAGTTAAATTTTAAGATCATTACCAATGTCAATGTAATACATAAAGTTAATACCAACTAACTAAATTACAGTTACAAATCATTCTCTCTTATCTCCTACCTGATGTAACTCTGAGGTCTATAAGTCTCTGGAGGGTTTCAAAAACATCTACGTCAAAGAGGAAACACGAGTAAAAATAAGCTAGTCTATTTTCCAACACAAGCAAGGAATTTTTGTAGCTCTATGATTATTGAGAATAGTGCTAGTAGTTCAAACCAGAAGTTGCTCGGTTTTGATGTCAAAAGTTTGACAGCCAATCGCCTTGCAATAAATGTGTTAATGGGAATATTTGCTGTTCTCCCTATCACCTTGGCATTGCCTGTAGATGCTTTACAAGTAAAGGTGACTCCAACTAGTCCTAAATTAGGGGATACACTCTCGGTAGAGATTAATCTAGATAATCCTGAGAATGGTACAAATCCAACAGTAGCGAATGGTAATAATACATACCCAGCCTTTCAAATTGCCCCCAATCAGTATCGGGCTTTTGTTCCCACAACTCCCCTAGAAAAACCTGGAACTAGAACACTTCGCGTTGTAGGGGATGGTCAAGTCCAAAACTTGGCAGTGAATGTGCTTAATCGCAAGTTCCCTGTACAACGCATTACTTTGCCACCTGGCAAAGCCGGAGTAGATGCCACAGAATACGAACTTAAGCGTGTAGCGGCTTTTAAAGCATTAAAAACACCAGAAAAGTATTGGAATGGAGTATTTCTGAAACCAAATGCAGGGCGAATGAGTACAACCTATGGTGTTCGTCGCTACTATAATGGTACATTTGCAAAGGACTACTATCATCGTGGTCTTGACTACGCTGGTGCTGCCGGTTCATCGGTGATTGCCCCAGCTGCTGGGCGAGTTGCTTTGGTGGGTAGGGTATCCCAAGGGTTTAGGATACACGGTAACGTAGTTGGCATTGACCACGGTCAAGGAGTAACCAGTATTTTCATGCACCTGAGTCGTATTAACGTTAAAGAAGGTGATCTTGTGAAAGCTGGTCAACTAATTGGTGCAGTTGGTTCAACAGGTGCTTCCACAGGTCCACATTTGCACTGGGGTCTGTATGTCAACGGACAATCTGTTGATCCAACACCTTGGCGAACTAAGGTCGTTAATTAGTAGAGGCGGAATAATCGCGTCTGTGCGTAATTTGTGTTTTTTTTGCTGAAGATTAAGCAAAATCAATTGGATTGATACCGTCCCTACCTTGCTTGGCTAACATAAATGATGATAAGTGTTATGAGTATCGAAAAAATTGTAGAACAAGCTCTCCAGGATGGTTATTTAACACCAGCAATGGAAGCAGAAGTCGGTAGAATCTGTGATAACGCCTCGGAACTCTCAATTGAAGAGTATATGGCGCTGGATCGGCTCATGGGAGCGCTATTGACTGGTGAGGTAGTGGCGGTACCTCGCAAACAATTCATTAACGTTATGGAAGAATTGGTATTGACAGAAGCGATCGCCAGAGTCGCAGAAATTGAAGCCACCAGCGAAAGTTCTCTAGATGTAGGAGATATTGCTGCTTATGCTCTCAATCGACTACCACCTTTGTATGCTACTACAGAAGAGGGTGCTAGCTTCCAGCGCCAAACGGCTCAGGCAGAACTGCAAGAATTAATTTCTCAGCAAGTGAGTGAAGCGATTAATCGTTACCTAGATCGACCCAATTTCTTCCCAGAACGGCAAGCTTTGGGCAAAAATACTGGTAATGAGGTTGTACGCCAGGTTAGTGCCTTACTCCAGACATACGCACCTAATTTTGAGCAAAAATTATAATTTCAATAGTCATTGTCATTTGTCATTTGTCATTTGTTTTAGACAAAGGACTAATGACTAATGACTCTTAATTAATTACGTACCAGTACTGTTGTCCCTATACTTACTTGCTCATAAAGCATTCTGACATCAGAATTACGCATTCTTAAACAACCGTGGGATACAGCTGTTCCTACCAGGTCAATTTCCGGCGTACCATGAAAGCCAATTTCATTGCGTCCATCTGACCAAAAACCAATCCATCTGTCTCCCAAGGGACTATCCGTACCAGCCTCAAATACTTTGCCTGTAATTGGGTGCCGCCAGATTGGATAGTGTCGCATGTGGATCACCTGGAAAGAACCTGTGGGCGTTTCCCAACCTTTCTTACCTACAGCAATTGGGTAGCTAGCTATTACCTCATCTCCTGCATATACGTAAGTGCGGCGATCGCTTAAATCAACCACCACTTGCGTTTTGCCATCTGCCAGACTATCAGATGCGGATGGTGCTTGTTGGGCTGAAGCCTTAGACCATAAACCTTTTGGCCAACTATCCACAACTGGATTTTGTCTTTCGGCTTGCGCCACCAGCTGCATCTTAATTGGTAGTTCAGTTGCTTGAGCTACATTATTTCTAATTGTTTTCGGCTGAGTTTGAGGCTTGATAGTAGAAGATTTTGGTGTAGAAGCCTTGCGAGTCGTTGCTTTAGCTACATTCTTCTTAATTATTTTCGACTTAATCGCAGAATATTTGAGTGTAGAAGCCTTGCGAGTCGTTGCTTTAGCTACATTCTTCTTAATTATTTTCGACTTAGTTCGAGGCTTAATAGCAGAGGACTTTGGTGTAACCGCCCTCTGAACACTTGAGCCTTGGGCAACTTCAGCAGGTGGCACAGATGCACCCAGCGCAATTTCCCCTAAACTCACTTGTGACAGATTCTTGTAGACTTCCTCTGAGCGGCTTCCCTTGGGATTGGTTAGGGTAGAATCTCGCCGCATCGAAGTAGATGCAGACTTATCAGACTGCCGTTGTGCCGTAGTAATGCGCCAATGGACAGCTAAAGATAAAAATGCTGTGCCAAAACAGAGCAACATTACCATCCGCCCTACAGATTCGTTTCTTACCATTGCCATCGCCTATTGTTTATCCCTGACATATCCAGCCGAGAAATTGGATGTGTTCATCATCCGATTATCAAAAATTTATCAATACTTATCATTTCCGTTATAAATCTGCCAACACCTCTGGGCAAACTAAGACTATGCAAATTGTCCCAGCAGCAAAACTTCAAGTGACCAACCTCATTCCTCCAAAGTTCTGGGGGTTGTAAGCCAATACTTAGACTTTCTGGCGGAACTTTTGCAATGTAGCAATCAATGATTAGTGGTGTCGGCGGGAGAAAAACCATGTTTGAAAAACTATTGCTAGCGGTCACAATTACATTTTCCCTCAATTTATTTTTTCAAGTTCGTGTACCAGAGCAACATAACTCTGGTGCTATTTACGGGTCACAACTAGAACAATCAGCAACTATTCTGGTAACAAAATCAAAAAAATAAATCACCATTATAGTAACCACAGCAACCCAACTCCCAGAAATTATTACCTGAATTTTAAAGGTATCAAGAAGGTAGAATTACAAAATTTTTCTCTTCATCCTTAATAACCAGATTTAATTATTTTTATCAAGCGTATATACCCAGTTGCTAAAAGTACTAAAATGTGCATATTGCTGCGCTTTTTTGAGTTGATGGTTGTAAGGGCAACTATGCGAGCAGTATAAGGAAAAAGTGGCTCACCTTATTGCTATAAATGTATCCAAAATTGTCTGCCTCCGTGTTCCAGTCATAAATCCGTCACCTTAGCATGGAACTTCTGTCCCATTAGCAGGTCTAATAGATAGGGATGATTTAGAGCCAGTACGATCTATGAGTCAGTCGATTACTGTATCCTGGTCAACGGTTGATGCAAAGTATCCAGAAGCATCAGTGCAAGTTGACAAACTCCCTAACCACGATTTAATTTTGCGCTGTCAAGCGGGACTGCGGCCAGATCGTGTTGCGTTTTCAGAACTATTACGCCGCTATCAAAGTCAAGTTGATAGAGTTCTCTACCACCTAGCTCCAGATTGGTCTGACAGAGCCGATTTAGCTCAAGAAGTTTGGATTCGAGTCTATCGGAATATTAACCGATTACAAGAGCCTGCTAAATTTCGGGGCTGGTTAAGCCGCATTGCCACCAACTTGTTTTACGATGAGTTACGGAAACGCAAGCGGGTTGTTAGCCCTTTATCACTGGATGCTCCCCGCTCGTTAGAGGACGGTGAGATGGATTGGGAAATCGCTGGCGATACTCCCGGGCCTGAAGAAGAACTGACAACTAGAGAATTTTACGAGCAATTGCGGGAAGCGATCGCGGATTTACCAGAAGTCTTTCGTACTACCATTGTCCTGAGAGAAATCGAGGGCATGGCTTATGAAGAAATTGCTGAAATCACTGGAGTTTCTTTAGGAACTGTGAAGTCAAGAATAGCCAGAGCTAGATCGAGGCTGCAAGCTCACTTGCAGAATTATCTAGACTCCTAATTTACAGCATCTTGCCTCTGCCCAATGACAGAATTTAAGCATAGATTAAGAATTAGCATAAAGACGTAGATCACTTCTATCTTAAGAAGGAAAAATGGCTAATTTTCCCGAAATTCCCGCCCAGTTTACCCGTGTATGAATTGGTAATAATGTTAAGATGACTACTGATTCTCAGTTTTACGACCGTTCTTCTTTGCAACTTCCTCAAGATTTGTCAGATGGAATGGCCAAGCATACCAATGAATCAACGGGTCTTATGGATATGGTGAAGCGCGATCGCTTCGAGTTATTGAGTGCTTACCTTGATGGTGAAGTCACAGCCCCTGAACGCAGGCAAGTAGAAGAATGGCTGGCAAATGATGCCTCGGTTCAATGCTTGTATGCCCGACTGTTAAAGCTGCGCCAAGGCTTGCGGACTCTTCCAGTCCCCACCACAGCCCAAGAGTCACCAGAAGCAACAGTTCAGCAAGTATTCACACGTTTGCGCCGCCGTTCCCGTTTAAACTGGATGGCGGGAGGTGCAGCCGTTGCTGCTTGCGTAATCGGTGCAGTATCTAGCTTAGTACCTGGTGGTTTGAATGTGCCGCAACTGGCGCAACGACCACAAAAAGAACCGATTCAAACATCCTCAGCGTCTATAATTCCACCTTCTCCTCTGATGGTGGGACTAAATAACCCGGTAATTGAGATTCCTAAAGCAGCAGTAGCTTCTCCAAAAAATCCAATTTATCCGGTACAACCACAACGGCACGACTCCAAACAGGACATAAACTAATTGCAAAGTTAACGGTTCACAGCTCGTAATTGTGCTTTGCAGTTAAACCACAGCCACTCCACCAGCCGTCAGGTTGGAGTAATCCTCCTAGTTGGGCAACTTGCTCTAGAGCCATTAAATAAACCCAAGCCCAACCCAGAAAGAGCGACTGTGGTTTATAAACCTCGATAATTTGCCGATTATAGAGGTCTTCTGAGGGTTGTCTAGTGGGCTGGTAATTTTCCAGCACATCTAGCTCATTTAAAATTCTTGTGTTGGGAAAAGAAAGTAAATATCCGTAAACTTTGCTATTTCCCAGCGTCATTGCTGGGTAGCCCATTGGCAGAGCAAACAATCTACCTTCTACAAAAACTCTTTTGACATCAACTACTTTGCCAGCACAGTATTTTTTATAGTTAGCCTCACCTGGTTTGAGTGTGCCGTAGACAAAAACCCGCACCAAATCAGAAAATTTTATATTTAATTCAACCATCTAAACCTTTATCAAATGACTGTTGCCATACCTGAAACACTAGCAGTTCAGGCATAATTTGGCTGATGCTCAATTATATAAATCTGTGATTAGTTGACCTACAATATAGGTTAACCTAAAAGGTTGACATAAAAGGTTAACCTACGACAGACCCATTAGGAGAATTTTTGGTGGATTCCCGATATAACCCCGCAGCGATTGAGGAAAAATGGCAGAAAACATGGTTAGAACTTGGCTTAGATAAAACACCTTCAGCTAGCAACAAGCCAAAATTCTACGCCTTATCCATGTTCCCTTATCCATCGGGCAGCCTACACATGGGTCACGTCCGTAATTATACCATTACTGACGTGATTGCCCGCCTCAAGCGAATGCAAGGGTATCGGGTAATACACCCAATGGGTTGGGATGCCTTTGGCTTGCCAGCAGAAAATGCCGCTATTGACCGTGGTGTACCGCCAGCAAAGTGGACTTATCAGAATATTGCCCAGATGCGGCAGCAATTGCAGCGTCTTGGTTTATCAATTGATTGGGAATGTGAACTAGCTACTTGTTCACCAGATTATTACAAGTGGACACAATGGATTTTCTTGCAGTTTTTGCAAGCAGGGTTAGCTTACCAAAAAGAAGCAGCCGTAAACTGGGACCCCATTGACCAAACTGTATTAGCAAATGAGCAAGTTGATAACGAAGGACGTTCCTGGCGCAGTGGTGCAATAGTTGAGCGCAAATTGTTACGGCAGTGGTTTTTTAAGATTACTGACTATGCCGAAGAATTGCTCAATGACTTAGATAAGTTGACAGGTTGGCCAGAACGGGTCAAATTGATGCAGGCAAACTGGATTGGTAAATCCACAGGCGCTTATTTAGAATTTCCCATTATCGGGATAGATGAAAAAATTGCCGTGTATACCACGCGTCCAGATACCGTTTATGGTGTCAGTTATTTAGTATTAGCACCAGAACATCCCTTAACAAATCGCGTTACCACAAAAGAACAACAAGCGGCGGTAGAAGTCTTTATTAAAGAGGTTTCTAATCAAAGTGAGTTGGAACGTACTTCTGAAGACAAACCTAAGCGGGGTATCCCAACCGGTGGGGTGGCAATTAACCCGTTTACAGGGGAAGAAGTGCCTATTTGGATTGCTGACTATGTACTGTATGAGTATGGTACTGGGGCAGTGATGGGTGTACCCGCACACGATGTCCGAGATTTTAAGTTTGCTAAAAATTACGATTTACCAATTAATTTTGTCATCGCTTCCCCAGATGATGTTGCAGGTTTTGACTTAACTCCAACATCAGAGATTGATGGAATCACACAACTTGTCGAAGTTGACTATAAACAGGCATACACTGAACCAGGAATTTTAATTAATTCTGGGGCTTTTACTGGTATATCTTCCACAGACGCTAAACAAGCCATAATTGAATACGCCGAAAAACAAGGTTTTGGTAAAGTGCGGGTGCAATATCGCTTGCGGGATTGGTTAATTTCCCGGCAGCGTTACTGGGGCGCACCGATACCTGTAATTCACTGTCCAAACTGTGGAATAGTGCCAGTACCTGACAAAGATTTGCCAGTCCAGTTGCCAGAAGAAGTGGAATTTACTGGACGTGGGGGTTCACCTTTGACTCAGTTGGAAAGCTGGGTAAATGTGCCTTGTCCAACTTGCGGCACTCCAGCGAAGCGCGAAACTGACACGATGGACACTTTTATTGATTCCTCGTGGTATTTCTTGCGCTTCCCTGACGCTAAAAATGAACAACAGGTTTTTGATTCCAGTAAAGTTAATGACTGGATGCCAGTGAATCAGTACGTGGGTGGGATTGAACACGCGATTTTACATTTGTTATATTCGCGGTTCTTTACTAAGGTACTGCGCGACAGAGGGGTACTGAACTTTGATGAACCTTTCCAACGTCTGTTAACTCAAGGGATGGTACAGGGTTTAACTTATCTAAATCCCAATAAGGGCGGTAAGGATAAATGGATTCCTTCTAATCTGGTCAATTCTGCTGACCCTCGTGACCCTCAGACAGGCGAACCTTTGCAACGTCTCTACGCCACCATGTCTAAATCAAAGGGCAACGGTGTCGCGCCAGAAGATGTAGTTACCAAATACGGTATAGACACAGCGCGGATGTTCATCTTGTTCAAAGCGCCGCCAGAAAAAGACCTGGAATGGGATGAAGCCGATGTGGAAGGACAATTCCGCTTTTTAAATCGGGTTTGGCGTTTGGTGACGGATTATATTACTGCTGGGGTATCTCGTAAAAAAGCTCAACTCTCTGATTTAACTAAGGCTGAAAAAGAATTACGGCGGACGATTCACACGGCTATTCAAGCGGTAACGGAAGACGTGGAAGACGAATATCAATTCAACACAGCTATTTCCGAATTGATGAAGTTGAGTAATGCCCTAAGTGATGCCGACAAAAATTCACCAATTTACGCAGAAGGTATTCGGACTTTGGTGATGTTACTCGCACCCTTTGCACCACATATTGCTGATGAATTGTGGCATTTGTTGGGTGAAAGTGATTCAGTTCACACTCAAACTTGGCCATCATTTGACCCTGTTGCTTTGGTAGCTGATGAAATCACTTTAGTGATTCAAGTTATGGGCAAAACTCGTGGCGCGATTCAAGTACCAGCACAAGCAGATAAAGCAGCGTTGGAGAAATACGCTCGTGAATCAGAAATTGCCCAGCGTTACATTGAAGGCAAAGAGATTAAGAAGGTAATTGTAGTGCCTGGAAAGTTAGTGAATTTTGTAGTCAGCTAAAAGTAGAGGGAAGAGATATGCTTAGGATTTATGCACTGAAAACCTGAAATGTCTTTCCCTCTAGACTACACCAGTTGCTCAAGACTTCCAAAACACCAAAGGATTTACATCCGTGACACTCAAAGAGTTAGAACAACAACTTCTTGCCCTCAGACAAGCGTGAAAAATTGCAGGCTATACAGTTACTTGCTCAAAGCCTCGGCAACAATTGGCAAGGAATTGAGAAAACTCCTAAAGTCTGTGGTGGAGAGGCTCGTATCGCTAAAACTCGTATTCCTGTCTGGGTACTTGTGGAAGCTAGCCGTCTTGGATATAGTGATGCTGACCTTTTGACGAGCTATCCAACTATTACAGCTACAGATTTAGCCAATGCTTGGGTATATGCAGAAGCTCATCTTAATGAAATCGAATTGGCAATTGAGCGTAATGAGGTAGCCTAGTCGATGGCAAGGTTTTACGCAGATGAGCAGTTTCCATTTCCAGTTGTGGAATTATTACGCGCTTTGGGGCATGATGTTTTGACAGTTCAAGAAGCAGAAAATGCAGACCAAGGTGTACCTGATGAGGAAGTGCTAGCATTTGCTGTAAGTCAAGAACCCTCGATATTAACTATCAACAGAATTGATTTTATCCGTTTGCATCGTCGTGATTCTAACCACTTCGGTATTATTGTTTGTACGAACAATCGTAATTGGGGACAGTTTGCATCACGGATAGATGAGACTGTCACAGCAGAACAAGCGTTGCAAGGAAAACTAATTCGTGTGGTACGTCCAGTCACTTAAAAAGATTTTGATGGAATGCACAGATGTTAAAACCATCAAGAATCTGTTGCAAAAAATATTGTAACAGTAGTCTCTTTCTCTGGTATGTGTGTATTTAAAAACATCTATAATTATCGTTCAAAGAGTTAAACTGTTTTATTTATACACGAAAAAGCGCTTGAGAGTTTTGCTCACTCAAGCGCTTCCCCGTAAAAGCTTATACCAACTCACTTGTTTGATGCAACATTTGAAATCTGCAACACCCCCTTATCAGGGAGTATTGCGGGGATAACTTGTGACAAACATTTGGTGAAATGGTATCACTCCTTGCACTAACTAAGAATATCTCTTTTACAAGAAAATCGGGGATCTGGTGAGTGACAGTTTATGAACTGAACACTAGTTAAAAACGACTCACCATGAATGGTAATTAACGAAACTAAGCACAATTGTAGCAAGTTTGTAAGTATAGTATAAAAACTTATAGTTGATTAGCGTAGGCATAGGCATTGCCTGCCTTTGAGTAAAGCTTCAAAATGTGCAGCAATTAGCAGCATAAATATCTCAAATTTAGCAGCAAATAAACTGGAAGGTATCAGTGAAAAATCGCCATCAAGTAAGCCTGAGATGGCTTATATATCTGCATGAAAGCGATTTAGACTGCAATAAAATCATCACCTCCTCAATAGATAAAGCTATTCTTTAGAGAATGAGAACCAAAGAACAAATCTTCTACCTAGGCAGATTGAAAACTTTTGGTTGGGTATCTTTTATCTCTTAGCAAACGATGACATCTAACTCTTCCGCATAGTGTAGGCGGTTACTTCCTTGGTTGAAGCAAAACAGAGCTTTTTCACCGACGATTTCCACGATATTTAAATCGATTTCGCATATTTCTATCAAAACAACTGAGGCCGATGATGGGGAAGATTAAAGAATTTATAATATCTATACCTAAAATTGGGAGAGCTTAAATGGACGCTTCAGCCTCAGCTATTTTAGCTACTCCCCTACTAGCACACGCCTTAACCTGGTGTCTAAGTGTATGGTAAGATTGCCTGGAACAGAGGTTTTATTTGAGTTGGAGTCTCGTAGAAATTGCGAAGGTCAAGCTGACCGATCATTAACTCCCACGATACTTTTCCTATGTATTTGGAAAATATACAACAAGACTGGTGGCGATCTGAGTGTAATTTGTAGATGAATATCTAAAATTTGCTACCAGACTAAACCAATTTCCCACAATTTTGACTTTTATTTGACTTTTAGGATAGACACATGAACGATAAGCTGATGCTAATGATTCCAGGCCCAACCCCGGTGCCAGAAGCTGCTTTACTGGCATTAGCCAAGCATCCGATTGGACACCGTACCAGTGAATTTAGCAACATCTTGGCAGAGGTGACGGAAAACCTGAAGTGGTTGCACCAAACTCAAAGTGATGTGCTGACACTGAATGTCAGTGGTACGGGTGCTGTAGAAGCTGGAATAATTAATTTTCTCTCTCCAGGCGATCGCATTTTAGTTGGCTCTAATGGTAAATTTGGCGAACGCTGGGTAGAAGTTGGCCAAGCCTACGGTTTGAATGTAGAAGAAGTTAAGGTGGAATGGGGAAAACCCTTAGACCCCGCAGTATTTGCCGAAAAACTCCAAGCAGATACCCAAAAGCAAATTAAAGCTGTAATCATTACCCACAGTGAAACCTCGACAGGTGTGTTGAATGACCTAGAAAGCATCAACCGCCATGTGAAAGAACACGGTGAAGCTTTGATTATCGTTGATGCCGTCACAAGCTTGGGTGCATTCAATCTCCCGGTAGATGCTTGGGGTTTGGATATAGTCGCCTCCGGTTCTCAAAAAGGTTATATGATTCCGCCGGGATTGGGTTTTGTCTCTGTTAGTCCCAAAGCTTGGGAAGCTTACAAAACTGCGAAACTACCGAAATATTATTTGGACTTAGGCAAATATCGCAAAGCCACAGCCAAAAATACAACTCCATTTACTCCACCCGTGAACTTGATCGTAGCGTTACACACCACGTTGCGAATGATGAAAGAGGAAGGATTAGAGTCAATATTTGCTCGACATGAACGGCTGAAAAATGCTACCCGCGCCGCCATTCAAGGGTTGAATTTGCCTCTGTTTGCAGCAGATAGTTCCGCTAGTCCGGCGATTACGGCTGTAGCACCACAGGGAATTGAATCGGATAAGATTCGGTCATTGATGAAAAAACGCTTTGATATTGCCCTTGCTGGTGGTCAAGACCATTTGAGTAATAAGATTTTCCGCATTGGTCACTTGGGCTTTGTGAGCGATCGCGATATCCTTAGCTGTATAGCATCCTTAGAAGTTACCCTAACAGAACTTGGATACAAAGACTTCACCCCTGGTTCTGGTATAGCAGCAGCAGTTAAAGTGTTTAGTCAGTCCTAATAAATCAAAAGAGCGAGTTAAATTATCAACTCGCTCTTTTGATTTGTTGTATATAAATAAGTAGAAACCGTCAGAGTTAATAAACCTATATATCAACCTTTGTACAAGATAGAGTTGATGTGACATACTTTTATTCTCTTAAATGAGACCAACTTGCCCTAGATAGTATTATTTGCTTCTGAGAGAGTCACACAGCTTATTTGACACCAAACAATACCAACTTTGGCAACTTAGTACGATCCAGAATTTGCATAACATAGTATTGTTTGAGA
The DNA here is from genome assembly GCF_015206985.1 of Nostoc sp. LEGE 12447. Taxonomy (NCBI): domain Bacteria; kingdom Bacillati; phylum Cyanobacteriota; class Cyanophyceae; order Nostocales; family Nostocaceae; genus Nostoc; species Nostoc sp. LEGE 12447. The sequence continues at coordinate 89,170 of NZ_JADEXT010000003.1, read as the reverse complement.
TTCCGGTAACAGCCTTTTGATAGAGACTTTTAATCCAAAACCCAAAATTGGCATAAATTATGCCGTCTCCAGCCAATCATAAATTTGTTCTAACTGTTCTAGAGTAATCAAACCATACTGCCAAAGAATCATTGCCAAAGGGCCTGGGTCTTGCTCCCGATGGCGCAGTGCAACCGCCAGCGATGCTGTGGAAATTGCCAAATCTTCTTGCAAAAAATGAATCAGTCGGGAATATTTTGATGGTGACATTTGAATCTCACCTCCTTGTGCAGAATGTATTGTCATATATCAGTTCACCATTGCTCGGTAGCCAGTAGCCAGTATTTCATCTGTCACTGTGCCGTTATTGGCTATACACCCCAGCACAGTTTTTTTTGATTTGCCTTTAAGAGAGGCTTGTCATCTGCTCAATTATCAAGCAGCATTTTTACTTAATTCAATGACTCTATCTTGTTTACTTGTGTAGTTTTTTTAATTACACATGTAGTAACAAAGATTCCATAACCTATACTCTCTTATTGGCGACTATTTACACTTACGCCGAAGGGAATATTTTTGCAACCAAACCTCAAGTTCGCGATTTCAGATTGGAGACAGTAGAATTTTACATTATTACCACAGTTTTTAAATAGTAGCGTTACAGATGACTTTTTGCTACAGCACGTGACATTTTTTACAAAAAAAACATCGATTTAGGTAGTATACGGTCTGAACAGAGCAACTATCCAAATCTTTATCCTTGAAAAGTAGCTAAGTCTCAGAACTCTCAATTTTGACAATATCGCCCACTTTCAACTTCAATTCGGCAGCTCTTCCAGAGCGAAGTTCAATTACCTTATCGATTGGTGTGTTGGGGCCATAAGTAGGACAAGGCTCACTTGCACAAGGAGGTGCAGCAGATTGGATATATTTAACTACACCGTTCTGTAAAAATACCATATCCAAGGCTACAGGTACATTTTTCATCCAGAAACTAACTGGTTGTGGTGAAGCGAACCCAAATAGCATTCCTCGGTCATCTGGTAAAGCTGGTCGATACATCAACCCCATTTGTTGCTGTTGTGGTGTCTTCGCGACTTCTAGCTGAATAGTTGTGCCATTAGGAAGAATGGCTTTTGCAGAAATTGGTAGTTTTTGACCTAAACTCGCTGGGGTTGGAGGTTTAGAATCAGACGTGGGGGTTGGAGGTTTAGCCGTTGTTGGCACAGAACAGCCCATCAATAAAACACTCAGCAACATTGAGAATAAACCTAGCCAACGATTCATAATTATTTTTGATTTTGTAATTTAGATTTCAATTTTACAGAATTTAAGCTAGAAAGCTCACGTTTTTATTTGTCTGGTAATACACAGGCGTTTTCAGGCTGAATTAACTAGACAATGGGCTTAAGCCCATTGTCAAAGGTAGGCAAACTTTCGCCATCTCTACTAGGATTCTCTTAAAACGTACCCTACACCGCGCACTGTCTGAATTAGGCGCTTTTGACCTTCATCTTCGATTTTGAGGCGCAGGTAGCGGATGTACACTTCAATGACATTCGACTCACCCAGGAAGTCATAACCCCAAACATTTTCTAAAATTTGTTCGCGGGTTAACACCTCACGGGGATGTTCCATTAAGAATTTTAATAGTTCAAATTCTTTCATTGTCAAGTCAATTGCCCGACCGCCGTGGATAGCACGGCGACTTGCGATGTCTAAAATAAGATCCCCAAAGCGTAATTGCTCCGTGGTATCCACATCGGGTTTTAAGTAGAGCCGAATTAACTTCAAAAAGTCTTCAGAGCGGTAAGGTTTGAGGATGTAATCATCCGCTCCTGCTTCTAGACAAGCTACACGATCATCGACGGTATCTCTTGCCATTAAAATCAACACAGGCGATCGCATACCAGTGCTTCTCAAATTTTTACACAATGAGAGTCCTGATTCTCCTGCTAACATCCGGTCTAAAACAATTAAAGCAGGTTGGCGATCGCGACAGTATTGCAAACCACTGGTCGCATCATGAGCCAATATCGATTCATAGCCAGCTTCTTGCAAATCGCAAGCGAGCTGATTTGCTAGGCTCTCATCGGTTTCAATCACCAAAACACAGGGACTTGGAGCAACTGTCATAACAATTTGGGATATTGGATTTGGGATTGTAAAGATGTTCCAGAGAAAATCTTTACATCAGTTATAAAGTGCAATTACGAGTTTTTAACGATGAAGCAATCCTGATTTGACGCACGGCTAAGAATCTTTTAGCACGTTCAGGTGTCAGCAATCGAATTCTCCGATGCAATCTTAATAACTAACTCCAAATACCATCCCTGTACCAGTAATTCTGGACGGAAATCAGTAAATTGGGCATTGGGCATAGAGAATAGGGTGATGTAGCTTTAGCTTCCCGCAGGGTGGGACTGAGGGAGAAGAATTAATAACCAATGCCCAATGCCCAATGCCCAATAATTACGGTAATTCTACCGAAGTTGGTTTGGCAATATGTGGTAAACCCCAACCTAATTTTTCTCGTAAAATTCGGAAAAACTCAGGCGGTTGCAGGCGAATAAATCGCACACTATATTGCGATCGCTCCATATATACTCTATCTTCTGGTAGGACATAACACCCTCCATTACCATCCACCACCATCACTAGCCGAGGAATGTTGACTGGATAAATGTTCACCGATTCAGTATCTGGAAATACCAATGCTCTAGAAGCTAGAGAATGGGGACAAATGGGTACTAGCTGTAAAACAGGTACACCAGGAGTCACGACTGGGCCACCAGCACTCAATGAGTAAGCTGTAGAACCAGTAGGCGTAGAAACAATCACACCATCCGCCGCGATATCTACTGGTGCATGACGACCTATGGCAATTTCAAAATGGCACATAGAGGTCAAAGGTTCTCGGTGCAGAACCATTTCATTCAAGCAGAGAGCTTCCCACAGTACTGCATCTCCCCGAAATACTTTGACGGTGAGCATGGCTCGTTCTTCAATTTCATACTCACCATTCATTGCCTGTTCAAGTGCTTGGGGCAATTGATTCAGGAAAGTTTCTGTCAAAAATCCCATGTGACCGGTATTCACTGTTAATAGTGGAATACCACAGGGGGCTACCTGACGAGACGCTGCTAAAACAGTGCCGTCTCCCCCTAACACCACTGCAAACTCCATATCTGAGTCAAAACCAGGGGGCGTTAGACCATCAATGGGGGTGTGGCATACAGGACTATCTGGATTAGAGTAGCCTAATATTCCACCGATACTTGATGTGATACACACATCCCAACCGGCTGCGGTTAGCTTGTCTTTCAACTCGATAGCGACACGACCCGCTATCGGTTTAACGTCATTGTAGATAATGCCTGCTTTCGGCACACTCAAATATCCAAGTTTAGGCGATGCTTTGTATTATGTAATCCTTACACATTTTGGGTCATGTAGTCATTAATCTGGAGTCAAATATCCAGAGTGTAGAGTTTCATGACTAATGTCTCTTCTGTAATTACTATTGACTATTGGCTTTTGAAGACTGTTTAAAAGGAGTTTTTTTAGGTTTCTGCTTTTTATTTTTATTTTTCTGGTAGTCTACCTCTTTGAGCTTCTTCATGATTCGGCTGAAATACTCTTGGAGATAGCTTTCTAGAGTTGTGGTTTGTTGCGGATCTAAACCAAAAACTGTATATACTTCATCCATTGAAGCGTTTAGCTGTTTACCACTAGCCAATACTTCTGTAAACGCTAGCCTGTCTGCCACGTTCCATCCCCACTGAAAAGACCGCATTAAGCCCCGCACGGCACGCAGTACGCTGATTGGCATCCGCGTTACCCTGGCATCTTTTCCAGATAAGCGTTCGCACAGGTTGATGATTTCTTCTGCACTCCATGCACGAGTACCAACTACAGGAAAAGCTTGGTTTTCCGTTTCGGGCACACTCAATGCACGAATTGCAAACTTAGCAATGTCCTGAGTGTCCATATAGGCAATAGGAGAAGAATTACCTGTCACCCAAACTGGCTGTCCTTCCAAAATGGGAATCCCATATTGACCGATTAACCCTTGCATAAAACCAGCTAGCCGCAAGATGGTATAATTCAAGCCTGACTCAGCTAAGAATAGTTCTGTACAACGCTTAATTTCCATTAGCGGTACTTCTGGGTATTTATCCGCATCCAAAATTGAAAAGAAGATAAAGCGCTCTACACCTGCTGCTTTTGCTGCTTGAATTAATGCTACTTTGCCCTCCCAGTCAACTTGTTTGATACTCAATGAATCTGTAGGACGAGATGTTGACGCATCAATAACTTGGGTTACACCAACTAAAGCTGCCGCTAGGGTATCGGGGTAACGTAAATTTCCTGGTACAAGTTCTGCACCCCATTCTTTGAGAAAAGCTGCTTTTTTACTACTCCGCACGAGGCAGCGTACTTTATATCCCTCATCGATTGCACGACGAGCCACTTGTCTTCCTAAGGTGCCAGTGGCACCGACGATTAATAATGTCATGAGGTTTGTAATAAATTTTAATGTTTTATGAAAAGAATGTTATCAGAATAACCTATGTAAACAAAAGTTTACATCTTTTCTAAGAAAATCGTTTGTTATGGAAGAATTCATGGGAAAATCGCTGTCCGGTAAACGGACAAGCTTTTTTCCCAGTTAGCGAAAAGTATGAACGCCAGCTTGGGGCGAACAGAACTTTTCAAGGCAGAGGAAAACCTCTTCCCTCTCAATACTCAATTACCGTAGAAGTTATTCTTCTCCGCCTTGAATTTTCAGTAACAATGCGCCTAAGCCCCAGCCCACGAAGATTAAACCGAAGGACAATATAGCTGCATTCAAAATTTCGCCGCCCATTGGTGTGATTCTCCTTATGCAAATTAGTGTGTGTAAACTAGGTCTAGCAGAAGCTTTTCAATAGTTACTGTAGGATTAGACCTGTGTAAATAATTTTAAACTAGTTTAGCAAGTAATCCCTACTGGTTTGGGGGGCAATCCCTACTGTAGAGCGGGAGATGAGGGGGATGGGGAAAATTTTAATGATAATAATTATGAATAAATTTTATGTATCAAAATAATCAAGGTGATTTAGTGAATTTTAGCAAAAAGAATCGCCCACGTTTGGCGCTGACGCTGGGAGATCCGGCAGGTATTGGGCCGGAGGTGATTTTAAAAGCTTTAGCAGAACCGGAAATTAGTAAAAAATACGACGTAACAGTGGTGGGTAATGGGGATTTGCTGGCACAGACTTATCACAAATTGAATTTAATCGAGAATTTAGCACCTTTGGCAAATCCAGAAGAGTTGTCTGTTAGTGATGTGCAATTGGATGGAAAAATTAAAGGTCAAATTATTCCAGGAATAGGTAATGCGGCTAGTGGTGCGGCTAGTTTTGCTTATATGGAATGTGCGATCGCACAAACACTCGCTGGTAAATTTGATGGGATAGTCACGGGGCCGATCGCTAAATCTGCTTGGAAAGCCGCAGGGTATAATTATCCAGGGCAAACGGAACTTTTGGCACACAAGTCAGGTGTTGACCGTTTTGGAATGTTATTTGTAGCGCGATCGCCCCATACTAACTGGACACTCCGCGCTTTACTTGCTACCACACATATTCCCCTCCGTCAAGTAGCGGATACATTGACACCACAATTGTTGACACAGAAATTGGATTTGCTGGTGGAGTGTTTGGAGAAAGATTTCGGCATAAAAAATGGGAGAATTGCGATCGCAGGTTTGAATCCTCACAGTGGCGAACAAGGGCAACTTGGACATGAAGAACAGGATTGGTTAATTCCCTGGTTGGAGCAAGAGCGGCAAAACAGACCAAAATTACAACTAGATGGGCCAATACCACCAGATACGATGTGGGTTAAACCTGGTCAAGCTTGGTATGGAAATTCTTTAGTACAAAATCCTGCTGATGGCTACTTGGCACTTTACCACGACCAAGGCTTAATTCCTGTGAAGCTGATGGCGTTTGATCGGGCAGTTAATACTTCTATTGGTCTTCCTTTCGTTCGGACTTCACCGGATCATGGAACAGCGTTTGATATTGCGGGTAAGGGAATTGCTGATGCTACGAGTATGAAAGCAGCAATACATTTAGCGGCTGAGTTAGTTAGTCAAAGGCTGGCGGCGAGAAAACTATGAATTATTTCATGATTTATAAATAGACTTGTCCAAAGAATCGTGGAAGTGCAACCAAGAGAAATTAGGAATTATCTAACAGTAGATGGAAAAAATATTTTTGATGAGTGGCTTGATTCTCTGCGAGATAGAAAAGCAAAAGCTAAAATAAGAGCCAGACTTGACCGAATTTAAGATGGTAATTTAGGTGATAGTAAGTCAGTTGGAGAAGGTGTTTTTGAATTGAGAATCGATTATGGGCAAGGCTACCGCATATACTTTGGACAATAAGATATAACAATTATTATTCTTTTATGTGGTGGAGATAAAAGCACTCAGAAACAAGATGTTGATAAAGCTCAGGAATATTGGAAAGACTATAGGAGTAGAGATAATGCCTAGAAGTGTAAGCTATCACGAAGGACTAGTTAAACATGTCCAAGATCCACTAGAAGCAGCATCTTATATTGAAGTAGTTCTAGAAGAGGGCGATCCTAAAATGTTAGGAAAAGCGCTCAAGAATTTAATTGAAGCACAGGGTGGGATTGATCAGTTTCCAGCGCAAGTTAAGCAATGCTATGAGCAACTTGACTTGATGTTATCTCAGCAAGGAGAAATTGAATTTTATTGTCTGACGAAATTACTGGATGCATTGGGATTACAGCTAGCAGTAACAGTGAAGTCAGCATGAGGTGATTTTTTAAGGACAGTTTAAATCGCTCAGTCTTATACCTTCCCAATTTATTTTTACAATTTATAAATTGCCCCTCGAAGTTATTTACTAATTTCGAGTGAAGCTAATTTGCATATCTCAGTCATTCACTAGTTGTTTGTCTGGTTTTTTTGCTTCCTAATTTTGGAAGGTGTCACTCTATATTAAATCTTTGTAACTTGCGCTCCCATCGGAAATACAAACTTTCTCCATCCACCTCGTCTGTCTCTTCACTTTCATCAATGAGGTCTTGGTTTTTCTCCTCTAATTCCCGCATATACTGCCTGAGTATACCCCCAACAGCGATCGCTCTACTTTTATGCAGCTGACGGGTTAACTCTAAAAACCATTCTCTATTACCCACCAAATCTGACTCTTTCACCTGATACTTGAGAATTTCTGGGATATATAAACGTCCCAAATTAACGTAATTTATACGGTCAAGCCTCAGTAAAAGTATTTAAGTAAGCAATAGGATAAATGCTGACTAATTTTTTGTTATAAACTACTCCTGAAATCGCAAAGCTCAGGAAGTAGTATTTTCGTCGGGTGCTTCAAACTTATAACCATAGCCGCGTACAGTTTTAATAAACTCTGGTACGCTAGGATCGACTTCCATCTTCTTGCGAAGCTGACCAATATGTACGTCAACTACCCGGCCATCTCCTACGTAGTCGCAACCCCAGATTTTTTGGATTAACTGTGGACGACTCCAAGCTTGATTAGGATGACTTGCCAAAAAATGTAAAATATTAAATTCCAGTGCTGTTAAAGCGAGAAGCTTATCGTTTAGTATTACCTCCCGTCCTTCTGGGTTAATTACTAGCTGCTTGAAAATGATCCGTTGTGTTGGTGAAGGGTTGATATAGCGTATCCGCCTCAAAAGAGCTTCTACTCTAACTTCTACTTCTGCAAGACTAAATGGTTTAGTCATGAAATCATCAGCACCTGCACTCAAGATTTTAATTTTATCAGCCTCATCAGTCCTACTAGTCAGTATCAGCACTAAAACATTAGTACGACTCTGCATTTCTTGACAAAGGCTATAACCATTAACATCCGGCAAATTCCAATCCAGAATTACTAAGGCTGGGTTGAATTGCTCAAACATCGATAAGGCAGTCTTACCATCTGCTGCTGCCTCTATTTGATATTTCCGACTCAAAAAACGATGAACGAGATTTCTCACGCCGAAGTCGTCATCAACAATCAGAATTTTAGGAGTAGTAGCGGTAATCATAACCATAATGCTGCCTATTGTAGATTGGGCGATTCGCTGTTGTCCCAGTTTTGCTGTACGTGTTTCTGTTGAGAGTGGATTCACGCGCGTCTCTGCTGAGTACGATCGCTACTGTAGTACTTGTATACAATTAATTTTCCATGAAGTTTGTGAAAACTTCAGCCACCGTAATGCTGATAAATTGTATGATTTTTGTATGGTTTTTGTATAATTTTGAATTTACATTGTATAATTATTGACTTTAATACTTAAGATAAGTGTAATGTGAGACAATTTGTATAATCAAAAATAGTCTAGAGAGACACCAGACGCTACGGCAGTTTCCTACAACTTTGGAAAAGCAATGTACTCCCTGATTAATTAGTGATTCGTAGAGGCCCACAAACTAAGCCATAAGCCAATTTAGATTCTACCCAATCCTACTTGAACTAACTAGTATCTGCTCCTGAAGAGGGACTACGAAAATTCACTCTACGTGCATTTACATGTAGCTACCCTTTTAAGCATATACTATACTACAAATTTCAGCCTGAGACTATGACAAGCCAAGGACTCAGAGCATCACCAGAAGGTATAAGAGCAGCAAAAACAGCTTTAACAGACAAAACTTGGAGTCAGCATAAATTAGCAATAGCTTTAGGCATTACACGTCAACCAGTTTCCAAATTTTTTGCAGGTGAGTCAGTTTCCCGATCTTGTTTTGTGCAAATTTGCCAACAGCTAGGGTTGTCTTGGCAAAAGGTTGCTGGTTTACCTGAAAATGTGGCATTTGAGGTAACTACTAAGACGCAAATCAAAGGTACTGACCTCGATACACTGGTGCGGGAAGTGCGTCAAAAGCGCCAAGAGAAAATTCAAGACCAGTGCAACACTCTGCAAATGTTGGACATTTCCCAGACAGTCCAACTGATGGATATTTACACCAATACTAATGTCTTAGAGGAGATAGTAAGCCTACAATGGCAAGAAATTTCTGATCTGTTGAAAGACTTGAAATCTGAATCAGACTTTAATCAACTTGGAGGATACAACCGTCAGAAAAGATTACCAGGGTTGGAAGCAGTATTAAGGCACTCAAAACTGATGGTGCTGGGTAAACCAGGGTCAGGTAAAACTATATTTTTACAATATCTAGCGATTGAGTGTAACAAAGGCGATTTTCAGCCAAACCGCATCGCAACTTTTATTAGGATGAAAGAATTTGCTGAAGATGTCAAAAATGATAGTGAATTCAATCTATTAAACTACATCATCCAAGATTTTCTCAATTGCGGTGTTGCAAAGGAATCAACTAAAACTCTGCTGACAGAAGGAAAACTGCTGATTTTGCTAGATGGATTAGATGAAGTGCCAGCAGAAAAGGCAGAACAATTAACAATCGAAATTCGGAGACTTACTCAAACTTTTTATAAAAATAAGTTTGTTATTAGCTGTCGGATTGCTGCCCAAAAATATAGATTTCAGGGATTTACTGAAGTTGAGTTAGAAGACTTTGACCAAGGACAAATAGAATTTTTTGCCAAAAATTGGTTTGTTGGAGTTGCTCTTAAGTCTAAAGAAGATGGGGAAGCAATAGGAAATTTATTTATTAATCAGCTTCATCTACCAGAAAATCAGCATATCCGAGAATTGGCGGTCACTCCCTTACTGCTGCATTTGATTTGCTTAGTGTTCCAAGTAAAAAATCAATTTCCCGTAAATCCAGCCAAGTTATATGAGCAAGCACTGAACATTTTGTTGTTCAGATGGGATGAAGTCAGAGGAATTAAACGCGATCGCGTTGCTTATAATTTAACTCTAGCAAGTAAGAAAAAACTGATTTTTCAACTTGCAGCTATCACTTTTGAGCAAAAAAAATACTTTTTTGAACAAGAAAATATCCTGCAACTTATTGCTGACTATCTTGAACCCATACAAAATCTTAACTCTGATGCAACTCAATGCCAGCTAGATAATGAAGCAGTGCTAAAAGCAATTGAGGTACAGAATGGGTTATTGGTGGAAAGGGCACGGGGAATTTACTCTTTTTCTCATCTGACATTTCAAGAGTATTTCACGGCTCGAAAAATTGTTGAAAGTTACCAAGACTATGATTGTAACAATCTCGTCAATCATATAACTGAAAGGCACTGGCGGCAAGTATTTTTACTAACTGTTACTATGTTGCCAAATGCTAATGAAATACTACATTTAATGAAACAAAAAATTGATTTGCTATTGGCTGACGATGAAAAATTGCAGTATTTTTTAACCTGGCTGCATCAAAAATCTAGTTCAGTTTCTAGTAGTTACAAAGCAGCAGGTATTCGTGCTTTTTATCTCATTTGCGTTGAGCGAAGCTCTTGCATTTGCAGTAGACATAATGCTTTTGTATATGCCTCTGGTTATGACCTTGAGTGCGCTCTTGTAGGTAACATCACCTTTAATGCAGAGCTTGTATTAGATGAGTTTTTATTCAGTACTGTTGCCTGTATTCACGATCTTGACTTGGCCTTTGAGTATACCCTCAACGATACCCTCGATCATGCTTATGCTCTTGTTATTGCCTTTGATAAAGCTATTGAGGTTGTTGTTGATCTTAAATTTAAGCAAGTGCTGCAAAAACTCAAGAAACAATTACCAAAAATAGATAGTAATCCAGAGCAGTTTAGGGACTGGTGGAAAGCTAAAAGTAAAATTTGGGGTGAACAATTAAGAGATATGCTAATTAAGCATCGCCATATTGGTTATGATTGGCAGTTCAACGAACAGCAAAAAGAATTGCTCCAAAAATATTATAATGGTAATAAATTACTAGTTGATTGCCTCAATATTGCGGCTGATGTAACTCCAATAGTGCGGCACGAGATTGAAGAAACATTATTATTAGCGATCGCAGATATTGAAAAGCTACGTAATTCCTCTAATATTCGCTGAATAATTTTAATTTTTAGACGATTTTGGATAGGATGTTTAATAAAATAGAATAAAGCCTATTATTTAAATAAGTAAATATCCAAAATATTAATTTTAAACATTTTATTAAAAATAATATAAATAAAAATCTCTTTTAATAGTCTAATTTGACTATATTTGCAATGGGTTAAATGGTAGAAAATATTTTAATTAGCTACTCTATCTCAAGAGAGATTTTGAATAGATTCAGCCTAGAGAAAGAGTAATTAAAGATATTGACTCCGTTAAATTGCTATTAATATCGTCAGCAAGGAATACCTATGGTTAACAATTTAGTAGGCGGCATCATTCCCCCCCAACCACCAATACAAGGACAATCTGATGCTCATGTCCTGAAGTCTCGTTTAGAATGGGGCGAACCAGCTTTTACAATACTGGATGTGCGCGATCGCAACACCTTCAATGAAGGTCACATTATGGGAGCAATGCCCATGCCCATAGATGAATTGGTAGAGCGTGCAGTACCTTCTTTAGATAAGAGCCGTGATATTTACGTTTACGGCGCTAATGAAGAAGAAACTGCTCAAGCCGCGCAACAACTGCGTTCTAATGGATTTGAGCATGTCTCTCAACTGATAGGTGGTCTTGCTGGATGGAAGGCTATTGGTGGCCCAACAGAAGGGATTGTTGAATCAAAAACTCCCGCAGGTGCAGACGACTACAATATCGTAGATCGGCTAAAGAATCACGAACAAAATCAGCCAAGGGGAGGTACTAGCGCGACGGAAGCCATCAAGAAAGGAGCTAGTAACCTCAAAGACAGCATTCAAGAAGGAGCTAGTAATCTCAAAGAAGGTATTCAAGAGGGAGCTAGCAACCTTAAAGAAGGCATTAGTGAATCTAAAGACAGAGATGATTCCAATGTCGGCTCTTAAGGAAAAATAACTGAGAAAATCAGCGATAGACCTCTTGCAGAAATCAAGAATAAAAACCCCACTATACCTTTGAGTTACACCACAGTCTCCCCTGTTTGCTTGCAGGGAGAGGCTACAGGTGGGGTGTTAGAGAATTTTCCAAGAGGTCTAATCTTGATTTGGTATGAGCAAAGAGGTCACAATTTACTAGTCGAAAGACAGAAGATTTTGACTTTTAATGCTGGAATACAGCATCAATAAATTTTGCAAGAGACTCCATGAATTACACTCACAAGGAAAGATGAAAATCTCTCTTGCAATAACCAATACACTATTTTGAAATAGATTTAGTGTTTGGTCTAATGTTCAAATAAATCCTTAAATTGCAATAAATCTAAAGAAACTATCGTTGGCAAAAATTCAAAACACTCTTGAGCAATTTCCCAGCGTTCTTCTCGTTTGAGCATTTCTGTTAACTTCTGCTGCACACTAAGTAAGTAACGCACATCATTGGCAGCATAACTCAGTTGAGCTTCAGATAAGCTAATGGCGTTACCCCAATCAGAACTTTGAGAGCTTTTATCTAGTTCTACTTTTTCTAACTCTTGCACCACATCTTTGAGTCCGTGGCGATTTGTGTAAGTACGGGCTAACTTACTAGCAATTTTGGTGCAAAAAACAGGGCTAACCTGAATCCCCAGATTGGCCCGCAAAGTGGCAATGTCAAAGCGAGCAAAGTGAAACACTTTTACAACATTGGCCGCTTCGAAGAGTTTTTTTAAATTTGGGGCCTCAGTTTGTCCTTTGGCTATGCGAATTACAGTGACTTTCCCTTCTAGGTTGCACAGCTGGACAAGACACAAGCGATCGCGCTGTGGCAATAATCCCATCGTTTCTGTATCAACTGCGATCGCTGTCGATTCTAAATACTGTCCAAGGGCCGCGTCACTGAGATCGCGATCGCTTACCTGAAAATCTTGTAATGTCATGAATTGTTCAAAAATAATAGCAGTGTCCAATAGATACAAGTCTTGTCAGACACTACATTATTATTGTGCAAAAAATCATAAATTAAATCTACCTAGTGCGAAAAAAGATTTGTGTCAGGTAGACTTCGCCTTGATTATTAGTAGCAACGCCAATTCCAGTCAGGTTGTAATTTCCTTTCAGATTCTTTAGATGCCCGGGACTGTTGATCCAACCAGTAACAGCTTCCTCTACGGGGTTGCTATATCCCCGGTTAAAAGCAACATTTTCTGCCGCACTGTTGTAGCGAATAGGGACAGCTTTGACTCGCCTTTCAAATCCTTGATGGCTAAATGGGGTTTTACCCTTAGCCATATTCTGACTATGAATTCTTGCCTGTCGAGTAATATTTGCATTCAGGGTCAACTTTGGCAGTCCTTTAGCAGCCCGATATCGATTAATTTGCTCAAAAACTGATTTTTCTAGCTCAGTAGTTTTAAAAGTAGGAGTCGATATTGCAACCTGACTGGAAAAAAGCGACAACAGCTTATTACGGGTGGATGTATTCGTAGAAGGATGATTTGGTATCGGAACAGTCGTTAATCCACTAGCAAGGACAAGCGCACTTAAAGCGATGCCAAAAGCAGTTTGTCGGAACATGGAGAATTGCGTGATGTGTAGAGATATAAGACTTCTACTCTACCTTATTGTTCCAACGATATATACCACGATACTATTAAGGATTGATGAATTTCGGCAATCTGGCTGCATCCTTTACAAGAAATAGAAAAAATCATTTTCAATTGTCAATATTTCAATAGTTCATCTTCATCAAATAACGGTTATTTTTGCTGAGAATTTAAGATTTTCATGAATTACTAAAAAATAATGTAGTTTCAATTACATTTGTCTATTAAATACTACATAATTCAACATTTAATTTATAGCGGTTCTTAGTTGAGTGCAATATAGACCTAACCCCCAGCCCCTTCCCTATAAGGGAAGGGGAGTAAGACTCAAAGCCTCTCTACTTTTAGGAGAGAGGTTAAACTGTATTGCATTCAAACGATAACTGCTATACAAGACTTACAGATTAGGTATGAAATGTCGGGGCATTCATATAGATGCAAAGTGGTTTCCCACAGAGTATTGCCCCTAGGTAAATCAAGGCTTTCACTGCCTTTTTGCGTAAGTCCTAATTTAGAACAAGCTTTTTCCCCAGACTGAAGTCTGGGGAATTTGAGAAAACTTTTATGAGAGAGGTTTTGAATCTTACTCCCCAACGCTAGTAGGTAAGGGGTTGCTCTTGTTAAGTCTGTATTCTATGCAATTGAGAACCGCTATATCAGCGAAGGAAAATTTGTGTGAAGTAGACTTTGCCTGCACTATTGCTGGCGACACCAATCCCCGTCTTATTAAAATTGCCTCTGATGTTGGCTAGATGCCCTGGACTTTTGAGCCAGCCTTGAACGGCTGTCGTCGCAGGGTCAGTAGATCCCTGGTTGTAAGCAACATTTTCACCAGCAGATGTGTAAGAAATACCGATTGCTTGAATACGCTGTGAAAATCCTGTATGTCCAAAGGGAACTTTCCCACTAGCCATATTCTGACTATGAATCCTAGCTTGATTATCGATAGCAGAATTACGAGTTAGTGCTGGTAGCCTTTGGGAAGTTCTGTAGCTATTAATTTGGTTGAAAACCGATTGCTCTACAGCAGTAGTGTTGATACTAAATGCTGCAATTTTGAAAGCATCACTTGATATAGATGAAGACACTGGTGTAAAAGTTGAATTTGTTACAGGAGTAGCGATCGCTCCGCTACTGAGGACAATAGTGCCTAAAGCAACGCCGTAGATTGTTCTTTTAATCATGTGCTGAAAGTAAACTTCCAGACAATCTAATCAAACTAATCTAAATGTGACAAATTGCTTATAGGTCTATATATTTCTGTTTATGCTCTTTTTTGTTCAAACGCGACTACAAAACTTTAAAATTCACAATCTTACGAAAAAAGTGCTGTTTATGAAAAAATTCCCTCTATCATTAGGATTATTTTCGCTATTTAAATAGCATAATTTTCTCCACTAAAGCCTCTGTGCGAATAGCTTTGGTTGAGGGTTTATAACTCTTCCTGCACTACACGTAACACCCGTGCAATATATTCTGCACGCCACAGTTCTCGCTCTTTTGTTACTTTTGCATCTGGTTCGTAAGCTTCGATCTCAGTAGCCGATAAAATACCTTTAACCTCTAGTAACCTTTCAATGGTGTCCAGACGCTCATGCAGCACAGACACCTCGCCAGTCAAAGCCATGACGATCGCTAACAATTTATCGATTTGTGGATTGTCTAAGTAAACAGGTCGTTTGCCCTTAGCTATTTTTGTCATCCTAATACCAATTCTCCCAAAGTAAGACTACATACACAAAACAAAGAAACCCAGATAAAATCTGGCTTTCTCAATTACGAATTACGAATTGGTATTTACTTCGTTGCAGCAACAACAAACCACGTGTTTAGGCTGCCTGAGTTACCATTTTGAAAAAGACCATTAGTTACTTTTGCTTTCCATGCCCCATTAGGGACAAACTTCTCAAATGTCTTATCTGCTGCAAAACCAGCCTCAGTAGCTAATGTCACCAAATCCAGATCGCGTACTGCACTCCAGAAGGGTTCGTTGTTGTTAGCGGTTTCCCAATCAAAAATGAACTGTGTATAAATATCCATGTGATGATATAAGGGTGCTTCCAGATGGAGCATGATTCCACCGGGAGCCAGTAGACGATAAGATTCTTGCATGACTTTACGGACGGCTGGCGGGGGAATTTCATGCAGCAAAATATGAGAAACCACTAAGTCAAATGATTCATTTGGAAAGTTAGTATGTTCGGCATTTTGCTGCCAGAAGTGTACCCGTTTGCCTAAAGCTTCGGCTCTTGCATGACCGTAACGCAACATGGGTGCGCCGACATCGATGGCATGGACTTCTGCATCTGGGTAAGCATCTACGTAGGGTAATGTGCTATTACCAATAGAACATCCCATATCAAGAATTTTTCTGGGTCGAAAGTCTGGATACTCTGGCAGAAGGTAGTTTTGGACTATAGATAGCCCCATATCATTATTAAGCGGCCCCAACCAACCAAGACCATAAAGGTAAGCGCCGCGATCGTAGGTTGCGCCAGCAGCCACATCATCAGCAGTGAATTCGCTGTGATATCCTCCAGGCATACAGTGAATGTCTACAGCTTTTTGATAATTAGGTATTTGAAAATTTGGGTCGAGAGTTAAAGTACCCAGTTCACTACCACGATCTTTGGCACGCTCAATCAATTCTGGTAGTTGTCTGTCAACACTGGTATTTACAGCATTCCATAATATTTCTTGGTTGATGCGCTTGAGGGCACTAGTCCATCGGTAGTAGGGTTCATGCTGCATTACTTCCCGAATTTCATGGCGATTTTGGGGAGGACGCTGATGTTCTTGTTCAAACTTCGGCTTGGCTAGTTTTTCATAAACTACTTTATTGCCAGGAGAAATATTCCTGAAAATGTGCGTTTTCAGGCTTTGCACAAAGTTTTGGCGTGCCAACTCATCATGAGTGGGTTGTGGTAGCATAGCGTGTTGGAATTGTTGATCCATCATTGCTTCTTCCCAAATATTTTAAGTAGATTTACGCTGGATCTAATAACTTAGCTACCGTTTGTACATCTTTATCACCGCGTCCAGAACAGTTAATTACAATCCGAGGACTGCCGCTTAGTTGGGGACATAAGGTTTCAAGATATGCGATCGCATGGGCTGTTTCTAATGCTGGGATAATCCCTTCCAATTTCGATAATCGCTGGAATGCTGCCATTGCCTCTGCATCTGTCACACTATAATATTCAGCGCGACCAGTGTCTTTCAAATAGCTATGTTCTGGCCCCACACCGGGATAATCTAACCCTGCACTAATTGAGTGCGCCTCAATGATTTGCCCATCCTCGTCTTGTAATAGATAGCTCATTGCTCCGTGTAACACACCAACCCGTCCTTTTGTCAAGGTTGCTGCGTGTTTTTCGGTATTAACACCTTCTCCGGCTGCCTCAACCCCAATGAACCGGA
The DNA here is from genome assembly GCF_015206985.1 of Nostoc sp. LEGE 12447. Lineage (NCBI taxonomy): Bacteria > Bacillati > Cyanobacteriota > Cyanophyceae > Nostocales > Nostocaceae > Nostoc > Nostoc sp. LEGE 12447. The sequence goes on along the minus strand of NZ_JADEXT010000003.1, from coordinate 72,210 downwards.
TAGAAGGCTCATTAATAAACTCATAGAATAGTCCCATTGCATTGGAACCACCACCCACACAAGCCAAGAGAATATCAGGCAATGTGCCCCACTTTTCCATTGCTTGGGCGCGAGTTTCTTGGCCGATTACTGCATGGAAATCACGTACCATCATCGGGTAAGGATGGGGGCCTGCTACTGAACCCAGGATGTAGTGAGTTGTTTCCACATTTGTTACCCAATCGCGGATTGCTTCCGAAGTGGCATCTTTCAGGGTTCCAGTTCCCGCTTCCACCGGACGCACTTCTGCCCCCATCAACCGCATTCTGAAAACATTTAAAGATTGGCGTTCCATATCATGAACGCCCATGTAAATTACGCATTCCAGCCCAAAACGAGCGCAAACTGTGGCTGTAGCAACTCCATGTTGTCCAGCACCAGTTTCGGCAATAATCCGTTGCTTACCCATGCGTTTCGCTAACAAAACCTGACCAAGAGCATTATTGATTTTGTGAGCGCCTGTATGATTTAAATCTTCGCGCTTTAGATAAATTTGTGGCCCAGTGCGATCGGGTCGCGCATAATGAGCAGTCAGGCGTTCCGCGAAATACAATGGTGTGGCGCGTCCCACATAGTCTCGTAACAACTGCTGTAATTCTGCTTGAAAACCAGGGTCATTGCGGTATTGCTGATAAGCTGTTTCTAATTCAGAAAGGGCAGGCATCAGCGTTTCAGGTACATACTTACCGCCGAAGCGTCCAAAGCGACCTAACGCATCGGGAACCTGAGCAGTTGAACTTGGAGAGAGGGGAGTGGTAGTCACAGGCTGTTTTCGATGACGGAAATGACTTAATTATTATAGAAAAGTCTGGGGCATATCTGGGGTATACCTGGGGATGAGGTAGAAAAACAATTCCCAATTCCTGGCAATGGATTTGTAATGTTAGCCTAGAAATTGACATCCCAGCAGAATGGTTGCGTAGAAGTTTCCACTGCCTTTGAAATTTTTCTTAACAAATATTTTATGTCTTCTTCCAATTCTAAATCTTCTGACAAAAGCTTCGCCTACCGCGAATTTGGTAATGACAACTCCGCCGCCACAGAAAGACCAATTCCAGAACTACCCCCACAACAACAAAATCTTAAAGTACAAGCTTCCCGTAAAGGACGTAAAGGCAAAACTGTCACAGTGATTAGCGGTTTTCAAGCTAAACCAGAAACCTTGGCAGATTTAGTAAAGCAGTTAAAAACCCAGTGTGGGACAGGTGGGACACTTAAAGATAACGAAATTGAAATTCAGGGCGAACACAAGCAGAAAATTGTCGAGATTTTGACCAAGCTAGGTTATAAAGCCAAAATTAGCGGTGGCTAATTTTGAGTGCGGTTTACCGCATCTTAACTGTCACCTAGATTGAGAAATGGAATGTTATCTTTGAAAAGTACAAATATGCTTGAACGGTGGTGGATTACTTCGCTAACAAGCTATTTTTAGTGAGATAAACAGGAGGTTTAAATGGATTTAGTTCGGATTCTGTGTGCCATTTTCGTACCACCTTTGGGAGTTTTTTTACAAGTAGGTTTTGGTATAGACTTTTGGATTAATATAGTTCTGACGCTTTTCGGTTACATTCCTGGAATTATTCATGCAGTATGGATAATTGCTAAGAAATAATTCTTTGTACGAGTAAATTGGGTGTAACCATCTCTACAGAGGCAATTAATCAATTGCCTCTACAAAAAGGCTTTTGAGTTGGATGTCTGCACGGATATATCACAATACCATATTTCTTTTAATTAAAAAACTCTAAAGACACAATAAATCATGTCGATAAAGTATTAATCTCTGTGGCAGTCAATCCCAAATTAGCTCTCATTTTTTAACATCGCATAGAGTCTAAACTCTAGAAGCAAAGGGCAGATGTGTAACTGCCATTGCACAGTTGAGACATTTAAATCTTTGATTAAGCCAGTGCGTATATCTAGTACCCAACCATGAACCATAGGCGCTTTTCGCTCATAAAGTGCCTGACGCATGATAGAAGTTTGGTAGAGATTTTTCACTTGCGCCACTACATTTATTTCTGCCAAACGATTCAGACGTTCTTCTCTGGTTGGTAAAGCATCAATTTCTTCTTGTTTGTGTAAATACAGTTCCCGAATCGGATTTACCCAATTATCAAGAATGCCGATGGTTCTTCCTTCTAAAGCCGCTTTAATTCCTCCGCAGTCGTAGTGACCACAAACAATAATATGTTCCACCTGAAGATGTAAAATTGCGTATTCTAAAACGGCTAAAAAGTTAATATCCGTTAGAGAAACTTGATTCGCAATATTACGATGAACAAATAATTCTCCTGGTTCTGTACGAGTAAGGTTTGTCAAGGGTAAACGACTATCAGAACACCCGATGTATAGAAAAGGTGGTGTTTGTCCCTTAGATAATTCTTGAAAGTAAGTTGGATCTATAGCTAATTTCTCTGCAACCCAAGCCTGATTATTTCTGAAGAGTTCATCAATGCTGTTATATTTCATCTTTCGTCAAATTCGAGAGAGAATCTCATAAATATTTTAGCTGAATTACAGTTTCCGCTAAATCAGTATGAACTTGTTACAATCCAAAATTTGAGAAAGATGACAGTCTTTTTCTACATAAGTAAGTAAAAAGATGCCAAATTTGAGGTTGAGATATCCAGTTATCAGCTTCAATCGGGGGCAACAACTTTGCTACCATTATGATGGTTGATTGACCAACGGTGATCGACAGTTACAGAGGAAAATTCGCAAATTTCTTCTAGTCGTTTTTGTTGTACCGCAGCTTTACGGAGAGTAATAATTAGTTGATTTACTTGATGTCGTAAATCTGGATTATCATTAACCGCTAACATAGTTTGTCTTTCTAAAAGTTGAAGTATAAGTTCGTAATGAATAGGTGAAGGTAGAGGAATTTGCTCCATGAAGTTTAATTTTGATTTCATATTTGGAATTTTGCCTTAGTCAAATTTCATCTCTCGTACATAAATTGTTACATAAGAAATAACTAGTTGCTTATGGCTTTGATTTGATTAGCGATGAAGATTTAGCAAAGATATTGATAATAGTTGACAGCAAAGTGCTGCGTGTCTACGCATAGTATGCCCCATTAGTTGCCCTGTACTAAGAGGTACAGGGGAAGTTTTTATTTCAGAAATTTTTCGGTAATATAGTGGCGATCGCAGCGCCGGGATCTGGTTGTTTTACCAAAGACTCTCCAATGAGTACAGCAGATGCACCTGCTGTAAGCACTAAACTCAAATTATCTGGGTTGTGTAGTCCTGACTCGCTGACAACAAGGATGTTTTTCTCCTGCAATTGGCTACCCCTTGCAGCTAAAAGTTGGCAAGTAGTTTGCAAGTCAACGGAGAAATCTTCCAAGTTGCGATTATTGATTCCTACTAAAGAGACCCCATCCAAGGCTAACACACGGTCAAGTTCTGCCAAGCTATGGACTTCAATCAGGGCTGCCATTTTCAAGTTGTTAGCAATTTTGAGGAAGTATTTCAAATCTTGATCGCTCAGGATAGCCGCAATCAATAAAATTGCATCTGCACCATGAATCCGTGCCAAGTATATTTGGTAAGCATAAATGATAAACTCTTTGCATAATAGGGGCAAATCTACGGCAGCCCGAATCTTGGCTAAGTTTTCAAAACTACCTTGAAAGAACTTGACATCGGTTAGCACCGAAAGACAACTAGCACCACCTTGCTGATAAGATTGGGCGATCGCTACTGGGTCAAAATCTTCTCGGAAAACGCCTTTACTTGGTGAAGCTTTTTTAACTTCGGCAATCAATGCTGGTTTAGTCTTGCCTTGGCGCAAAGCAGCGACAAAATCACGGGTTGGGGGCGCAGTCAGTACCTGCTTTCGCAATTCTTGTAAAGGAACCTTTTCCCGCATCAAGTCATATTCTGCTTCTTTCTGCCAGACAATTTCTTCCAAGATATTGTTTGGCGCTGAATCAGGTACGGCAGCCTGGTAACGTAACATGGATACAGCAATAGCTGGGTTAGGGGAACGACGACGGATTTGCATAATTAGTCATTTGTCAGTGGTCATTGGTCATTTGTCATTGGTCATTTGTCCTTGTTTATTGACAAAGGACAAATGACAGAGGACAAATGACTAAATAGCTCGTTTATAAGCTTCGTCCAAGACTTCCGAGAGTGTTGGGTGGGCGTGAACTAGATGTGCGAGGCTTTGGACGGATTGACGGTTTGCGATCGCGGCTGACGCTTCATGAATTAAGTCTGAGGCGTGCAGCCCGAAAATGTGAACGCCTAAGACTTCTCCTGTGTCTTTGCGATATATCACTTTGGCAATACCGTCGGCTTCATTTTCTGCCAACGCTTTGGAATTCCCTTTGAAGTAACTCCGACTTGTGGCGATTTCAAACCCTTCGGTTTGTCCCAATTCCTTCGCTGCGGTTTCTGTTAAACCTACATAGCTAACTTCTGGGTGGGTAAAAGCTGCTGCGGGGATGCTGCGATAGTCTACTATTCTTTCCCTCCCAACTATATTTTCTACCGCGATGATGCCCTGAGCAGAAGCCGCATGTGCTAACATCATCTTCCCATTAGCATCGCCAATTGCCCAGACATTTGGTACTACTTCACCAGCTGATAGCACTGCCATGCGATCGTCAACTGGGATAAAATTCCGCCGATCGAGTTCTATACCCACAGACTCCAAACCAAGATTTTTGGTCGCTGGGATGCGTCCTGTAGCCACCAAACAAGCATCTACTTCGATGACATCTACATCTTCTTTGGTTTTGAAATCTGCTAACTCAATTACCACTGGTGAACCAGGGGTAACTTTTTTGGCGTATATCCCCACTTTGGTTTCAATATCGCGGGGAGTAATCAGGACTCGTTCGGCAAGTTTGGCAATATCGCGGTCAAATCCTGGCATTAACTGATCTAGGGCTTCAATCAAGGTGATTTCACAACCCAAAGCTGAGTAAACATCAGAAAATTCCAAGCCAATGTAACCACTACCAATAATCGCCACCCAATCTGGTAGCGACTCTAACTTCACACCTTGGTCGCTAGTAAAGACAGTTTTGCCGTCTACTTCAATTCCTGGAGGTACAAAAGGAATTGAACCAGGGGAAAGGATGATGTCTTTAGCTGTGATGATTTTTTCGCCACCGTCTCCGGTGACAGCAACTTTTTGCGCCCCAGCGATTTTTCCCCAACCTCTGATAATATCGACTCCTAGACGTTTGAGACTGTTGGTTAAGTCCCCTTGAATTTTCGAGACGAGATTATTAGCATGATTAGCGATCGCTTGGCGATCAAATTCCACGCTACCAATTTGAATTCCCAGCGATTTGAGGTGGTGGGCATTGCGTAACTCCCGCACCCGTCCAGATGCCGCCAGCAGCGCTTTAGAAGGAATACAACCCCGATTAACACAGGTTCCTCCCATATCACCAGCTTCAATAATCGCTGTTTTTAAACCACAACTTACGGCGTGTAAGGCTGCGCCATGCCCGCCTACACCAGCGCCGATAATGACTAAATCGTAATCAAATCCTTGACTCACGTTAGGTTCCCCGTCTGCTTCGCCTATTTATTCTCAACTTGACCGACAATCAGCGCAACCCCTTTAACAGTTATCAGTTATCAGTTGTCAGTTTTATTGCTGGGTTTAAGCCCCCAACACATAGTTTTCAGTGAACACTGGAAACTGCTAACTGATTTAAATCCCCTACCATCTGCCTGATAACTATTTACTGATTTAACGTTCAGGTGTTGCTAACTTCAATTATGATTCACTGACTTCGGGCGAAAAGATGGATGTTTTCAGTAATTATAGTCAAATCTAGATACTTATTTTTTTAAAGGCAATGGGGAATTGGGAATTGGGAATGGGGAATGGGGAATGGGAAATGAGGTTCTGAGGTGGATGAATCAGTCTCTACTTCCCAATGCTCAATGCCCAATCCCCAATCCCCAATCCCCAATAACTTTACAGCGCCATCGCCTAACACCTAAGCTGGATTTAGGATTCATCCAGAGGATTTACACAGGCGATCGCTCGATGTCTATTCCCCAAATTACTGAATTTACTATCCGCCGTCATGCCAACACCAAATCTTTCCAACGCGGCGAGGCATACTATGAGGCTGGTGCTGTTCATACTGTTACCCAACGTGGTCATCTGCTTCAAGCGGAAGTTGCAGGTACTGAAGCAAGACCTTATCATGTCAATTTGAGTTTCGATAGCAGTGGGTTAACCTCAGCAAACTGCACCTGTGCCTACAACTTTGACGGGTGGTGCAAACACATTATCGCCACGATGCTTGTCTGTGTGCGTGATTCAGAAAGTATTGAACAGCGCCCCACCCTAGAACAACTACTCAATCGCCTGGATAATATCCAAACTCAAAGGCTGCTGCAAGAGTTGGTCAATGAATACCCACCACTAATTGATGCGATTGACCGTCATGTAGGTTGGATGACGAATCCTATTGTTGAGCAAACAAGCATAAAACCCTTGCGTCGCCGTACTATTGATCCAGCTCCCATTCGACGGCAAGTCCGGCAAATTATTCGGGATGCTGTGCGCTTTTTTGAGGAAGGGTGTGAAGAAGACCCGATTGCCGAAGAATTGGTGAGTGTGGTGCAAACTGCGGTAGCTTTTAGCGAACGGGGAGAGGGTGAAAATGCGATCGCTATTTTAGAAGCGATTACCTTTACTTGTGTAGAAAATTGGGACGATATTGCAGATTACGGTGCTGAAAATGATGAAATTGTCGGGGAATTAAATGAGGCTTGGTGTGAAGCAATTCTGACTGCTGAACTTACCCCAGAAGAAAAAGTTGATATTCAAATAAATTTGGAGGCTTGGCAAGATGAGTGGAATGCTGATTTTGGCCTAGTTATGGAAGCTTTACGGCAAGGTTGGGATTATCTGCCCCTAGTGCAAGTTCTCCAAGGTAATATTACCGAAAGGGGAGCTTGGGAAGAAGACGTGCCAGACTATGCAGATGATTTGGCACTAATTCGGCTAAAAATTCTCGAACGTCAAGAACGTTACCAAGAATATCTCTATTTAGCAGAAGCAGAAGGACAAACCCAGCACTATCTCACAATGTTAGGGCGTTTGGGCAGAGTAGAAGAAGCAGTTGATGCTGCTCAAACCCAGATGAACTCAATAGAAGAGGCGTTTGCCCTAGCGAAAGCAATCAGCGAACAAGGGGCATTACAGCAAGCACTAGATATAGCCCAGAGTGGGTTAACTTTACCAGGGAATTGTCAGTACGAATTAGGAATTTGGACAAGTGATTTAGCTGTTGAGTTGGGTAATAGCGAAGCTGCTTTATTAGCAATTAAGGCGGCTTTCCAAGTCAAGCCCTCTTTTGTTGACTACGAAAGGATGGCAGGATTAGCTGGGGAAAACTGGGAAACTGTCAAAATAGACCTGCTGAGAATTATTCGTACTTATAGTGGTTGGGGAACAGAATCAGCCAAGGTAGATATATTCTTGCATGAGGGGCTAATTGATGATGCAATTGCGATCGCTAGTGAACTCAGTTCTTATTATTCAGAATTGATTCATCGCGTCATGAATGCCGCTATCCCTCACAATCCTGCTTGGGTGATTGCTAATGCGCGTCGCCGTGCTGAAAAGATTATGGATGGAGGTAAGGCAGAATATTACTACTATGCGGTTGAATGGTTAAAAAAAGTCCGTGCCGCCTACTTGGAATCTGGGAAGAAAGCTGACTGGTTAAGTTATCGGGAAAACTTGATGCAAACCCACGCTCGTAAACGTAAATTGATGGGGATGTTGCAGCAAAGGGATATGGAGTAAAAACTATTATTTTTAAGCTTTCATTTAATGGGTTGTAGAGACGCAAAGTTTTACGTCTCTAGAAAGTTTTGATGACAAATAAACTAATCAAATTGAATGACATGAACCATTAATTCTGATGATTTAGTAGTAAGCACTACCCTGTGGGAACATTGCGCGAACAGTGCTGAAAAATCTAGGAATAAAGTTCCGATCAGCCCTCTTAGCTAATGAGACAAACCACTAAGTCTATTGCTGCGGCTATGTCTTCTTGCTGATGCAGATTGAACACCATCAATGCTTTGAAGTTTGCAATTACCAAATTCTTTAGCTTTTAAATTGAGATTTGCCCAAGATATTAACCTTAGCGGCAAAAGATGAAGTAAGATTCACATCTGAGACAGTTTCCGTATAATTCCATAGTTACGGACAAAAAATAGTGCAGTGCGATGATTAATAAATATCCTCAGAATCTTATAGCGTCCCATTTACCACTGAGTATGCTTGTATTACTCAGCAGCATCTCTTCTAATCCAGTGAAAGCTCAGGCTGTTGATACTACACAATTACCAACTAGTACTTTCATCCTTTCACAACAACAACTCCCACCACCACAAGATTTACAACCATCCGTACCTTCACCAGTTCCCTCACCTGAACTGCCTCAGCCACTTCCCCCACCAGCAGAACTATTTCCCCCCTCTGTCCCAACTCCCACACCTGATGAACCACTACCTGGTAAGTTTCCTCAAACTATTGTTGTTGAACGGTTTGAAGTTATTGGTAGCACAGTTTTCAGTCCCGAAGAGTTAGCCCTCGCCACTGCTGAATTTACCAAACGACCAATCTCGCTGACTGAAGTGTATCAAGCACGTTCTAAAATTACTGATCTATACGTCAGAAATGGTTATATTACCTCTGGTGCATACATCCCACCCCAAACAATCAAATCTGGTGTTGTAAAAATTCAGGTCGTTGAAGGTAAATTAGAAGATATTCAAGTAACTGGAACTCGGCGGTTGAATCCGAATTATGTCCGCAGCCGCCTAGCAATCGCTACATCACCGCCTCTGAATCGGCAGCGTCTACTAGAAGCACTACAACTCTTGCAACTGAATCCTTTGATTCAAAATGTTTCTGCTGAACTCTCCGCAGGATCGCGGACTGGTTCGAGTCTTTTAGAAGTCAAGGTTAGTGAGGCAAAAACCTTTAGTAGCCAGATAGTTCTTGATAATGGGCGATCGCCTAGTGTTGGCAGTTTTCGCCGCCGATTACAATTGAATGAAGCCAACTTATTGGGATTGGGAGACGCTCTAGGTGTCGCTTACACTAATACCGATGGTAGCAACTCCCTTGACGCGAACTATACATTACCACTCAATCCCCGCAATGGCACACTGACTTTCAACTATGGCATCACATCAAGCAATGTGATTGAACCTCCTTTCAACGTTTTAGATATCCACTCAGATTCTCGCTATTACGAACTGACATTCCGCCAGCCCATAGTTCAAACTCCGACACAAGAATTCGCCCTTGGGTTGACAGCCTCCCGACGGGAAAGTGATATTTCGTCTTTGCTACAGAGAGAAGGCCTTCCCGGCTCTGTACTTTCACCTGGAGCTGATGAACAGGGACACACTAAGGTGTCTGCATTCCGATTTTTTCAAGAATGGACGAGTCGTAACAGCCGTGAAGTCATCGCCCTCCGCTCTCAATTTAGTTTGGGTATAGATATTTTAAGTCCCACGATTAATCAAAATGCTCCCGATAGCCGTTTTTTTGCTTGGCAAGGGCAAGCGCAGTGGGTACGCCTTTTAGCTCCTGAAACCTTAATGTTATTTCGTTTAAATACGCAACTTGCATCTAGAACACTTCTGCCTTTAGAGCAATTTGGCTTAGGTGGACAAGATAGTATTCGCGGCTATCGTCAAGATTACCTGTTAACGGATAATGGCACTTTTGTCTCTGCGGAAGTTCAAGTACCAATTCTGCGCTTACCCAAGATAGATAGCACGTTACAGGTTGTTCCCTTTGTGGATTTTGGTGTTGGCTGGAATAGTTCAGGTAGAGAGAATCCTAACCCTAATACTTTAGCTGCTGTTGGTCTGGGGTTGCGTTGGTCACAGGGCGATCGCTTTACTGTTCGTCTTGATTGGGGCGTTCCTTTAATATCAGTTGAATCAAATGAGAGAACATTACAAGAAAACGGTCTGTATTTTAGTTTACTGTATAATCCTTTTTAAAATTTAGGTGTTAGAAACAGTTTATTCTCTTACCTCATCTACAATAGGCTTCTCTAACGAGATGCTATTTCGACCTAGGAGTACATTAACGGGGGGTTCCCGCCATTAAAAACTAAAAATCAGACGGTTATTTATATAATTCGGAGTTTCTCTACCACTCAGAATAAAAACCCGTAAATATACTATATATTCTATTCAGTGTTTGATTTTATTCTGGGTATCCTAAGAAAGACAAGGTTGGGCTGAATAGACGAAGGGACAAAGCTGATAACTTATCTCTGGGACTTCCAGCTAAAAATTTTTCAACCAATGATCGTGGTTGTAGGGTGTGTTATCGCGATAAGGTAACGCAACTGTTATCTGTAGGTGGTGACAAATTTTATGAAGCAAGTTTTGCTAGAAGTTAAGACTTTCAGATCGCATTTCTGGGAGTTGTATTTTTCAGATTAAGACAAAAATATATGAGAATTTGAGGAACAGTCATGTTAGGAAATGAGCGGGAAAAAATACGCCATCTGTTGGTCATCAAAGACCTGCAAGGGCGGAGAACTGTCCCCCTGCGAGAGACTACTTATTCTCTGGGCCGGCATCCTGCAAACACCATTGTCTTGGTTTCCCGGTCAGTATCAATGCAACACGCAATTTTGTTGCGAGTAACTGTTCCAGAGACTGACCAATATGGCTTCCAAATTATTGATGGCAACTTCAAGGGTAAAGGAAGTACTAATGGTTTATTTATAAATGGTACTAAAGCCTTTTCTCATAATCTTAGAAATGGAGATACCATTGACTTTGGCAGTCATCAAGCTCAGGCTAAATATTATGCTATTTCCAACATTTCAGAAGAAGTATTTTCTGAATCTTTTGATGTTGAAGACTTATCTGGCTTCCTATCAGAGCAAGCCAGTCCTGCAAATCCTTTTCAAACCCTAGCTATCGATCCCAGCTTGGAAGCAGCTAGTGAGTCTGCCTTAGCTCGTCTAGCATCTTTCCCTGAACTCATCCCCAATCCAATTGTTGAGATGGATTTTGAGGGAATAGTTACTTATATCAATCCTGCTGCTACTCTCAAGTTTCCCAAACTTAGGGAACTTGGCACAGAACACCCAATATTAGCAGGACTCCTGAGTACGGTTAAAAATTTAGAAAAAAATTCTTTTGTGCGGGAGGTGGAAGTAGATACAGAAGTTTTTGAACAATCTGTTCTCTACCTTCCTCAAAGTGATTTAATTAGAACTTTTATTATTAGGGATATTACAGAGCAAAAACAAGCTACAGCCGAATTGCGTCAGCGCGATCGCTTGCTGCAAGCAGTTGCAGAAGCCGCTAATTATTTGCTGGGGGAAATGAATTACGAAACTGGTATTGAGCAAGCTTTAGCTATACTGGGCGAAGCTGCCAAAGCAGACCGTGCTTATCTTTTTCAGAATCATCCCCATCCTGCTACAGGGGAAATAGCAGTCAGTTTGCGGTTTGAATGGACGCAATCTTTAATTGAATCTACCCACCACCATTGGCAGAATCAGGTTTATCAAGGTTCTGGATTAGCCCGTTGGTATACTGTTCTTTGTAGCGGCCAGTCAATTAGCGGACTCACCCAAAAATTTCCGATCGCCGAACAAGAATTCCTCATTAGAGATGGCATTCAATCCCTTCTTTTGGTGCCTCTCCGCTTGGAAAATGAGTGCTGGGGCTATCTTGGCTTGGCAGACTGTACCTTTGAGCGTCATTGGTCAAAGCACGAAGAATCTACACTTTTGACAATGGCCGCTAGTATTATTGGTGCCCGGCAACGTCAGCAAGTAGAAGAAAAGATCCGCTATCAAGCCCTCCATGACATGCTGACAGGGTTGCCCAATCGCCTACTATTTAACGAACTGCTGAGTAAAACTCTGCCCAATGCCACTCGGAATGACGAAAGTTTAGCTGTGATCTTCCTCGACCTGGATCGCTTCAAGGTAATTAATGACACTCTGGGGCATACTTTGGGAGACCAATTGTTAAAAAACGTCGCTCAAAGATTACAAAATTTACTCAGAGGGGGAGACACTATAGCCCGTTGGGGAGGCGATGAGTTTACTATCTTACTCCCACGAGTCACTGATATTGAAGAAGTAACGCAAGTGGCGTACAGAATTTTACAAACCTTAGAAGATCCTTTTTATCTCCAAGGGCATGAACTTTATGTGACTGCCAGCCTCGGTATTGCGTTGCTTGATAACAACAGTCCTGATGCCGAAACACTAATCCAGCACGCAGATGCCGCTTTATACTACGCCAAAGACAAAGGGCGGAATAACTATCAATTTTATAGTGTTTCTCTGAGCGCCAAGAATCCTGAACTTCTGACTTTAGAAAAGAGTTTGCGCTATGCCCTAGAACGTGAAGAATTTACGGTGTTCTATCAACCTCGTGTAAACATTGGCACAGGAGAAATTACTGGTATGGAGGCTCTGTTGCGTTGGCAGCACCCAGAAATGGGATTGGTTGCACCCAGTGTCTTCATTCCCCTCGCCGAAGAAAGCGGATTAATTATCGCCATCGGCGAATGGGTGCTACGGACAGCCTGTATGCAAAATAAAACCTGGCAAGATTCAGGATTGCCACCTATAACTATGGCTGTCAATCTTTCTCTGAAGCAGTTCCGCCAACCCAAATTGGTGGAGATTATAACCAGAGTTTTAGAGCAAACGGGTCTAGATGCCCACTTTTTAGAATTAGAAATTATGGAAACCACAGCCATTGAGGACTTGGGTTTTACCAGAACGGTGTTAGAGGAGCTAAAGCAGATGGGTGTTAACATCTCCATTGATGACTTTGGTACGGGTCACTCCTCGCTCTCGCGCCTACAGCTTTTGCCACTCCACAATCTCAAAATAGATCAGTCTTTCATGAGAGATTTGAAACCGGATTCAAAAGTATCTCATATTATCCAGGCCATAGTTACCTTGGGACACAGCTTGGGATTGAAGTTGACAGCCGAAGGGGTGGAAACAGCAGAGCAATTGGAGTTCTTGAAATCTATCAACTGTGAGGAGGTACAGGGCTATTTCTTCTACCGGCCACTTCCTGAACAGAAAGCAACAGAAATCCTCGAAAGTAAACGACCAATCATCTAATACAAGAAAAAACTGTTTGTACCAGTAACGATACAATAGCATTCATCATAATTCGTAATTACTAATTGAATAGGGGTTGATACCTCCGTTCCCATACACAGCTTGTTTTGTGTCGGGGTTAAAATTCGGTCACACGACATAACTACGAATTACGAATTACGAATTGTTTATTGTCCTACTGCCGACTTTTTTCGTCCTATGCTGCCAGTCATCTATTCCGACGAATTTTTAGATCACAAGACTGGAAAATACCATCCCGAAAAACCAGAACGTTTAACTGCGATCGCTAATGCCCTAAAAGCAGCTACATTCACAGATAAAATTGACTGGCGATCGCCCACACCAGTATCAGAACAGTCATCACTGATGTCTATGTTGGTTAAAGCTCATAGCCCAGCCTACATCAAAAAACTTTGGCAAATCGCTTCTAGTGGCGGCGGCCCTTTGGATGGAGATACACCAGTTTCCCCACGCAGTTATGATGTGGCATTGTTGGCAGTTAGTGCATGGCTGGATGGTGTTGAAGCTGTGTTAAGGTCGGCTAATCCAGCTTTTGTATTAGCACGTCCCCCAGGACATCATGCAGAAAGCGATGCTGGGATGGGCTTTTGCCTATTTTCTAATGCTGCGATCGCCGCTTTATTTGCCCTCGAACAACCCGGAATTAACCGCGTCGCCATTCTCGATTGGGATGTGCATCACGGTAATGGTACTCAGGCGATCGTTGAAACTGAAGCACGTATCGCCTACTGTTCCCTACATCAATATCCATGTTATCCCGGTACTGGGAGAGCCACAGAACGCGGCTTTCATAATAATGTATTAAATTTACCAGTACCTCCTGGTAGTGATATTGCAGTGTATCAGCCACTATTTGAAAGGCAAGTCATACCGTTTTTAGAGAATTTTAAAGCGGATTTACTGATTGTGAGTGCTGGTTATGATGGCAATGCCGCCGATCCTCTAGCAAGTATCAATTTGCAGCCAGAAGACTATGCTTTATTTACTAATTATTGTCTAGGGCTAACTCGTAAAATTCTGTTTGGCTTAGAAGGTGGTTACGATTTTGATACTCTTTCTCAATCAGTTGTAGCGACGATTGAATCCTGTTTACTTTAACTTTCCTTGTTTCCCTCATTACCGAACAAAAGTTCACAAAAGTCAAGCAGGCAAAGGTTTCTTGAACTGAAGAGTTGAAGACAAGTCTCTCCCCCTTTTCTTCCTTTCAAGGATAGGTTTTTTAGTATGTCGAAAATAATTGAGAAAATTCTCAACTATTTAACGTAGTTTGGTCGTTTCAGGATTTAAACATCGGTTGAAATAGTTAAAAAATGACCAAATACAAAATACCAGCCTTTTTAAGCCCTTTTCTGCCTTGTTTCTTCTTCATGCCCCATACTTAATGCACTATTTTGTCAAGTTCATCAAATCTTCAGAAATAAAAATTTTGAATGGGGTTCTGAAAGAGCTAAAGTTTTGTTAAGATGCAATTGCTAGCAGTTTCTCAGCGAAATACACCTATCAGGGTGTGGAGAAATAAAAAGTACTAGCAGCACAAATTTTCAAAGGTGAAGCAATGACCACCTATATTTTTTTCGGTGAAGCCTTACGGATGTTGACTAATGCCTATTTGATATCAGCAGTACTGTTAATAGCAGCTTCTGGTATAGGTTTAGCGGTAATTGAAACAATAGAAAAGGCAGGAGAACGCTAAATTTACAGATGGCAATTGTAGTTCTTGCTAAAAACCATTGGGTGCAAGTGTTCGCCGTGGATAAATCTTGGGAATACTAAAGCATGAAAGTCTCACAGCGTTACAGTCTTACCTGTAAATCTACCAAACATACAGGTAACTGTAGCGCTATTGAGACTCTAGCCAAGGAGTTACTACAGATGAGTCTATTCAACGCTGTGTTGGGTACAGAAAACCAAACCCAAGCAGCACTCAATTCAGCGGAAGCTTTTGCTGTTATTGTCTTGGCGGCAACAGCTTCAGACGGTTATCTTTCTGTTGAGCAAGCAAATTCTATCACTTTTGTGCTGTCTCGGATGAAACTTTTTACAGGTTATCGTCATGAGATGATGAATAGGCTGTTTGACCAAATATTGGGCATTCTCAAGGAGGATGGTTTTAACGCTTTATTTGATGCAGCAAAGGATTCTCTATCTCAAGACTTGCGGGAAGCAGCCTTTGCAGTAGCCACTGATTTAGTCTTAGCTGAAGGTGTTGTAGCTGAAGAAGAAAAAAGCTTCTTAAACGATCTATATCAAGCTTTAGGCGTTTCTCGTGAGATAGCACTACAAATCATGCAAGTAATCTTAATTAAAAACCGTGGATAGGAAAATAAAGCATCTGCTTAATTAAACTATATAAATAGCTTCTAAAAAAGGCGTGCCAAAGGACTTAAGCTTCTTTGGCACTATTTTTGGTGTTATTTTAAATTTGCGACTTTTTCGAGAAGTCGCAAATCTTGTTGTTCAATGCAGTATTGTGTCATAATTCGATTTTATAATTTTGAACTTTAAATTGTAAATTACTTATGCGTTGTTCTGCCACCCTATCCCAACTGGTTGAAGTTCTTTTGGCCAGTCCGATAAACTTATCTGAAACTGCTTTAACACAAGTAAGTTGCGGTATACAAACAGATAGCCGTACCCTGAAGCTGGGTGAAGTATTTGTCGCTTTGCGAGGCGATAAATTTGATGGACATAAATTTGTGCCAACTGCGATCGCAAAGGGTGCAATAGCTGCAATTGTAGATTTTGAATACGAAAATCCCGGTTTTCCGGTGTTACGGGTAAAAGATACCTTAAAGGCATATCAACAAATTGGCAGATGGTGGCGCGATCAATTTAATATTCCTGTAATTGGCGTAACAGGTTCTGTGGGTAAAACAACAACCAAAGAATTGATCGCCGCAGTTTTAGGAACAAAGGGGCGAGTTCACAAAACTTATGGAAATTACAACAATGAAATTGGTGTTCCGAAAACTCTCCTAGAACTTGGCGCAGAAAATGACTACGCTGTGATTGAAATGGCAATGCGGGGTAGGGGACAAATTGCCGAACTCACACAAATAGCGCGTCCAACAATTGGAGTAATTACCAATGTTGGAACGGCACATATTGAATTACTGGGTTCCGAAGAAGCGATCGCTGAGGCAAAATGTGAGTTGTTAGCTGAAATGGCTGCTGATAGTGTGGCAATTCTCAACCACGACAATCCTTTATTAATGGCTACTGCTGCGAAAGTTTGGCAAGGGGAAGTTTTAACTTACGGCTTTTCTGGTGGAGATATCCAAGGGCAGTTAATTGATAACGACCAGGTGGAAGTTGCAGGAATCCAACTACCTCTACCGCTACCTGGCCGTCACAATGCGACTAATTTCTTGGCAGCTTTAGCAGTGGCAAAGGTGTTGGGGATTGATTGGGCAAGCCTTAAAGCAGGTGTAGAGGTGGATATGCCCACAGGACGATCGCAGCGATTTACCTTACCCAATGATGTGATAATCTTAGATGAAACTTATAATGCTGCACCAGAAGCGATGATTGCATCTTTGCAGTTATTAGCAGACACACCCGGAAAGCGTAAGATTGCTGTATTGGGTGCAATGAAAGAATTAGGAGAGCGATCGCAGCAGTTGCACCAGCGAGTGGGAGAAACAGTCCGAAAGTTGAATTTAGACGGCTTGTTGGTTTTGGTAGATGGAGAAGATGCCGAAGCGATGGCTCAAAGTGCTGAAGGTATCCCATCGGAATGCTTTGCAACTCATGCCGAGTTAGTGGCTAGGTTGAAGACATTTGTGCAAACAGGCGATCGTTTATTGTTCAAAGCCGCCCATTCCGTGGGATTAGATCGGGTTGTCAATCAGTTACGTGCAGAATTTACCCAATGAATCTACCGCTAGAAACCCAACGTCTCAAACTACGAGACTTTGTAGAATCAGATTGGCTAGCGGTTCATCAATACGCTAGCGATCGCGAAGTTGTGCGTTATTTGACTTTTGGCCCTAATAGCGAAGAAGATACCAAAAACTTTTTGCAAAGAGAGATTTCATTACAAGGAGAAGAACACCGTCAACATTTTGCCTTAGCAGTGACTTTAAAAACCCAACAGCAATTAATTGGTATCTGTCGCATATCCGTTAAGGATATTGATAATAAAACAGGCTCTATTGGATACTGTTTTACTAATAAATTTTGGGGAAAAGGATATGCAACAGAAGCTGTAAAAGCAGTTGTGTCATTTGGTTTTCAGGAGTTAGGCTTACATCGCATCTTTGCGACTTGTCATCCAGAAAACATTGCTTCAGCACGAGTTATGCAAAAAATTGGAATGCAGCAAGAAGGATATTTGCGAGAACACCATTGGATTAAGGGAGAATGGCGAGACTCTTGGCTATATGCCATCCTTGAGCATGAATGGAGAAATCTAGATTTCAGACGTTGTTGGAAAGGCTAGGGCTGTTACTATAACGTCTTTGATAAAGAATTGCTCCCAAATTAGTCACCAAACACGTGATTGCTAGCCACAACAAGATATAAGTAGGAGCCATCACCACGCCAATCATGAACCAAGTATATACGTGCAGGATCATTACAGAAGCGAAAAAGCTAGCAATTCCAGCAGATTGCCATATTTGATGTGATGGGCGACGTAAGGCTACCAGAGCCATTGTTAAAATTGTGACAAGCAAGTTTGCTGGAACGAGAAACGCACAAATACTTATGCAGTTACCACGAGAGAACTCTACTAAGGTGTTAAAATCGAGCATTAATGTTGTTGGGATAGATGTTAGCTTTTTAAGAACTTAATTTATTTTAAAATAACTAAATTTACATTAACAGGTGAGTGAGTAATCACATTGCAAACATAACATAAATTAAAATATTGAGTTGCGTTTTGATACTACTCAATAGTTAGTTAATTATAAAGATTTTAGATAAGTAGGGTGGAAAACACCCACCCTAGCTGAATTAACCGGGTAAAATCACGGTATCGATAACGTGTACCACGCCATTATCAGCTTCGATATCTGCTGCTAAAACTGTGGCATTTTTAACTTCAAAACCATCTAAAGAATGAATTTTAATCGGTGAACCTTCCACAGAATTAACCGTGCCGAGTTCTGCCAAATCAGCCTTTAGCAGCTTTCCTGGAACGACATGATACTTTAAAATCCGCGTTAGCTGGGGAATATTCTGTAACAGAGTTTGGATAGTTCCCGGCGGTAATTTGGCAAAAGCATCGTCATTTGGTGCAAAGACAGTGAACGGGCCAGGACTTTTTAATGTTTCTACTAAACCAGCAGCTTGTACAGCCGCCACTAGTGTTTTGAAAGACTCAGCCGTAACAGCAATATCAACAATATCAGCCATATACCTACCTAAATTTTTGCAAAAGATTTTAAAGGATAATAAACCTATTTGAATTTTTATTAAATAGGGGTGGGGGAGAAGAGGTAGGGGAGCAGGGAGCAGAGGGAAGGGAGCAGGGGGAGCAGGGGGAGAAAAATTAATAACCCAATTTCCAATGCCCAATTCCCAATTCCCAATTCCCATTAATTCTGATTAGCTTTCCAGGTTGCTAGATCGGTTAAAGAGCGATCGCGGTAACGTCCGTAACGCTCTTGTTTACTTTTGATTTTCGCACCCAATTCGGGAAAAATCCCAAAGTTGGGCGGCATTGGTTGGAAATGCTTCGGCGAAGCGGAACTAATAAATTCCAATAACGCACCCATCATTGTTGTTGGTGGCAAAACTAAAGCTTCTTTACCCAAAGCTAGCCGCGCGGCATTAATTCCCGCCAAGCAGCCACCCGCAGCCGCAGCAGTGTAGCCTTCAGTACCAATCAACTGTCCAGCAGCTAACAACGTTGGACGTTCTTTAAATTGCAGAGTTGGATGCATTAACTGAGGGGCATTAATAAAAGTGTTGCGGTGCATAACTCCCAAGCGCACAAACTCCGCCTTTTCCAAACTGGGAATTAGCTGAAATATCCGCTTTTGCTCACCCCAACGCAGATTAGTTTGGAATCCTACCATATTCCACAGTTGACCGGCTTTGTCTTCTTGTCGCAACTGCACCACAGCATAAGGACGTTCCCCAGTGCGAGTATCTGATAATCCTACTGGCTTTAGGGGGCCGTAGCGCATGGTATCTTCGCCACGCTGTGCTAGTTCTTCAATGGGTAAACAAGCTTCAAAAAATTTCGCTGTTTCCCGTTCAAAACCTTTGAGTTCTGTTTGTTCCGCTTTGCAAAGTTCTTCTCGAAAGTGCAAATACTGCTCTTTATTCATTGGGCAGTTGAGATAAGCGGCTTCACCTTTGTCATAACGTGATGCCATAAAAGCAACGTCACGGTTAATCGATTCTCCCACAATAATCGGACTAGCGGCATCGAAAAAGCTGAGGTATTCCATCCCCGTAAAGCGCTGCAAATCTTCGGCTAAATCGGGACTCGTTAAAGGCCCGGTTGCCAAAACCACAATCCCTTCAGGAATCGCAGACACTTCACCCCGGCGAAATTCGATTAAAGGATGGCTGGCTAAAGTTTGAGTCAAGTCTTGGCCAAATTGTCCTCTGTCTACCGCTAGCGCCCCTCCCGCAGGGACGGCGTGTTCATCAGCTTTGGAGATGACAATAGAACCCAGTTGGCGTAATTCTTCGTGCAATAATCCCGCCGCGCGATCGCTAGCCATTGCCCCAAAGGAATTACTACAGACTAATTCTGCCAAATGTTCTGTATGATGAGCAGGGCTAAAGCGTTTTGGACGCATTTCATGGAGAATTACCGGTACTCCAGCTTGGGCTATTTGCCACGCTGCTTCTGTCCCAGCTAGTCCACCTCCAATTACTTGTATCGGTTGTTGTTCCATAGTTAAATTTTTAATTCCTGTATTATAA
Source organism: Nostoc sp. LEGE 12447 (assembly GCF_015206985.1). NCBI lineage: Bacteria > Bacillati > Cyanobacteriota > Cyanophyceae > Nostocales > Nostocaceae > Nostoc > Nostoc sp. LEGE 12447. The sequence goes on along the minus strand of NZ_JADEXT010000003.1, from coordinate 52,121 downwards.
GTATCTATCAGCATCACAGAAGTAAATTAAATAAAAAGTCATGCTGACTATACAATCAGCGTAAAACATGGTGGAGCAACAACACCAGATAATTTCTGCTATGCCTGTATTCTATGTAACCTTCAAAAAATTATAAATTATCTGTATCAATTCCCTTTTCTTTGAGTTTAGCTAACAATTCTTGATAGCGATCGCGCTCTTTTTCTAATTCTTGTAAAGCCGCTTCCTTTGCTTGGCGTTCTTGTTCCCGTAACTGGTCAATTTCTACAGGTGACAAAAACTTTTGTCCGGTGGGAGAAACAATTTCCAAAGTATTCGGTGTTAATGTAAAACGGATTCCCAAACGCGGACTTACCCAGCCATTCATCTCTTCAATGACTTCAAAACTATCTCCAGAACCGAGCAAGCCATTTAAATCGTTCTTAGCTGGATCATAAATATAATATTCTTCCACGCCGTAACGCTGGTAAAACTGCAATTTTTTGGTCATTTCTTTAAGGGTGTTACCTGGCGATAGAATTTCAAATACTACCTGTGGGGGGATATTATTTTCATCCCATTGTAAATAGGAACCCCGTTTTCCTTTTGGTCTGCCAAAGATTACCATTGTATCCGGCGCTTGTTTAATATTCGGGCTTCCTTTAACTGGATACCAAAACAAATCTCCGGCGATAAATACATCAGATTGTGATGCAAATAAAATTTCTAAATTTTCTTTTATTTTGACAATCCATGCAAATTGTTCTGTATTATCCGCCATTGGCTGTCCGTCGCTTTCCGGGTAGATGACTTCGGTGGTGGTTTCTGGTGTAACTTGTTGTACCATTGCTGCACCTCCAAGTATGGGGTTTTTAGCTGATATTTCTAGTTGAGATGGCGATCGCGTTAATATTAATTTTACCTATAAGTTAAGTCGGCTATAAAAAACCAAGCTATGTAAAATCTTTGGAATTAGCTTGTAGTTGCGTTTTAGCAAAGACAGCGCAACTCCAAACCATAATGATTTATTTATGCCAACTTAGTTAAGACTGAATTTCGCTCATGAAGTCGATCGCTTTTTGGTGAAATATTATGTTTTGATGCTTTAAAGCAATTTGGGCTGACTCTTGGATATCAGCGATCGCTTCCTCTCGATTTCCTAAGCGATGGCAAGCCAAACCCCTTGCGTAGAAAGCAAATTCATCCTCAGAATATATTTCACCTCCACCCACAGCTTCAATGTGCTTTGCTTCATTAAAATCTGCAAATGCACCTTGCTCATCTCCTAACTCATAACACGCATTACCCCGCACATAGTAAGCAGCTATTAAATTGGGATCTACATAAAGAGCCTTAGTTAAATGCTTAATGGCTTGGCTATTAATACCCTGAGAATATTGCAGAATGCCCAAATTGTAGTAAGAAATAGCAGAACGTTCCATGCTGGCTATTAGACTGAAGTCTTCTAGCGCACCTTGATAGTTGCCAGAGTAAAAACAAGCTGCACCTCGCCCAAAATAGGCTCGTACATATTGCGGATCTAATTGAATTGCACGATGACAATCTTCAATTGCACTTTGATTATCGCCTATTGCTGCACGAGCAACACCACGTTCAGCATAAGCCTGAGCATATTGAGGACTCAGCCGGATTGTTTCATTAAAATCTTCAATTGCATTTTGATAATCCTTTGTCAGTGAACGAGCCACACCACGACTTAAATATGATGTCAAATCCTCTGAATTTTGTAAAATTGCCTGAGTATAATTTTCAATGGCTCCTTGATAGTCGCCAGAATTATAAAGTATATAACCAAGGCTAGAGTATCCAAAAGCAAACATTAAATTGAGCATTGGTTTATAAAAGCTGATGACACTAGTATTATTCCCAAGTCAATGAATTGAACATCACAACCTTTGCTCTGCTGTTTTGCGACTGCACACAATTTGCCACAAACTATGGAAATTTCCGATCGCGTACTTCCACGGCATAATCTTGCACAGCCTTGGTAATCGTCTCTCGCAAGTTGGTGTAAACCTTGGCGAATGGTGGATGTTTCTCGGCCAGTCCGATTACATCCGAGGTAACTAAAACCTGTCCATCGCAGTGAGTTCCTGCACCGATACCAATTGTCGGAATGCTCAGTTTTTGTGTAATCTGCATTGCCAAATCTGCGGGTATATGCTCTAAAACTATAGAAAATACACCTGCTTGTTCGAGAGCGATCGCTTCTTGTAAAATTCTCTCACTCGCTTCTTGGGTTTTCCCTTGTTGCCGCAAACCGAGTTGATGTACAGATTGCGGTGTCAAACCGACATGACCCATTACCGGAATTCCGGCTTGTACCAAACGAGCAATAGTTTCTGCGATCGCTGGATAGCCACCCTCCAATTTTACCGCTTGAGCGCCCGTTTCCTTCAGTACCCGCCCAGCTGAGTGCATTGCTTGTTGAAGACTTTCTTGATACGTCAAAAATGGTAAATCTACAACGACTAATGCGCGTTTAACCCCACGGCGCACAGATTTGGCGTGATATATCATCTCATCCAAAGTTATCGGCAGTGTTGTTTCATACCCTAAAACTACTGCCATAGAGTCACCTACAAGGATTAAGTCTACACCAGCTGTATCGATGAGTTGAGCGATCGCATAATCCCAGGCGGTCAACGCGACAATTGAACGTCCCTGTTGTTTCCATTGAATTAATTGCTGGGTAGTGATTGCCATTTTTAATTAGGGGATAGGTGATAGGGGATAAGTGATAGGTATAGGTGATCGGCTAAAAGAATTCAGTCCCCTGTACCCTGTAACCTGTCCCCTAATCCCTACTTAACAGCGCGACTGAAAGCAATATGGGTTTTTGCACTATCCGTTTTGGGCATTAACCAAGCCAGACCTTCACTAGTGCCAATCCATAGTTTATTGCTGATGTCAGGTACAAGGGCAAGAACCCGACTAGAAGGAAGTCCAGCAACTTCTGCATCTAACACAGCGCCTGTATTTGGATTTAATCGTAACAAACCATTGTTAGTTCCAACCCAGACACTACCATCTTTAGCAAAACGTACCGCCGTCACATCACGCCCACGTAAACGAGTTACAGACCGCAACACCGCACCAGTTTTTGGGTTAATAACTAGCAAATTATTCGGCATTCCGGCCCAAATTAAGCCTTCTGGACTGATAGCTAAAGCTTGAACAGTCGTCCCTGGTAAATCGGCAATCCGCTTCATAATCGAAGCACTAGCAGTATTTACCCGCACCAATCCATCAAGAGTGCCAACCCACAGTTGACCTTCAGCATCTAAAGTTAGGGTGTTGGCGCTGACACCAGGCAGATTTTTTACTGTTGTCATAATCAAACCTTGGTCAGGACTAATTAGGGCTAAACCACTATCAGTTCCAGTCCACAAATAACCCCGTTTGTCAAGCAACAGTGACAAAACCCGTTTAGAAGGCAAAAATAAATTCTGTGCGGTGATTTCATTCGTGCGAGGGTCTACTCGAACTAGTCCGCCATAACTTCCCACCCACAAGCGTCCTACTTTGTCTTGGGCTAAAGCACCAATGGCAACATTCGGTAAGCTAACACGAGAAATAATCTTGCCAGTTTTAGGATCAATCCGCGATAATCCCCGCCAAGAACCTACCCAAAGATTGCCTGTAACATCTGCCAGTAAGTTACCAACACGATAATCAGTTTCTGGCGAATTTTCTTGCACTCCGCGCTCATCGGGCAAGGATTCTACTCGCGGTGGCGGCGCAGAAGGTGGGTAAGCGGGGGTTAAATCAGATGATTTGATGTCAGGGGTTTTTTGTGCCCATCCCATACCTGGCACAGCTATCAACCCAAACAAGATAGAAGTAATCAATAAACTAGTACGCTTGCAAAATAATACCACGGTGACATTTCCTTTGGAGACAGTACCCATAGTCATTACCTAAACTGGCTTTGGGTTAATTTCAGTGTTCCCCTAGTTGGGATTTTTTAAACATTGGGGATTGGGGACTGGAGAATAAATATTTAGGAATACTTTTTTATTACCCAGTCCCGAAACACTATTGATGACACCTTGTAAAGCGTTTGTAATAAAATGTTAAATCATTATGTAATAACAAAACTAAATATATAAGTTCAAAACTTTGAAAGAATAACTTATCGAATTATTGATATATTGTGGAATAAGTTACAAATTACGTGGTGTGCAATTTTTTATCTTTCGCTCACCACTCTGCTAAATCTCTGTCAAGTAAATTCTTTTCTGGTATCTTTTCCATCAACGGGGAAGATAGAAGGAGTGTAGAGGTGGGAATGTCTGCCAGCCAGTCCAATCCCCTGAATGCCTCGATTTGTAGGGGAATTATCTAAAATAAAGCCGCAAAAAGCGGGAGTTTTGGTGAAATTGAGAAGGTTTAGTTGGGTGCGAAGAAGAGGTAAAAAAGAATTTTGATTCGTATAAAGAGGAAACAGTAGAAGCGCTAGGTCGTGTACCCCTAGAAGGGGATAACACTGGTGAGGAGGGCTACCACCGCTACCAAAGTGTCCGCCGCAAAAAAACTGCAACCCTTGGGCAAAAACAACCCCTAACAAAAATTTTTCCCGAATCTTCTCCCCGATGAAGGGGGGAAAAAAGGGGTGAGGGGAAGTTGCACAAAACGTGATTTGATAATTAATTAAGAGTGATTTCAGGGAAGGATAAAATATGTCTTACGCTCAAACGAAGACTCAGAGCAAGTCTGGGTATCAAGCCGGGGTTAAAGATTACAGACTAACTTATTACACACCCGATTACACACCAAAAGATACCGATCTTCTAGCTGCGTTCCGCATGACACCCCAGCCCGGTGTTCCTCCCGAAGAAGCAGGTGCGGCTGTAGCGGCTGAGTCTTCCACAGGTACTTGGACAACTGTGTGGACAGACTTGCTCACCGACCTCGATCGCTACAAAGGTCGTTGTTATGACATCGAACCAGTTCCCGGCGAAGACAACCAGTACATCTGCTACGTTGCCTATCCTTTGGACTTGTTTGAAGAAGGTTCTGTAACCAACGTATTAACCTCAATTGTAGGTAACGTATTTGGTTTCAAAGCTCTGCGGGCACTACGTCTAGAAGACATCCGTTTCCCAGTAGCTTACATCAAGACCTTCCAAGGACCTCCTCACGGTATCCAAGTTGAGCGCGACAAGTTAAACAAATACGGTCGTCCTTTGCTGGGTTGTACCATTAAGCCCAAATTGGGTCTTTCTGCTAAGAACTACGGACGCGCTGTATACGAGTGCTTACGCGGTGGTTTGGACTTCACCAAAGACGACGAAAACATTAACTCCGCACCATTCCAAAGATGGCGCGATCGCTTCTTGTTCGTAGCTGAAGCTATCAACAAAGCTCAAGCAGAAACTGGTGAAATTAAAGGTCACTACCTAAACGTCACCGCTCCTACTTGCGAACAAATGTTGCAACGGGCTGAGTACGCTAAAGAACTCAAAATGCCCATCATCATGCATGACTACCTCACCGCAGGTTTCACCGCCAACACCACATTGGCTCGTTGGTGCCGCGATAACGGTATCTTGCTACACATTCACCGTGCTATGCACGCTGTAATCGACCGTCAAAAGAACCACGGTATTCACTTCCGTGTATTGGCTAAAGCTCTACGTTTGTCTGGTGGCGATCACATCCACACTGGTACAGTAGTTGGTAAGTTGGAAGGTGAGCGCGGCATCACAATGGGCTTCGTTGACCTGTTGCGTGAAAACTACATTGAGCAAGACAAGTCTCGTGGTATTTACTTTACCCAAGACTGGGCTTCTCTACCTGGTGTAATGGCAGTTGCTTCTGGTGGTATCCACGTATGGCACATGCCCGCACTAGTAGAAATCTTTGGTGATGACTCCGTACTACAATTCGGTGGTGGTACTCTGGGACACCCTTGGGGTAACGCTCCTGGTGCAACCGCTAACCGCGTCGCCTTGGAAGCCGTTGTTCAAGCTCGTAATGAAGGCCGTAACTTGGCTCGTGAAGGTAACGATATCATCCGCGAAGCTGCCAAGTGGTCTCCTGAACTGGCTGTTGCTTGCGAACTGTGGAAAGAAATCAAGTTCGAGTTTGAAGCAATGGATACCGTCTGATCTGAGTTAACAGTTAAGAGTTAAGAGTTAGAAGTAGAGACGCGATTAGTCGCGTCTGTACAGGAGTTAGGATTTGCATTAATTCATAACTCATAACTCATAACTCATAACTCTTTAGGGCTGGGGTCAAGCATGAATCTTAAGCAAATTGCGAAGGACACAGCCAAAACTCTCCAAAGCTATCTGACTTATCAGGCTCTAAGGACAGTATTGGCGCAGCTAGGCGAAACGAATCCTCCATTAGAACTTTGGCTGCATAACTTTTCGTCTGGCAAAATTCAGAATGGTGAGTCATACATTGAGCAACTGCTGAGAGAAAAACCAGATTTGGCTTTGCGAATCATGACTGTCAGAGAACACATTGCGGAAGAAATTGCAGAATTTTTACCAGAAATGGTTCGCACTGGCATTCAGCAAGCCAACATGGAGCAGCGTCGCCAGCATTTAGAACGCATCACACGAATAGACACATCTAACCCCAGTCTGCAACCAGAACAGCAAACAACTTCAGATCAGAATTTGGATAACTTATCCAATTAGTTCATTCAACCTAGTAGTAAAAAATCGCAACCCATTATCAAAAAGCTATGCAAACTTTACCAAAAGAGCGTCGTTACGAAACCCTTTCTTATTTGCCACCCCTGACTGACGCTCAAATTGCCAAGCAGATTCAGTACATTTTGAATCAAGGTTACATTCCAGCGATCGAGTTCAACGAAACTTCTGAGCCAACAGAATTATATTGGACAATGTGGAAGCTGCCTTTGTTCGGTGCTAAATCTACCCAAGAAGTATTGAGCGAAGTTCAAGGATGCCGTTCTCAATTCAACACCAGCTATATCCGTGTTGTGGGTTTTGACAACATCAAGCAGTGCCAAGTTCTCAGCTTTTTGGTTCACAAACCTAACAAAGCTACCAGATACTAAAGCTAGCAAGCTTTAAGTAATTAATTATCTCCATAGGAGAGGTAGAATTATCTGCCTCTCCTATTTACTAACTTTTTTGAAACGCAGAGGGACGCAAAGGAAAACGCAGAGTAACGCAGAGAATAACTCGGTGTCCCTTTGCATAAACCTCTGCTTTTTTTAAATATAGTAAATGGAATTACAGCATCTGCCGGAAGTAAGAATTTGCTTTGTTGGTGACTCTTTTGTTAATGGCACTGGCGATCAAGAATGTCTTGGTTGGACTGGGAGAGTATGTGCTAATGCTAATAAAAAAGGTTATGACATTACTTACTATAATTTAGGAATTAGGCGTGATACGAGTACTGATATAGCAAGGCGTTGGTTACAGGAAGTATCACTACGATTACCCAAACAATATGATAACAGAGTTGTGTTTTCTTTTGGATTGAATGACACAACATTAGAAAATGGTAAAACTCGTGTGGATTTGGCAGATTCTATCAAAAATGCTCGTGAAATTTTAAGTAAAGCTCAAAAGTTATACCCTATTTTGATGGTTGGACTAGCACCATACGCAGAACAAGAAGATATTCAAAGAAGGAAGAGAAATATTGATTTATCTAAACAGTTTGCTTTAATTTGTAATGAATTAAATATTCCATATTTAGATGTTTTCCCGATATTAGAAAAATCAAATATCTGGATTAATGAAGCAAGAGCTAATGATGGCGCTCATCCTAAAGCAGGAGGTTATGCAGAATTTGCAAAAATTGTGGAAAATTGGGATGCTTGGTTAAATTGGTTTCCCTAAAGTTTAGCAAGGGGCAAATAGCGATCGCCCTAAGTTATCCTATAAAAAAAGGGGAAATAGTTGCATGGCATGGCCAAAAAAGGGAACAAGGCCAATTACGGTGAATAATATAACCTACCGTTGGACTGTTAAACCCGATAGCGGTTATATAAAGTTGATTGTTGTACGTGAACCCCAGACAGGACAACGACTGGCTACGATATTTCCTTATCGATTGATGGTTATTCCTTTGATTATTCCTTCTGTAGTACGTTCAGTTATCTTGCTAGCTTTGGAGCAAGGTTGGCAACCAACTGAGCGAGGGTTGAAAGAATTTTGCATTTTTGATGTCGATAAGCAAGCAATTCCCAGTTTTGAAATTATCGGGAAAAAAATATATGCAGCATATTCCTCTAGCTGAAGCATCTCAAAATTTACCCGACTTAATTGAAGCAGCACTCAGTGGTGAGGAAATTATCATCATTAAAGATAATCAACCTGTTGTGAAGTTAACTCCTGTGTCGCCAGTTAAACGCCCCCGTCAACCTGGAAGCGCAAAGGGTTTAATTACAATATCTGATGACTTTGATGAACCACTGGAAGATTTTAAGGAATATATGGAATGAGATTACTGTTGGATACACATACTTTTATTTGGTATGTGACTGACAATTCAAGACTTAGTAATCAAGTAGTAGAGTTAATCAATGATGAGAATAATGAAATTTTACTAAGTATCGCTAGTTTATGGGAAATAGCTATTAAGCAGAATTTAGGCAAGCTTAGTTTCAATCAGCCATTTGAAATATTCATCACACAGCAACTCAATCTGAACGATTTTAGTTTACTCGATATCAACATTAGCCACGTTACTGTTGTTGCCACACTACCCTTACATCACCGTGACCCATTCGACCGAATTTTAATTGCACAATCGGTAGTGGAAAATATACCTTTACTGAGTGCTGATAAAATTTTCGATGCTTATCCAATAAGACGTGTGTGGTAGGTAGCGTTGCTTTTCTACCAAAAGATTAATAAACAGTCATCACCAAAAAAACTTAACATTACTTTAGGCAGTGCTAGGCAAAGATAATTTTATGGGTTACTACATCGCTCCCCGCTTTTTGGACAAACTGGCTGTCCACATTACTAAAAACTTTCTAAAGCTTCCTGGTGTGCGAGTTCCCGTGATTTTAGGTATTCACGGGCGCAAGGGAGAAGGCAAAACATTTCAATGTCAATTAGTCTTCGAGAAAATGGGTATCGAGGTGACTCATGTCTCTGGCGGTGAATTGGAAAGTCCAGATGCAGGAGATCCAGCGCGGTTGATTCGGCTGCGCTATCGGGAAACAGCAGAACTGATCAAAGTACGCGGCAAAATGTGTGTACTGATGATTAACGATTTAGATGCGGGGGCTGGACGCTTTGATGAAGGCACTCAATATACTGTAAATACGCAGTTGGTGAATGCCACACTAATGAATATTGCTGATAATCCCACAGATGTGCAGTTGCCTGGAAGCTACGATTCCACACCTTTACATCGTGTACCGATTATTGTCACAGGTAATGATTTCTCTACTCTCTATGCACCGTTAATTCGGGATGGACGGATGGAGAAATTTTACTGGGAACCAGACAGAGACGACAAGGTGGGAATTGTCAAGGGGATTTTTGAACCTGATGGACTATCGCAGAAGGAAGTTGAACAGCTAGTTGATACTTTTGTTAATCAGTCTATTGACTTTTTTAGCGCTTTGCGATCGCGCATTTATGACGAACAAATCCGCAATTACATCCATAAAGTAGGTTTTGAGAAAGTATCCTTGAGTGTGGTTAACAGCACTGAAGGGCCACCAGAATTTAAAAAACCAGATTTCAGGCTGTCTCACCTAATAGAGTCTGGTAACTTCCTCGTTGGTGAACAAAAACGGGTGGAAAATTCCCATTTGGTTGACGATTACAACCGACTCAATCGAGGTAGAAATTCTCAATCTGCACAGCCTGCTGCTGTAACACCAATTAATCAGCCGTCAAGCAATGGTGCGACTCAAGAACCAAAAACGAATGGATTCCAGAAACAGGAAGTATCAAGCCCACATTTAACCCTAGAGACACAAGAACAGATTCGGCAATTATTATCTCAAGGTTACAAAATAAGTATTGAACACGTAGATGAGCGCCGTTTCCGTACAGGTTCTTGGCAAAGTTGTGTTCATAGCCACATTGATGCCGAGTCTGATGCAATCTCAAACTTAGAGGCAACTTTGGCAGAATATAGCGGTGAGTATATTCGCTTAGTAGGTATTGATCCGAAAGCCAAGCGGCGGGTTTTGGAGACAATTATTCACCGTCCGCATGGGAAAAATTAGGAATAGATAATTGAGAAAGAGCGATCGCTTTTGTCGATTCTCAAACAACTGGAAAAATATGCTTCCTCAATTTCGGAACTTACGCAAAAAATAGCCCAAAGCTTGATTTTTTAGTAGGGACAATACCCTGCGGGTACTAACTCGTAGAGTAGCCGCAAAGCGTCTACATTAATTGCCCCTACCGCCTGTCGTTTTGCGTAAGTCCTAAATTTGATAGCTGAATCCTTATACCTTAACTACAGGTAGCAGCTGAAGCCGAGTTAACCCTTGTTAAATCGCTAGTGAATACTGCCGTGTATATATAAGGAGATGCACCAGAGCAAGTCATGGAGTTGGTATTAGTGCGGCGGGGAGTCCACCATGACTTTGCTTGCACAGTTAAATTTGTGCCATCCCATGATAGGCTTCTGACAACTAAAGAGTTTGTATTTCCATTATCCGCCTTTTTAGCAGATAAAAATGTAGCATAGTAAACCTCGCCATTGGCTGGATTAATCCGGGCTATAACTGCGACTTTTGGCCCGCCTCCACTACCATAGCTAGACAACCAGCGCCCGGTTGCAAAGCGGCGAAAATCATTACCAGTCTGACTGCCAGTGGAAGAGTAAACACCGTATAAAAAATTTCCCCCACTCCAATACAATCCGTAGCCTGTACCGTCGTCATTTGTTGTTTCGTAATCAGTCCTACACCATGTTTTAATACCATTATTAAAACGGATAGTTATAGGGTTTTTGTTATTAGATGAGACTTGCTGATAACCAATGTAAAAGGCTGAACTTCCACTAACTACTCTGGCCCCATTCTTAGCTTTGATTGTCGCTTCACTATCATTGCAACTAAATGTCACAGCATTCCCAACAGATGAATTTACTATTTCGGCAAAAGCTGGAGGGACTTTTTGTGTGAGGACTAAATCAGCTACTAATACGACAGATAAAGAGAAACCTGCCAAATACTTCTGAAATTTTTGAGAATAAATCATGATATAAATCTGCCGAGAAATTTTAAGGGAAAAACACCGTATCACTATAAACTCTAATGAGAGTTTAGACAAGGAAAATTGTTGAAATTCGCAGATAGCAACATTTGCAGCATTACGATAAATGAGGCTAGACTACAAAGTGCTTAACAGAATATGCATGACATTGCATGGTATTAACTGTATATAAAGTTTTCTTATCCAAAGAGAATCATTGAATAGATTGATGATCAATTCAGAATCTAGATACTCTCTGAGAAATGCTGCGTGGGTATCTTGTTCGCAAAGCTAGACTAGACTTGCGCCTTGTGTCACCACCAAATCATAGATGTGGTGAGGGTACAAAGACTTCATTGATTAAGAAGATTGCAGACTTGCTACTACTGTGCTATTCAATTTTTAAGCCAGAATTAATTCTCAATTCTGCTTCTTCACTCTTGAATTCTGTTTGATAAATTGCGACAAATGCTTTTAGAGAACAAATAATATTTGTTCCTTTTTTATCTCTCTTATTAGAAGATTGAATTCATATTTGAATCCATTGATTTCAGTCCAGCCGATCTTAAGTCAGCTTTTTATAGAATATGTGATGTCCGTTTTTGGAGGAGACATAGATATATTCCTTAAATAGGGTTCTAAAGTTAGTTTGGCTTAGTCAAGCTGTTTTTTGGTTCAGTAAAATTCGTGAATAATTTTATTTCTCATAAAACTAATACATTAATCTGAGTAATTTCTCTTAATTCAGATATGAAATCTAGTTTTTTGGGCAATTGCTTCTTAGTGATGAATATCAGAATATTCATCATAATGGCACGATTTCGTCTTATTTTATCGATACAGAGGGCGAGAATAGCTGATTAGAGGCTCTGCCTTCAGTGATATATTAATTCAGCAGCCCAGATGAATGTATTCTCATACTCCGTATGAGAACGAGCAAAACAGCAAAACTTCATCAAGCTAGGTTTTTAGGACTTGTATATACACTGTAGCCTTCTAAGCACTGGGGGACAACTCTAAAAAAATTGTGTGTACACCTAAGTTGACAAGGAGAGATATGGTATTTTGGGCTGGAGGTTAGGTATATATTGGACTCATCAACCCAGAAGCGCTAGAAATGCTGCTTCACCACGTCTAAGGGTGAACAATTCCAATAATCGATATGGGAGACAATCAAACCATCAGAGTTAAGACCTAATTCACTCCAACCAGGAATAGAAATCCGTGGCTTCCAGGGGAGAGGAGTATTCCAACTGAGTGTCCACTCAGTTTTAATTGTGTCTCCTAAACGTTGAATATTATGTAAGTCCATCTTGGGATCTAAAAACCAAGTTTGGATAAAATTAATCATTTTTTGATAACGTTTCACACCACGAAATTTATTCAGTGGGTCTTGAAAATAAACGTCTGGAGCGTAAATGCTGTAAGTTTGATTGACTGGGAATCTTTGATAGTCTTCTTTGAGAATTTCAATGATATCCATAATAGTCGCTTTATATTCGATGTCCTCGCTGATAGAGGATATCAGGTTTTTGGCAACTTTATAGTTTTGGGTACTAAATTCAATACAGTTAAAATAGCGGTTGGAAATCGGGTCTATATAAATAAAACCCGCGTAGGCGGGTTAAAAAACCTTAAGTTTCTCTAGTCCGGAATGCGTACTCCTACAGAGAAGCAAGCTACGCGTCAGCGTGCCGGAGGCTTTTTGTTAACGCCAATGTTGGGGTATGTTCAGATTTTCCGGTAGGATTGTTGTGCGATCGCCAAATGCCTGTTCAATCTGCTGTAATTCTAGGTTCTCACATCCGCTCAAGTTTGCCCTAAAGAGATTAGTTTCTTGGAAGTTGGCATCTTGCAGATTAGCTGTACTGAGTAACACGCCTTCTAAGTTGGCCCCAGAAAGTTTTGCGTTTTGCAGGTTACTGCCAATCAGGTTTGCATCTTCGAGGTTGCTACCCTCGAAGTTGGCTTCAAAGAGGTTAGCATCACAAAGAATTGCCCCTTCTAAGTTGGCATCACAAAGAATTGCCCCTTCTAAGTTGGCATCACAAAGAATTGCCCCTTCCAAGTTTGCATCATAAAAGATTGCTTTCGAGAGGTTTGCTTTTCTGAGAATTACGCCTTGCAAATTGGCTTCTGGAAGGGTTGCCTTCGAGAGGTTGGCTTCATAGAAGACTGAGCCACAAAGATTGGTTATTGATAGGTCTGCCTCGGAGAGATTTGCTTGTGTAAAATTTACCCATTGTAAGTTAGCTCCTACGAAAATTGCCTTAGAGAGGTTAGCTTCCGTTAAGTCTGCATTACTGAGGTCTGTATTGCGTAAATCTAGTTTTTGATTTACTGGATCTTTATGTGAATCGCGTCGCCCAATTACAGTTATCGCTGTTTGAATATCTGTAGGAAGTTTTGACGATACCTGTAATTCATCCTCATATTTTTGATTTATCGAAGCATTCTCGCGGATAAAAGCAGCGAGAATTTCCATAATTGTCCAATGGTCTTTGGGAGAATCTTTGGCAATTCGTTCTAAAGCATAAATTGCGGCAAATCGCGTTTCAATTTTTTCATTTCCTAGTTGTTCAATTGCTTTAGAAAAGCGTTCGGGAACAATTTCGTGGGGAGTTGGTTGCTTGTAATTGATACTAGTTACTATATTGTTATCCCAAGCTAGTGTCCCAGCAAGGATCTGCATTAACAGACTCTGATTTTCATCCAAAGAGAGTCTGGATGTATAGTAAGCATTAATTATTAATGCTAGTCCTCCAATCATGATCGCAATAGTTGTTAATGCTTGAGTGATATATTCTATTTTTTCTTGGTTTGAAAGTACTTGAATATTTTCAAATAAAGAAAAGATTAGAGTTAAAGAAAAAATAAATATAACTGAGATAAATACCAGCAAAATTGTTAGTCCATTTGTCTTTATGAAAGACATGTTATAAGTCTTCACATTTGACTCCTTACGGAAATAAATTTAGGTTGATTTTAAGAGCATCCGTAAATATCTGATAGCGTACAAACACGGAACTACTTGACATATACTTAAATCTATTTCATAGAAATTATCTATAAAATATCTGATAACTTATTTTGTAAACATCTTCTGAAATGCGGCTTTTTTGGCTTGTTTGCGATCGCAAATACTGACATGATGAGTAGATTGCTGTGGATAGGCCCAATTAAACCTCGACTGCGGTGAGTGCTGAAGCTTAGTGCAATCGAGGCTTCAGAGGTTGTTTTAAAAGTGTTTCCCTGTGAATTTAGACAGGAGGATTTCTGCGATTATGTTAACGCAAACCTAAAATTTCGGAAATCGCCGTAACAATATCCAAATAAAAGTTGCCTTTTACTGCGCGAAACAATTCAAATTTAGAATCAGGGGCACCAAAAAATGGTCTAAGAAACCATCCTAACTGCATACCAACAAAGGCATAAAGCAATAACCAGGATCTTAAAATAGTGGTGCGGGTTTTTTTACCGACTTCATCTTGCTGAGAAAGTAATTGCATCCCTTCATATAAAAATTTCACACCAAAGATGCCTGTAATACCAAAAATTAGCACATTCAATAGTTTGAAAAATTGATAGGAATCTGGTGTAGTGATGAGAAAAAATAGTGTAACTGGTGCCAAGCTAAATAAAAGCACGCTAATCACTGATACAGATGTGAGTAATACAACGAAATGCTGTAAAACACTGCTCCGAGAACCAAACAAAACATTAAAAAAGAACAAAGTCGGAAAACAAATAATCAGTGTGATTAAATAGAATACTGGAAGTTTAATCGCACCAGATAATGCCTGTGCCCAACTGTGAGATGCACCAATAATTGCTCCATATAGGGCAAAAAATATAGAACTAGATACAAACAAAGAACTGATTTTATTTTGTAATCTTATTCCCTGACGGATTTCTTCTAAAAAAGACTGGCGATCGCGCAGTAAATTAACCAAGACACCAAATTGTTGAATTCCGCGATTTTGCTTTTTCAGCATAATTTTATAGTTTGTATATTTTGTGAAATTACTAATGACTAATTAACGGAATCCAAAGAGATAGCTAAGAGATTTAATGACGCTCAAATAGAAATTACCTTCTCTTTCACGGAATAGTTCAAAGATAGAACCCGGTGTACCAAAAAACGGTCTGAGAGTCCATCCTAACTGACTACCTACGAAAGCGTAAAGAAATAGCCAAAATTGCAAAATCTTTTGGCGTGTCTTACTACCTTCATCATCTTGTTCTAAAACTAAACT
Organism: Nostoc sp. LEGE 12447; assembly: GCF_015206985.1. Taxonomy (NCBI): domain Bacteria; kingdom Bacillati; phylum Cyanobacteriota; class Cyanophyceae; order Nostocales; family Nostocaceae; genus Nostoc; species Nostoc sp. LEGE 12447. Next base: position 36,700 of record NZ_JADEXT010000003.1, on the reverse strand, counting down.
CGTCGCCTGATATAAAGACGAAACACCAATAAATCCAGTTAATGCAAAGATGAATACATTTAACAGAATCAAAAATTGGTAATTATTCGTGGTAATCAAGAAAAATAAGGTGATTGGTGCAAAGCTAAATAAAAGTACGCTTGTGACTGAAACCGCAGTTAATACTAATGCTAAATGCTGTGCAAAAGTCCGCTTTGAACCAAAAATGATGTTAGCAAAAAACAACGTCGGGATACAAATCAAAAGTGTGATTAAATAAAGGGCTGGGAGTTTAATGGCGGAAGACAAAGCTTGCATCCAGCTATGGTATGCACCAATGATTCCGCCATACGCGGCGAGAAATAAGGAACTGCAAACCAGCAGAGAAATGATTTTAGTTGGTAATCTCGTACCTTGGCGAATTTCCTCCAGAAAACCTGGGCGATCGCGCAGGAATCCAATCAGCACTGCAAAGTATTTGATTCCTAATGATTTCCGTTCAATCATGTTATCCTCACACAGTTAAAATTCTAAGTTTCATCTGAGTAATCACCGCCAGAACCATACTTCCAGGCATCAACCAAACGATGCCAATAATATTGTTGTTCATTTGGTTGATTCTTAATCCATGTTTCTAACATTGGACTCAACCAAAACAAGGCAGTATATACACCTAAATTACCGTAATGTAGCGTCCAATCTAATAAACTTCCTAAACCTACTTGCGGAATGATTTTGGCAACTATTCCCGGATGAGATAAACCAGTTTTTAACAGTGTTTGGGTTAGTGCCGAAAACTGCACTATATCCTGTAAAAATGGTTTTAACACTGGTGTACCCAACTGTTGCATTTCTTCAAATACTGCTGAGAGGAGTTGGTTAATTTGATCTGGGGCAATTTTCTGATTTATACCAACACTCATCGCTTTTTGAAACAACCAGGTAACAGTCAGGCTTGGCTGATAGGGTTGCAACAGTGCTAAAGCTTTTACAGATAGTTGTTCTGTTTCTAGCGCTTCGTAAATGCCATAAGTTAAACGCTTCAGGTGACGCACCATTGCCCCAAAACCACCAAAACTCAAGGGAGACTGACTACCACTGCTGTCTCCGGCTGGTAAAATGCGATTCCAAGGAGTTTTGAGAGGACTTTGCCGATAGGTGGGAAAGAAGCCAAATAGCGCTCGTTGAAATTTCAGCTTGCTCAATTCCACTCCCTGATATTCTGGTAAGAGACGCAGATATTCTTCAAATAGACCTTCTAAACTCAAACGTTGGGGATGTGCATCCATATAGGTAAACAAATAAGTGGTTCTGCCATCCCTGGCTGGGAAAGCTTCCCAGAAGTACTGACATTGATTTTGCAAAGGCGTAAATGATAACAACAAGTCGCCTGAGCTATTTTCCGCAAAACCTTGGGCGCAACTTCCGACAACTAAGCACAGCGCGTCTGGTTTTTTGCCTTGGCGTGCTTGTTGGCTGATTGGTGAAAGATGTCCCATTGCGTCGATTAATAACCGAGTTTTGAATTGGTTATTTACCATCACCCCATCTGGATGAACAATCGCTTCAGTAAAGGGTGTATTTTCTAACAACTTTCCACCCACTGCGAGAAATCGGGTTTTCAATGTCGCCAGGAGATAAACTGGATCTACGCCAATATTCAAGACATCTTCTACCCAAACTTCTGTACCGCCATCAAAACTAACTCGCGCTGGGTTATATTTAGTTGCGATCGCAGTTTCTAATTCATCCTCAGTCAGCAAGTTTAATTCCACAAACACATCTAATTCTTGCCGAGAGATATTCCACTCTTGTTCTCTCCCCCGTAAAATACCCCGTTCCATCAACGCTACCCGCAGTCCCTTCACCGCTAAGGCGCAACCAATTAAAATACCTAAAGTGCCACCGCAGATCAGCACATCAAAGTCTACAACGCCTAAAGGCTGTTGACTTTCTTTAACTAACTGTGGTGCGGGTGCGGAGTTTTCGCGCAGAGATGTGAGGATGCGATCGCCTTGGCGCAATCCTCCTAAAACATCGCCTGGTAATTGGGAAAGAATTTCTTCAGTTAAAGACATCGGGTTTGATTCCAGCAAAGTTACTAGTATTGATCGTATCTTTGCTGGAACAACGCGCTTAGAGGTTGTTTGAAAAGTCCTCTTCTCGGTAACAAAAGTTTTAGATCCCCCTAAATCCCCCTTAAAAAGGGGGACTTTAATTCCGGTTCCTCCCTTTTTAAGGGGGGTTAGGGGGGATCAATAAGTGCCTAAAATCACAGCTAACTACTTTTCAAACAACCTCTTATCCCAAACCGAATAGTTTTGCGATCGCAGGCAATAATTTATTACCAGCTTCAACCAGTGATGCGATCGCAGGTAAGCCTGTAAATATCCCTTTCAACATGGTGATAGCTGTCTTCGCCGTCTTTTGCTTAGTGGATTCTTGAGGATTTTTACCCGCTTCTGCCAAACTGTTCACCTGTTCTAGCGCTTCGGCTTTGTCTTCTTCTGACAAATATGTGGATTGGATGATTGCATCTTGCAACTGCGACAATAATTCTTTGATTCCTGGTTTCTCGGCATCGGTTGCATCAGGTAACTGATTGAGGGCAATACTCACGTTACCGCTAATGGTTCCTAGATTAGCAATAGAATTCTTGCCAGCGATACCGCTAACATTACTGCTGCCTTCAATATTGATGCCGCTAATATCTGACATATTTGTATCTCCTTGAGTATAAAATTTCGGCTGCTTGAGAGCAGTATCTACCATATTTTCTAAACTAATAATGCGCTTATCTTTTTCTACAAGTAATAATTGCTGACTCTGCGATAAAGCTTTAAGTTGATTATAGTCATCAAAATATTCTGCACTCAGTTGAGATTTATCGCTCCCTGCGGCGGTTTTGGCTCTGAGCAAGATTTTATCTTCGCCGCGTTTCTCCATTGCCACGATTTCTAACTCGGCTTCGGGATGGTTTTCGGCGAGGTTTTTGAAGGCGATCGCAACAGCGCGGGGGTCAAATATTCCACTTTACAGAGGTGAGCAAATTTTACTACACGCTCACCCCTGTAAATTTAAGAATAGTTAGATATTTTTCATGAATGGAGTTCAAAGTCTCGTTCACGAGTATAAAAGGCTCGTTCACGAGTATCAAAGACTCATTAACGGAGTTCAAAGACTCGTTGACGAGTATAAAAGACTCGTTAACGGAGTTCAAAGACTCATTCACGAGTATAAAAGGCTCGTTAACGGAGTTCAAAGACTCGTTGACGAGTATAAAAGACTCGTTAACGGAGTTCAAAGACTCATTCACGAGTATAAAAGACTCGTTGACGGAGTTCAAAGCCTAGTTCACGAGTATCAAAGCTTCGTTAACGGAGTTCAAAGGCTCATTAATGAACCTCAAAGCTTTGTTAACGAAGTCTTATACCATTTTCTAACCGCCCTTTTAACCTTAGTGGTTGTTTGAAAACTATTTTGCTGTGACTTTAAACACTTTTAGATCCCCTCCAACATCCCTTAGAGGATGTTTTAAAAGTCCCCTTATGGGTATCAAAAGTTCAGATCCCCCTAAATCCCCCTTAAAAAGGGGGACTTTAATTCCGGTTCCCCCCTTTTTAAGGGGGGCTAGGGGGGATCTAGAAGTACTTAAAAGCACAGCCAAACACTTTTAAAACATCCTCTTAAAAAGGCAGGAAGCGAAATCAAAATTTACCTTGATAATGGGGATTTAGAAGGATCGAAAACTTTTGATACTGACAAAAAGACTTTTCAAACATCCTCTGAATTTGACTATGCCCTTACCAAGGTATTTGTATCATTATGACAGTTAAACGCTATTAGCAAATTCCATAATACTGCTGCTTAATAAATAGGGGGTAAAACCCCTCAAGCCTCAAGTTTTTAACTCTGCTAAAGCAAAAAAATACCCCAATTAGAAAATTTAAAAACCTGCCAAAATGGCAACCACATTCTAATTACCCAAGTTAAATTGTACGAAGATAAACGACTTCAAGGGTTTTATCAGGGGCTACCACACAAGCAAATTCATTTTGTAAAACCCTATTTATTTACTCAATGATTTCCAAGAAACTATCTCTACTAAATTATTTGCAGAGTATTTTTATCAGCAGATAAATATCAATAATTAGGTTTAGCCTTTGCTGCAACAGGAATATAAAATATGTATGGATGTTGTTGTTGAGATACGCATTAGCCCTTAAATAACGGGCAACGTCTGTATACATTCCTGTTCACTTCAGCAGCAAATGGCAGAGTGGGAGTTTGAAAGCTGACTGATATGCTTCCTCCCACTCTTTTTTATTTATAAGACTAGCGCGTGTTTTCAAAGTCTTAGAGGTTGTTTGAAAAGTGTTTCGCTGTGACTTTAGGCACTTTTAGATCCCCCCTAACCCCCCTTGAGAAAGGGGGAACCGGAGTCAAAGTCCTCCTTTTTAAGAAGGATTTAGGAGGATCTACAACATTTTGTTTTTGTACAGAGATATGTGTACACCGTAGCTTTTTAAGAGGGACAAAAATCCCTCAAAGTCCCCCTTTTTAAGGGGGATTTAGGGGGATATAATTCTATGTTGACTTAGAAGTTGTAGCCAAGTCCTAGTTGTAACCCTACATCAGTTTGATCCATAAAAGCAGCATTTACAGCGCCATTTAATGTAAATCGAGAACCGAGCGGAATGTCTACACCACCAGTTAGCAGTAATCCAAAATCAGTATCGAGATTAGCTTCGATCGCTACACCAGCACCTATATAAGGAGATATAAAGAAGGTTCTGTCGCCGACATCAGCAGAGGCACGAGGGGTAAAATCCAAAGTCAAGGGAACCAAAAACACTGTATCATCCCCAAATAGCACGGATGGTCGCACTGAGATATTGCGTGTCAGACCAATTTTACTGATTACTGCAAAGTTGCCATCGCTCAAAGCTGTATCGTTGCCGCTCAAACCAATGTTACCAGCAACCCCGATATAGCTGGGGCCACCAAGAGTAGTTCTACCTGGTGTAACAGTAGGCGTTGTTCCATCTGCATTTCCTGTCGGTGGTTGATTTAACTGACTGATGTTAACATCAGGCGGGACAAGGACTTGGTTAATTGCATGGATAACACCATTGCTAGCTTTAACATCCGCCTGGATAACTCTGGCATTATTCACTGAGATTTGATTGCTAGTGCGATCAATTTGAATATTTACAGGCTTTTCTTCAGCAGTTTGCAGTTCCCCAGCCGCGAGTTGACTAGAAGTGACTGCACCAGGAACCACGTGGTATGTCAAAATCTTAATCAATGCTTGTCTATTTTCTGGTTGCTGTAACTGCTGTAAGGTAGCAGCAGGTAGAGCAGCAAATGCTTGATCTGTGGGAGCGAAGACTGTATAAGGGCCTGGCTGTTGAAGAACATCTGTTAAGCCGGCTGCCTTTAATAAAGAAGTCAGAGTTGTAAGAGAACTACTGGATGAAGCAAGAGTTACAATATCGCTACCAGTTTGAGTCCCACCAACAATATACTGACTAGCTGGAAGATTGCTAGCAATGGGTTGTACTCGTCCCTGTTTAGCCAAAGCTTGATATAAGAGTGCCGCAACTTCAGCACGAGTTAAAGGTTGTTGGGGATTGAGTTGTTTTACATCTGGGTAATTAACAACAATATTAGATTGTGTTGCACTAGTAACACTGGCAATGGCATACTGCGGGATACTTGAAGCGTCGGTGTAGTAGGTGCTGAGGTCAGTACTGGCTCCAGTGTTACTAGCAGTTAAGCCCAAACCACTTGTTAAAGCAACGATCGCCTGTACCTTGGGTATTTGTTGATTTGGCGAAAACACGTTCCCAGGATAGCCTGCCAAAAATCCAGTTTCGTAGGCGTACTGAATTACAGAAGATGCCCAATAGCCAGCAGGAACATCACGAAATCCACCTGCGCTTAATTGCCGAACTCGGTTTTGGTTAGGGAAAGCTTTTTGAATCAGGGCAGCAAATTCAGCACGAGTCACGGCTTGATTTGGTCTGAAGCTGCCATCAGGAAAGCCAGCAATCACATTATTGTCAGCTAGGGCTTGAATGAAGGGACGCGCCCAATAATCTGAGGAAACATCAGATAAGTTAACTGTTGAAGTCGGAGATGGTGTTGCAGGGGATGGTGTTGTAGGGGATGGTGTTGTCTCAGATGGAACGGTATTTTGAGATGAAGCTGGGGTAGAAATTACGATGGGAGTTATTGTAGCAGCTGTCATTCCCAGAACTAGTAAAGCAACCCTTGCTGATGGCCAACGAAAAAAACTAAACATAGAAATATCCTCTTTTGAAATTCTTGGATTGACTATTGAAAAATACTGGGTGCAAGGTTAAGTTAATACAAATATCCAGATGAGTGCTTGGTTTACATCGATTATGGATGGGAAGCCCAAATACAACCGTTAACTCTGGAAAATCAAAATGTTGGACATTATGAGTAGCTGCTCTGACATCTCATCACATTTATCCAAATATTCACCACAAATAGTATTATATTCCTATTTGATTTTTAAATAACCGCAGATAACACTAATAACGATAATCAGTGATTCTGTGGTAATATCCTACGCTGCAAGAATAAATATCATTAGTGCAGGTAGACGATTTTCTCAGTTCTAAAATCGCCATCAAGCAGTAAGAAAATTGGCTTTCAATAGCCGTTTCTTTATAATTGCCGACGAGGGTTAATACCGTCAAGCTCAATGCATCACGATCTTTAACAAGGTTTAAGAAGTAGCAATGTATGTTGACGATATGATGTATTATTAGCCTTTAATCGAGATTATACAACTAACTAATGGCTAGATTACGATCAAAAACTTTCACTCTTTAGATAGTTGTCCTTGATAGAAAAAATTCTAATACTAGACTGGAAATTAGCGATCACAATCAAAGATTTGGGGCATGATTGCGCCAAGATTTTTACCTCGGAATTATTCTTTTGCAAAAGACAATTTTATGAAAATCAATCCAAGGATAAACTAGGATTTTTGATAAGAGTCACGCAAACCTACACGCGTAAGCAATACTTTTCGGTTAAACCCAATAATCTCTCTTTTGGTCTGGGGAAAGGTTAAAGGGCAATGGGGAAAGGGAAATTCACACCCTTTCCCCTTTCCCCCAAAACCCGAAAAGTATTGCAAGCGTAAGGGCAATTTATAAATTACCCCTACCTGAAAATAAAGGTTTCGGCTATTGTTTGCGTAAGTCCTATTTGAATTTCAGAGAAGTGCAACGTCTCTTCACATTTTGAGCCAGTCACAAGTGTTACTTATCTTTGACCTACCAAATCTGCAATTGAGGTTATTAATTCAGTTGGTTGTACTGGCTTGGCAATATGTTTCTGAAAACCAGCTGCTAGAACTCGATCGCGATCGCTTTCTCCCGCATAAGCTGTAAGAGCGATCGCCGGAATTTCCCCTCCCTCTTCCTTTGGCATAGCTCTGAGCAGCCTAATCAGGCTGTAGCCATCCATCTCTGGCATTCCTAAATCACTGATTAATACATCAGGTATGGTCTTGACTATGACAGCCAGCGCCTCAGTTACCGATGCTGCAACAGTTGTTAGTGCCCCATTCTGTTGTAGGAAGAAGTGCAAAAACTCCCGTGTATCAGCATCATCATCAACAATCAATACCCGTAGTCCAGCGATCGCTAACGAGTTAAGTTTCTCTCTACCTCCCCCAGTTTTCTCATCTCCCCTAATCTCTTTCATCACAGGCAGTCTCACAATAAAAATTGCTCCCTGTCCTTCTCCTGCACTAGCTGCTGTTATAGTTCCACCATGCAGCTCTACCAGGTTGCGAACTATTGCCAATCCCAATCCCAGCCCGCCAAATTTTCTGGTTGTACTGCTATCAGCTTGACGAAAATATTCAAATACGTGGGGGAGGAATTCAGGGGAAATCCCTTGTCCAGTGTCTTTAACTTGAATCAGTGCTGAGTGGGAAGTCAATTCCCCACTTGAAGAGAGGCTGATTTCCACAAATCCGTTAGGGGGAGTGAACTTGACAGCATTCGAGAGTAAATTCCCTACAACTTGCTGTAGGCGATAATAATCGCCTGACACTTTACCAACATTAGGGTCAAGCTGTATTTTGATCTGAATGGATTTGCTTTCTGCGATTAACCGGACTGTTTCTAATGCAGCATCAATTACAGATGCTAGGTTAACAGTGGCAAAAGTCAGGTTCAACTTACCGCGAATAATTCGGGATACATCCAGCAACTCATCAATTAATTGAATCTGCAATTGAGTATTTCTTTCGATGGTTTCTAAGGCCCGATTGGTAGTAGCTTCATTAAATTTGCGGCTTTTGAGTAGCGATGACCAGCCTAAAATTGGGTTGAGGGGCGATCGCAATTCGTGGGAGAGAATGGCGAGAAACTCATCTTTGTTTCGGTTTGCCTGTTTGAGTTCCTCTGCTTGCTGTCTAAGTGTCTTTTCTAATTGCTTCCTTGGAGTTAAGTCCAGAATAAAACAGATCCAAGATGGCGGATCTTTCTCTACCAAAGCACCACCAATTAGTATAGGAATGCGCGAACCATCTTTGCGGATATATTCTTTTTCAAAAGGATTACATACTCCAACCGTTAAAAGTTGCTCTATCCCCTGCTCATCAAGAGCGTGATATTCCGGTGGAGTCATCTGTTTTCGGCGTACCTTACCTGCTAATAATTCCTCTCGCGTATAACCCACCATTTCTAAAAAAGCCTCGTTCGCCTCAGTAATATGGTCAGGTGTCGCGAACATAATGCCAATAATATTGGAATCAACTAAGCGCCTTAATTGAGTTTCACGTTGGCGCAAATCATTTTCTATCTGTTTGCGCTCAGTAATATCCTGAGCAGTACCCATCATCCGAACTGGCTGATCGTCGGCTTCGTAAAAGACACGACCTTTAGCAGCAATCCAATGAATGCTACCATCAGACCAAAGACTGCGGTATTCAATGTCATACTCAACCTTTTCCTGAAAACAACGAGCGATCGCTTCATTGAGGCGTTGACGATCTTCTGGATGTATGCAGTTGAGGAAAAGCTCATAGCTCATTTCGACTTCTGGGCCTAGTCCAAATAGCTCCTTACATTTCTCTGTCCAAACTAACTCGTTGCTGGTAATATTCCAAAACCACATACCCAGTTCCGCAGCAGAAGTGGCTAACCGAATTCGTTCTTCACTCTCGCGCAGGTTTGTTTCAATTTGCTGGCGATCGCGCAGTATAGCTTGCTGTTCGGTAATATCAGTACTAGCACCAACGACCCTAACTACCTGACCATTGGTATCCCGGACAGCAAAACCCTGGTCTTGCACCCATAAATAGCGGCCATCTTTGTGACGGATTCGATACTCAATACTATAACGGTTGCCATTGGCCATACTAGCCATGAACTGGTCATTAACTCTTTGTTGGTCATCGGGATGGATAAGTTGTTGCCACCACTCGAAGGTAGGTTCAGCTTCTTGTTGTGTGTAGCCAAAAACCTGGGTTAAACCCTGAGTTCTTTCCACACTACTTCTGTGAATTTCCCAGTCATAGATTAAGCAATTAACCGCCGCAGCTGCTAGCTCAAACCTTTCGTTACTTTGCCGCAGTGAAATTTCTATGTGTCGTCGCTCTGTAATATCAAAAGCAATGCCTAAAAGATATTTCGGGAATCCCTCAACAGTTCTGCTATATACGGTGTCATAGCTACAAAACCAACGCCACTCTCCATTAACATGTCGAATGCGGTACTCAAAACTGAGGACTTCGCCTGGATGGGCAGAATTAAATCTTTCAAAATAAGTAGGGAGTTGAGCTAAATCTTCAGGGTGCAGAAGTTGGGTAAATAAATCCTTTCCCATTGCCTGGATTTCTGCTGGTGTGTAGCCCCAACCTTGAGCAATTTCGTAATTAACATAAGAATTTCGCTCCTCTATGAGGTCATATATGTAAAGTATCCCCGGCAGAGTACCAGCAATTTGTTGGAACAAACGTTGACTATCCCACAGTATCTGAGATTCATTTGCATCAACAAGAGAGGCAAGAGGAACAATACTCTCAGCCTCTGGCTGCAACCAACTTTCTTCTTCAACTTGTTGAATATCTTCAGTACAGTTACATTTTTCCTCAAGTTGTGCGTGCTTAAATTCTGTAATATCCGAAAAAGTTGTGATGATCGCAAAGGGAGTGTCTATTCCACCTTGGAACAGAGGTTGTGAAGACAACGATAGCCAGACTAGCTGACCATTTGGCTTATAAAAGCCACACACCATATTTAAGCAAGGTTTACCTGTTTTCTGAGCAGCGATCGCTGGGTGAGTTTCGTTAGGTAAAGGAGAGCCATCTTCATGAAGAAATTGCCACTTGGAATCGAGCAAGTTCTGCCCTACAAGTTGTTCTGTGGTTAGTCCCAAAATGCGATCGCAAGCTGTACTGCAAGCCTGGATAGTACCATCCGCCAACTGAAGCACCATTCCCTCTTCTCCACTGGCTAAGAGCGAATAATTTGCTTTTTTACTAACTTGCCGATGCAGCAGCTTTTCATTAGCCAGCTGGTTTTGGGACTTTTCCGCGTCTGGCATTCTGTAAAGTTAAATAAATTTAAAGTTAATTTAAGATTCAGTGGCTTGTACTTACATAAATTTTAGCCTTATTTCTTCCATTTTTAGGCAAAATATTACTATCTAGTCGGCTTTCCCAGTTGCCGATAAGTCTAAATTTAGAAAGCTATCCAGAGAAGGGTATTAAGGTTATGCCGAATCAACCTCAAGTATAGATAACGTGATGATTATTACACGCTCAACATTATGTAGTAGTTTTTAGTTAAAAATTTAAATTTCTTGTGATATATTTCTGTAATCTACAATACCCGTGATGTAGATAATATTGTCGGAGATTTTAAAATTTAGTATTATGTCTAGTCAAGAGCCAAATTCTAATCAAGCATTTCAGCAAACACAGGCTACTGGAACAAAAAAAAGGAAACTACAACCTCCCCCAGACATCAAAAAACCAAAGAAAACCGAATAAAAGCTTTATAGTCAGTTTTAGAGATTTAATTTCAATTAAGTCTCTACACTTTTCATAAAAATAAATCAGCTTATACCAATTCTATGGGAAGCGGCACAAAATCAACCTTGATAAAACAAGAAGCTTAAGCCCCTTGTTCTATACAACGTCAAAAATAATCGGTATTATTTATTTTTCGCTTGAGTCTTTGCCTGTTCTAAAGCTATTTCTTTAATAGCCTGATATGAATTAACATTTGAAGTCCCTTCAATAGCTTTAACTGCCAAATCCTGAACTTGCTTGAGAGCAGATTCAAGTTGTTTAGAAAGATTTTGAATCCGCGTCTCTTGATTAGTAATAGTTTGTTCTAGAGATTGCAGCCTTTGTTCATAGAAACGCTTTTGCCCTTCTACTTCCTTAGAATATAAATCTGATTTTACTTTCGCCTGGTAATGGGCAATGCCTTTGCCTTCTTCTGTAGCTTTTTTGATAGCTGCTTCTTTATCTTTCGGGAAAGCCTCTACTTTCGCTTTTAATTCTTCAAATTGTTTCTCTCTCTCAGAAATTGCTTTCTCTCGTTCAGCCCACTGTTTCTCTGTGTCTTGTAGTAATTCTTCTAGTTGTTTATATAGTGCTTTCTGCTCTTGTTCGTATTCGTCACTTTGCAGTTGTCGTTGGAGTTCTAAATTATATTTATACTCTGAAGCATCGCGTTGTCGAGTTTTCTTCAAGTTTTCATTCCGTTCTTTTATAGCCCGTTGCTGTTCTTCCTGTTCTTTTCCCCAAATATTTCTTTGTTCTAGTATTTCTTGGAATAACACTTCGGAACGCTGGTTATATTCTTCCTGATAAGTTTTCGTATTATCTTCATAAGATTGGATGAGAGTATCCAAGATATCATCAGAAATTTCTAAATTGTGCAGCTGTGTTAATTGTTGGATTTCTTCTTCTAAATTTCGCCTGATTTCTTCCAAATTAGAGGCTTTTGTGGTTAGCTGTTCCGATAATTCATTAGCAGCACTGCCAAAACCTAATTGAATCTTTGCCAAGCTTTCAATTGTATTGTTCATCTTCTGTTGGACGCTAGAAAGCTGATTCATAGCTGTTTTTTGTTCTAATTTAGGCTGTTCTTTAGTTCCAGACTGGTTTTCTTTGGCAACTTTTTCAAGTTCCAATTTCAGCGCTGCTTTTTCTTTAGCTAACTCCTCATAAGCCTGAAGAATTTCTACTTTAGTATTCTTATCAGTCGGCTTTTTCACCACCACAACAAACCTCCTCTTCAGGAATTAAAAATGGTTAAGATGCTACAAACTCGTAACTATTTAGGGTTAGAACTACCAAAAGCCCTCATAGCTAAGTCTTGTGCTTGTTTTAATGCAGTTTGCAATTGAGCAGAGATACCTTCTATTTGCTCAGACTGTTTCTTAATTGTTTCTTCCAGAGATTGAATTTTTTGTTCATAACTCTGTTTGTTAGATTCCCATTCTCTCTCAAATAAATCAGCCTCAATCTTAGCTTTTTGGCTTGTTTCTTTAATTGCTTCTTCTCTAGCTTTCTTAACGGCTTCTTCCAGTTCGTTAGGAAATGTAGTTACCTTTTGCTCATAGTCTGCAAACAGTGGTTGGCGTTCAGCGAATATCTTTTCTCGTTGTGCCCAATCTTTCTCTTTCTTTTGAGAATTCTCTTGTATTTCCCTTTGTTGTTGGCGCTTTATCGCTTCGTAGCTATCTGTATTGAGTTTACGAGTCGTTTCTAACTTATATTGAGATTCTTCTTGTTCTTGCTGGCGCTCTTTGACTAATAAATCGTTATACTCTTGGAGTTTTTCTTCATACTCAGCTTGCTCTTTTTGCCATTCTTTCCGCCTAATTGTAATTTCTTTTTCTAGTGCTTCCCTTTTGCTGATAGTATCTTGCTCTAGGGTTTTTAATTTTTCTTGGTGTTCTTGACTTAAAATGTCTAGAGTATCCGCTACAACTCTGATTTGTTGAAGCTCTTGTAAGCGTTGAGTTTCAATTTCTATAGCTCGGTTCAATTCATCTAACTTAGAATTTTCCTGAGCTAGTTTTTCAGATAACGCATTGAGAATACTGCCAAACTCCAATTGTAAATCAGCTAAACCTTTGACAATACTATCAACCGTATATGCAGAAGCTGCTTGCAGAATTTCTTGACTTTTTGCCTTGTCTGCTTCCTCTTGTTTGGTTGCTATTTTAGATTCCAGCTTTTTTCTTTGGATAATAATTTGTTGAAATGCTTGCATTAGTTGTTGTTTGCTGTCCTTGACTCCAACTGTAGTCATCTTCCAACTCCCTTCAATAGGCAAATGATTTATTGGGTAGCAAGCCATACCAATGACTACCCTATGCAGACATCAGAGTAGCCTTTAAATCAACATTTTTAACGCAGTGGAAATACTGAATTGATCGACATAGGACACTTAGGTGGTACGAATTTTCCACAGTTATGTCCTTCTATTTTTCAGTTATAGTTTTCCCTTTGAGACTTATTAGTACTTTTGTACTAAGATAAATATACCTAACCTCATCTCTTTTTGTCAAGATAATGCTTTATATAATTGCGCCACCCAACAAAGTATTAAAAGCTGGCAATCATGGTGATTTAGGAGAATGATGTTGAATGTATTACTTTTTGTAAAGAAAATCTAAAAGAATTAACCCTGGCACAAGCGCCGTAGCACTAAGGCGAGATAATAAGTTTAATCATGCTAATTGATACAAGCACAGTCCCAGACTTTTGTGATATCAATGTATACCACTGAATCGACCAAATACTCTGCCAGAACGGAAATTGGACAAACCAGCCGTATTCTAGTAGTAGAAGATGAAGAATTAATCCAGGAAATGCTAGCTGTAGCCCTGGAAGAAGAAGGTTACGGGGTGATAACTGCACCCGATGGGCGATCTGCTATAGAGTATCTCAAAAGTTTTGAAACCAACTCAGGGGAAGTTCCCTTTGATTTGATCATTCTTGATTTGATGCTGCCGCAAATCAATGGGCTAGATATATGCCGTTTGCTGCGTCATCAAGGAAACCCAGTACCGATTTTAATGCTGAGTGCTAAAGGTAGTGAAACTGACCGCGTTCTGGGGTTGGAGGTGGGAGCAGATGACTACCTGACCAAACCTTTTAGTATGCGTGAGTTAGTAGCTCGTTGCCGCGCTTTACTCCGCCGCCAACGCCTAAGTAATTTACCACAACTACCAGTATTAAAATTCAAAGATGTTACCTTGAATCCTCAAGAATGTCGGGTGCTGGTTCGTGGTCAAGAGGTGAGCCTTTCACCTAAAGAGTTCCGCTTGCTGGAATTGTTTATGAGTTATGCCCGGAGGGTATGGTCGCGGGAACAATTACTAGATCAGGTTTGGGGGCCAGATTTCGTTGGTGATAGTAAAACCGTAGACGTTCATATTCGCTGGTTGCGCGAAAAATTAGAGCAAGACCCCAGTCATCCCGAATATATTGTGACTGTACGAGGTTTTGGCTATAGGTTTGGATAATTAGTTTAGATAGTTGTTAGTTTTTAGTAGTCACCAACAAACTAACAACTCAAATGCTTTTATTGGGATTTTTTCTGGGTTTAGCAGTAGGCATTGGGTTTTGGATTTGGCAACAGGTTCAACTTAACCGCTACCTGGGGCGCTTATTCCGACCGTTAACCTCGCATTCTGACAAGAAGGGACTGCTGCTGATTCCTGGTTTATGGCAGGAAATAGCGATGGTGAAACAGCAACGGCAAGATTTGCAGCAATCATTGCAAACTTACCAAGACTTGCTAGATTTTGCACCAGTGGGATATTTGCAGGTAGATGAGGAAAATCAGCTGCTGTGGTGTAATCGGCAAGCGCAGGAAATTTTGTATCTGCAAAGGTGGCAACCAGAAGAAGTACGCTTACTACTAGAGTTAGTACGGTCTTACGAACTTGACCATTTAATTGAGCAAACTCGTGATAGGCAAAAACTACAGACGGGAGAATGGATTTTTCATCCATCTTTTGATGATGCGGCAGAAATGTCAACAATCAAATCTCTAGCTTTGCGGGCATCTAGTTTGCCTTTACCTAATGGACAAGTAGGAGTATTTTTAGAAAATCGTCAACCGCTATTAGACATAAATCAAGTACGCGATCGCTCTTTTTCTGATTTAGCCCACGAACTCAGAACGCCCTTGACTTCGATTCGCTTGGTGGTGGAAACTTTACAAATCCGCTTGGAACCACCTCTAAATCGTTGGGTTAACCGTTTGATGCAGGAAGTTGATCGGCTGATTAACTTAGTGCAAAGCTGGTTAGACCTGACTCAAATGGAAGCAAACCCAACCATGCAATTGCAAGCCAAAGCTGTAGAATTGCGATCGCTAATTACATCTGTTTGGGAAACACTAGAACCGTTAGCACAGCGCCAACATCTATCTCTTTCTTATTCTGGCCCAGAAAATCTTTGGATTAAAGCAGATCAAGCCCGGATTTTCCAAGTTTTTCTCAACTTGCTAGACAACAGTATTAAATACAGTCCTCCTTCTACAAGTATTCGTGTTGAAGCGAAAATCTTATCAACAAAAAATCATGATGGTACTTCCCAAATTCTAGAAATAAATCTTATTGATTCTGGAGTCGGATTTTCTGAGGCAGATTTACCCCACGTTTTTGAGCGATTTTATCGAGGAGATAAGGCGCGAACCCATTCCCCACAAGATAGTAACTCCATCGGGGCGATCGTTGGCAATGGATTAGGATTAGCGATCGTTGAGCAAATTCTGATCGCCCACGGTGGCTCAATCAAAGCTATGAACCATCCAGAAACCGGTGGTGCGTGGATGCAACTTCAATTTCCTGAAGTTATGGCAAACTCCTTAAGCCAAGACTATAGTTAGTAATATCTTCACCTTTAAGACAACAAGTGTGAAAGCTGTCCATTATGGTTCCAATCCTCAAAGACCCGAACTAGCACGCGCCATTAGGCGCTTAGAACGGGACGTATTACGCATGGGTGCTTTGGTAGAACAATCATTTCGCCTCAGCCACCAAGCGTTATTTGCTCGTAACTTAACAGCAGCAAAGGAACTTCCTCTATTAGATAAAAAGATTGATCGCTTTTATCGTCAAATCGAATCAGACTGTACGGCGATTATGACGCTGAAAGCGCCTACGGCTCAAGATTTGCGCTGCTTGAGTGCCTTTATGCAATTGGTGCGAGACTTAGAGCGCATTGGCGATTATGCTGAAGATTTAGCTGAGATTGCGATTAAAATTTTTCCTTATGCGCCTCATACGTGTTTATCTGAAATTGAAGCCATGTCCCTTCACGCACAGGCGATGCTAGCAACTAGCTTGAAGGCTTTGGGAGATTTCGATGAAGGCGGTGGTCGCCGTTTAAAGCACCTAGATGACACTGTAGACGATGCTTACGATCGCGTTTATCAAACTTTAGCCCAACAACGGGATGTACCCGGTGTAGTCGAGCCAATTGTGCTGCTAGCACTGGCAATTCGTTGTCTAGAACGGATGGCAGATCATGCAACTAATATTGGTCAGAGGGTAGCATATATTGTCACCGGTCAACGCTCTTAATTGACGGTTCATTAGTCAACAGCCTAAAGTCACTACCTCTAGCTCCCAGATAAATGGGGTGGATCTTGATTTCAGTTCCCCTCTTTTTAAGACTATCCATTATCCGGATCTGTCTTAACATTTGCGATAGCGATCGCTTTTGTTTTTCTAACCTTGATTAGTTAGTCGTTAATTCTCAATAAAAACGCAGTATTAGCAAGAATATTAAGCGTGAATTTGTCAAGTATGCCTAATCCCTAAGTCTCTCAGATGTTTACAAAACAAAGGTTAAAAGATTGTAAAGAAAGATGTGAGTAACGTATAGATTTTTAAGTACAGGGCTGTTTTAGCCTACAAAGATTTGGCATAATAAGTAGTGAAGAACAATAAAATTTTTGGCTTTTATAATTGGCAAATTATAGGCATGAAATTTTTATTATTATTACCACAAAATTAGCGATTATAATTATAAATCTGTATGAGCAGATAGAAAAATATTTACTGTTTAATTATAAAAATTGTAGCTTTTGATTCAGTTTTTCAGTGGTTTTTTTAGAGCTTGGATATCACGTACAAGCCAAAATATAATTACTGCTAAGGTTGGTAAAACCGTTAAAAAATCGTACAGTCGGATACCTCGTAGCAGATAGTAAAAAACAGTACTGCTACTACAAAAGAGGATGCTAGTAATCACGAATCTTTTTGAATTGGAATCTATATTTAAAGCTACGATTGCCAGCAGCACAGAGGAATACCAAGAGCAATACCAAGGAGCAGCAAACAAAAATAATATTAAGGTAATCCATCCTATATTTGTACTAAAACTAGTTGCAGAATATGTTTTTTTCAAATATGGTTTTACCAGAATAATTAAATAAGAAATTACAAATATAGAAAAGATTATAGGTTTAAATGTTGAGAATACAGTTGCTTGAAAAGTTACAGGAAGTTTTAGAATTTTATAACTTAGTACATTCTTAATCAAAGAATATAATGAACCGCCTACTCTGTCTTTAACGCCAGGATTGAAAAGGCTTGTCCAAGCATCGACTGAAGGTAAAGCTATCAGAGAAGTTGCAAAAATTATAGCTACAGAGATAAAAATGGCACTAAATAAAATTTTCCAACGTTGTTGCTTAATCAAATAAACAAAAATTAGAGGCAACCAAACAATTGGTAATGTTTTAATTAGAAAACCAATCCAAGCTGTAACAATTGCAGCTAGATAATTATAGTTTTTAAGGCATATTATCAAAATAATTAAAATGGTAGAAATGAAGACATCTACATGGGCATTTGTAACCTGCTCATACAGAAGTAATGGGCTAAGTAAATATGCAGTTGTCACATTTATCTTATAAGGGGAGTTTTTTAAATGCCCCCAAATTAAGTAACTATTTAATATATGGAATAAAAGACAGATTAATTTAAATATATAAATTCCTAAACTAGGAGTAATTGCAACGAAAAAGGCAGAAAATATAAAAAGTAGTTGAGATATAGGCCCATAAGTAGAAGTCTGTTTCCAAACAAGAAATGGAGACAATTCTGAAGTAAATGTGCTTGCAGGATTCAGAAAAGGGTTAATTCCATTTAAATACATCAAACCATAATGTATATACAAATTGATATCAGTAGTTATTGGATAACCTGCAAAGGCAATTAACAGAAAAAATGAACTATTTTTTAAAATTTTTATAAAAGTTATATCTTTTTCTTTGTTTTTGTTTATTGTTAACCAAACAACATATATAATGTTTAAAAAAAGGAATTCTATGCCTGTTCTTATTTGGTCAAAAGGGTTGGGAAAATCAGGTAAATATCGACCTGTGGAATTACCTAAAGCATCAAGATAAAAAGAATAAGCTCTAATTGCTAATTCTCCACATAATATTAATGAAAAAATTATGGCGAAACTTAATAATATTTGGTTTTTCTTACTGTTAGATAAATTGTTTGCATTTAGCATAAGCATAAATAATTAATCATTCATTAACAATATAGAATGGTTTAATACCAAGGCAAGCACAGATTTTGAATGAGAAACTCATCATCTAAATAGAGACCTAAGTAATCCCATTCAGTACCGCTTATTGCTAATAACTTAAGCCTTCGCTATTTAGCCTGTAGAACTAAACCAAACCATAAACCTTTATTTTATAGTTTTAGTTTTGTCAATAATATTTGATATGCGCTTATTGTGAGTTTAATACAGGTCTTTAAATCCAAAATTCAAATGAAGCTAGGTGTTTACCTTGCTAGTTTTAAACACTTCAAGTTGCAATCCGATTTTCAATTGTATTATCATTAGTTATAATAATTATATACAATTGAATGCATTTTACTCAAGAGTACTATAAAGTTACTTAGGAAAACTGAACATCTTTAATTATTACTCGCTCGCCAAACTCAAAAAACAATATAGCAATTAATACAGCAATCCTAAATCATTCATGAGATGTATAGCAATTCTAAACCATTTCTGATAAGATTCAATACTGAAAAAGCAACTGAAGTCATGTTTGCGACTAAGTACAGGGTGTGTCATGTGGATAGAATCAATAACAAAGTTTATTGAAAACAGCCAAGATAATAGTGACATTAAACGAGCAAATGCAGTTACAGCGCTTCCGGCTATTATGCAATATAGTTTTCTCCTTGCCCCTCTCCTATCATTGCTTTCAGCTTTTAGGATGTACCTCATAGCTGGCGGAAGTGCTGTAATATGCCACTCTGTGGATACAGTCATGAAGCAATAATGCCAATACTATGTTTCATCAGTAAATGGAAAAAATCATTTTTTCAAAGGGTAACTGAAGGTTTAAAGCTTACACATAAAGGAAGTTATGGACTTCTGAATATATAAAACGTGCAGAGATAATAGACAAGGGTTTTAAACCCAACCTCCGTTCATAAGGCAGGAGGCAGATATCAAACTTTTCAGAACATCTAAATGTAACAAAAAACTTTGGCTAACCAGGTTCAGTCAATAAAGCACGCAGATGTTCGACTCTATTTCCTTTGGTCTTTACAGATAAATGTGAAATTATGAAGACAAACTCATCCAACTCGCTGTTAGCAGTACCAACGGGCCCACTAAAGATTTCAGACTTGCCCCCTCATGGTGTGGGTATAAGTGGTGAATCTATCCATCTATCTCTAGTAATTCCTACTTATAAAGAGCGTGACAACATCCAAAATGTGGTCAGTATATTGAGTCAATTACTGGATGAATCAATTCCAGGAAAATATGAACTAATTGTGGTAGACGATGATAGCCCAGACCGAACTTGGGAAATAGCACAATCTCTGACAACAGAATACCCTCAGTTGCGGGTGATGCGACGAGAACAAGAACGGGGGCTATCTTCGGCAGTGATTCGTGGGTGGCAAGCAGCTACGGGAAGTGTGTTAGGGGTAATTGATGGAGATTTGCAGCATCCGCCAGAGGTGCTAATGCAACTGTTGCGTAGTGTTGAACAGGGAGCGGATTTGGCAGTAGCTAGTCGTCATGTTGAAGGAGGCGGTGTTAGTAGCTGGAGTGTTGTCAGACGTTTATTGTCTCGTGGCGCTCAATTATTAGGCTTGGTTATTCTACCGGGAGTACTGGGCAGAGTTTCTGACCCTATGAGTGGTTATTTTATGGTGCGTCGAAGTGCGATCGCTAATGCAACACTAAATCCAGTGGGATACAAAATTCTCTTAGAAGTAATCGGTCGGGGAAAGGTAGATGAAGTTGCCGAAGTTGGATATGTATTTTGTGAACGCAAAGAGGGTGAAAGCAAAGTTACATGGAAACAATACATAGATTACATTCACCATTTAGTAAGGTTACGGCTAACCGGAGGTAATAAAAAACAAAAACTTACTCAACAAACAGGTTTCCCCATTGGCCGATTTATCCGCTTTGGCTTAGTAGGACTGAGTGGGGTATTTGTGGATATGACAATTCTTTATTTACTCAGTGATCCCACTACCTTGGCTTGGCCCCTGACACGCAGCAAAATTATCGCTGGTGAAATTGCGATTTTAAATAATTTCTTGTGGAATGACGCTTGGACATTTGCTGATGTCAGCGCCAGACAGCAAGAATGGCATCAACGCCTGAAGCGGTTTTTGAAGTTCAACGCCATTTGCCTTGCTGGATTGGTATTGAATGTACTGGTATTAAATTTGGTATTCAATTTTATTATTCCTAACCGTTATATTGCCAACTTTATTGCGATCGCAGTTGCTACTATCTGGAATTTTTGGATTAATTTGAAACTTAGCTGGCGCGTCACCGAAATAAAATAATCACAACGAGATTTTGATTTTTGCCTTTAGAACGAACTTAAATTTCAGGATAGAGGTAAATAAATGTAGTAAAAAAAGATACCTAGCAGCTAAATTGATCCCTTTTTGGCTATTGAAACTTTTAATTGTATTTAAGGCATCACCGTGTCAAAAGGGGAAAATTGCACGCTTGTATATTGAAAGAGTGTAGTAGAACGAATTTACGCTGGTTCTAAGAAACTTGATGAGGGATTTTCTTACTATTCTTGGCACTGCATAGCCTAAACCCAAGCGTATTGGCTTATGAAAACGGGAAATTAGAAATCTTTTTCCCTCCCCAACACATACTTACGGTGTATACACAAGTCTTAATGACTTAGCTTAATGCGGTTTCGCTCGTTCCCATACGGAGTATAGGAGCGAGAGAAACCCAATTTTTTCGGTTGAAAACTTGCTCAATAAAAATAATTTAACTAAATATTTTACTAAAAGCTTACCTATTCTTAAACTTGCACAACTAAAGTAACAGATAAACAACTGAAAAAAATTTAAGTATCTATCTAACTCATAGATACTTAAAACAAGAAGTTGTTTCAATGAAAAGATTTTGAGTTAGTCTCTAGCTCTCATGGCTAAAAATACACATAATTAGATACACAGGTGGATTTTGTTTTATACAAATTATTAGAGTTTCTTATCATTTTAAATATCGAGATTCCCTGATAATTATGTAGTTACTGTTAATGATATATTCTACAACTCCTACTTCAAACTCTTCTGCCGTGTCAAATAGCTCTGCTTTCGGCGGACAATTACCCCAGCAGATATTTACCCGTAGGGAAGTAATTCCACTTCAAAATGATGTACTTTGGCGTATTGAATACGGTGCCGTTCGTACTTTAACGTGGAGTGAAGATGGAACATTCATCACTCTCGGTTATTGGGGATTAGGGGATCTGATTGGCTATCCTTTATCTAGGGTCAAACCCTACCAAATTGAATGTCTCACAGGCGTGGAAGTAAGCATTGTACCTCCTCATTTATGGCATCAAGATATTAATGCTTTGTTGTCCCATATTCAACAGGCAGAGGATCTACTAAGTATTGTGCATCGAAAACCAATTTCGCTACGCTTATGGCAATTTTTGGTGTGGTTAAGTGAAAAATTTGGACGTGATATAGATAAGGGAAAACTAATTGATTTAAATGTTACCCATCAAGATATTGCTGAAGTATTAAATACCACGCGAGTAACAGTTACTCGCCTCTTACAGCAATTGGAAGAAGAAGGAACAGTTCTACGTCACAAACGCCGCATTATTTTGCGTTTACCAAATAAACTAATTAAAAATTATGGTTCAGCAGTATGTTAGCTGAATTGCTTGTAAAATTCACAGAGTGTAATGTATAATCGTGTCTGTGATTGTGTGTGAAATTCCCGAAAGTAAAGTGCTATAAGCATTTTACAGTGGTCGGGTTATTTAGGTGTGAGTGAGAGTATAAACATGACGAAGCGATTCTGGAATCTTTTTAAGGTTAGTCCAGTTATTGTAGCTGCGACATTTTTTGTTGCTAATAGCGCTCTAGCTGCTGAAGTCAACGAACAAGTAACAAATGCTGCCCAGTTATCTGAAGCTCAAGACTCTAATGAGATGAGTCAGGTAACATCAGTTTCGCAATTTTCAGATGTGCAACCCACAGATTGGGCATTCCAAGCTTTACAATCTCTAGTTGAGCGCTACGGCTGTATTGCAGGTTATCCTAACAGTACCTATCGTGGGAACCGTGCTTTGACCCGTTATGAATTTGCCGCAGGTTTGAATGCCTGTTTAGATCGGGTTAACGAACTGATTGCTACGGCTACTGCTGATTTAGTCAGCAAACAAGATTTAGCTACTTTACAGCGTTTACAAGAAGAATATTCTGCTGAATTAGCAACTCTGCGCGGTCGTGTGGATGGATTAGAAGCCCGCACTTCTGAACTTGAAGCTAATCAGTTCTCCACTACCACCAAGTTGGTTGGGGAAGCAATTTTCAACGTGTCTGATGTTTTTGGTGGAAATAGGGCTGATACAGATGCCGACCCTAACAATAATCCAGACTTAAACAGCAACACTGTTTTCTCTGATCGGGTGCGTTTGAACTTGTACAGCAGTTTCACTGGTAAAGACCAGTTGCAAATCCGTTTAAATGCGGGCAATATCGTTTCCAACGTTGGTAGTGTTGTTGGTGGTGTGGCAAGCGGTAGTGGTACCAACATGACCCGATTGGGTTATGATGGAGATAGCAACAACTCTGTTGTGATCGATAAAATTAACTATGCTTTCAACTTCACTGACGCAGTGCGTGTCAAGGTTGACGCTAGTGGCGGTGAGTTGTATGAAAACGTAAACACCTTTAACCCTGACTTTGCAAGTTCTGGTAGAGGTGCGCTATCTCGATATGGACGTTTCAGCCCCATCTACCGTCAAGGTCAAAATGGTGCTGGCTTGACTGTTACTTTCAATCCTAACGAAGCTATCAGCTTGACTGGTGCTTATTTAGCACCTTCAACTGGTAATGGTGTCTTTGGTGCTAATAATCCCGGACTTAGTAACGGTCTCTTTGATGGCGATAACACTATCTTTGGTCAATTAACTTTCAAACCCACCAAAGCCTTCAATATTGGTTTGACCTATGCCCGTAGTTACTTCGCTGGCAATGCTGCCAACAGCCTTTTCCAAGGTACAGGTAGCACCTTTGCCAATAACCCCTTTGGAACTGGTGCTCGTACTGAATCTAACAACTATGGTGTAGAAGCGACATTCCAACTTGGCTCTAAGTTGGCTATTAGTGGTTGGGGAGGTTATACAACTGCTGATGCTAGGAGTGGTGTTAACGTTGGTAGAGATGCAGACCTTTGGTACTGGGCTGGATCGCTTGCTTTAAAAGACTTAGGTGGAGAAGGCAACGTTTTAGGTGTTATCTTTGGTCAACCACCCAAAGTTACTGGTGGCAGCATCAAAACAGTTAATAACTTGGACACCGATACCTCTTATCACTTAGAGGGTCTTTACAAGTTCAAGGTTTCTGATAATATCCAGGTCACGCCTGGCTTGTTGGTAATCTTCAATCCTGAACACAACGACGCTAACGATACCATCTATGTAGGTACTCTGCGTACTACCTTTACCTTCTAAAATTGGTGATGGCAAATAAAGCTCAGAATTAGATAAACAAAAGCCCGCCTTGAGGTGGGCTTTTGTTCAGGGAAAAAATTAGCTATGTAGCATTATAGTCTGGCTGATTGGATATATCTTTAGGGGGGCGATCATTACTCCAAGCCCACCACACAGTAGCACAGTGGCAATAATAGAACTCTTGCCATTTGCGACGACGGTCTTCTGTAAGTACAGGCGAACGCCGATTTAGCCAAACTTTTTCAGCTTCTCGGCTAGTTGAGTGGCAATTAGGACAGCAAAATTCATAAGCGTGTATTGCCTGATTCGTCCATTCAGGTGGGAGGGTAGCAAAAGCGTCCATATCGTTCAGTAATATCAATGGTTATCCAAAACTTTCAGGTTTTGAATTTGGGGGCAAACGGATACTATAAAATCCCGCCACACTATCAAACTGCTTTATCAATATTCTTATGGCTTTGTCTAAACTATTTACAAATCGCCATTTAGAGAGATTTTTACTAATAGAATAACTATTTAGAAAGATTGCGAGAGCATCTCACAAATCAAAGGTTAACACAAATGGTAACTAAAATAATTACTATGCACATTATGGCTAATAATTAAATTTATGGAGCCAAATGTTGAAATTCGCCGTTTATTAGATGTAATGCCTGCTTCTGGCCGGATGACGACAAAAATTGTTAGTAAGCCGGAACAGGCAAAAGTGATTGATGCGTCCTTTCCCCAACCCTGGTATCAGACGCGACCAATATATATTAATTTCGATTTATGGCGTTGCCTAGCAAAGGCGCAACGAGATTTGCTGCTGTTGCAGATGGTTAGCTGGTTGACGGGGGTGAAGTGGTTTAAACCCGACATTTATCAAGGTGTCGTGCTAGTGGGGATGATAGGCGGCTTATTAGAAGCATCACAGTCAGATGTGGTGGGTGTAGCCATAGCCGGGGGATTAAGTGCGATCGCTGCTTTTCGGATCTGGCGTACTAATAAATCTCAAGAGTCAGAGTTAAATGCCGATGCAGCAGCAATTCGCATCGCACAACGGCGCGGTTATTCAGAAGCTGAAGCAGCGCAGCACCTATTGTTAGCAATTGAAGCGGTAGCAAAAATTGAAGGGCGTTCTGGTTTAAATTTTACTGAGTTGATTCGTTGCCAAAATCTTAGAGCGATCGCAGGCTTATCACCAGTGGGTATACCAGAAAGTTATGATAAGTAGAAGAAATGTCTCTGTTGCCCATTTGTGGCAATGTATGGGTTTATGGCAGCGATCGCTCCCACAACATCTAAAATTAGATGAGGTTTTTGTGTTCTCTAAGCTTAATTTTTAGCATCATAATTTATACTTTTTTATCACTACAGCAACCTTTTAGCCACAAATACGACTTTGTGCATTTAGCTCACAGATTCTAACGGAATGCAATACATGAGCTTCTAGCTAGCTGCAAAGCATGGGGCTATTCTACACTGGAATCAGAGAATGTGTGTTTAACTGACTTAGATGTAAAAAACTGGGGAGTTTTGTCATACCTTCTCGGCGTTGCTTATGAAGTGCTTACCTAGTAGTCTGCCAACCCAAAAATGCTGAGTGAGGGATGGGGAAAGGGCAAAGGGGAAAGGGTAAGGGATCTAAACCCTTTTCCCCTTCCCCCTTCCTCTTTACCCCGCCAAGTTCACTTGGCGAACTACTAGTGTGGTAAAACTTAACTTAAATTCTGTCAGTTACTAACGGAGTTGATAGGAATGGGTACTTTAATTGTTATTGGCTTGATAGGGGTTTACGGAGGTGGCGTTTGGAAGTTTTGGAATGGATTTGGACGGACTAATTTTAATCCAACTTTGACCAATCGCATTGGTTTATCCTTGCTATGGCCAGCTTTGTTTATTACGAATCAATCCTATCGTCGAAACTTTAGAAAAGCGTTGAAGGGCTAGAGTTTAGTATTAAGCCTAACGTCATCTAAATGTGACGGTGGCGTATATCCCAATATCAATCTAACCCATCAACCCCCTTTCCCTACTAGGGAAAGGGGGTTGTCTTTGATCATCCTCAAAGGAGAGGAATTAGGGGAGGAATAAATTCGTAGTGTTTACAAGTGGAACCTGTTAACAATTGGAAAGTATTTTCGCTGATGAATTTACAAATTATTTGCCATTGGTCAGTAGATGGATTGCTGCACCTACAGCTGCACCGTCAACAGCATTCCCAAGGGTATCTCTGCTATCGCCAGTAACTACGCCGGTCACTGCGCTAGCACCTGCACCGACTCCAACATCTTGACCAATGTTCCGGTGATGGCGATTGCGAGTGTTTCTCAGACCATTTGCACCATTGACAGCCGCACCAGTGACACCACCTTTGACAGCATTGCCTAATACACTACCATTTCCCCTAACGGCTCCAGTGACGACATTGGTAACAGCCCCAATACCTGCATCTCGTAGTACTTGATCATCAGCAGCAGCCGGTTTAGCGGGAACCAAAGTTACACCAGCTAAACTTGCAGCCATGAGGCTAGGTAGAAGTGTGCGTTTTAGGATTTTATTCATTGTGTTACCTTCTCAAAACATCAAACAATTGGCTAAAAACCAAAGTTACTATAGTCAGATAAAATTTGATTTTTTATCTTAACAACAAAGCAACTATTTATTGTTCGAGAACATATACATAGTCACACTTATCAAGTCATAACGACATCTACTGAAAGCATGAATATATATTAAGCCCTGAGAAGGCCTTACTAATTTATTCGTTGATACTAGAGATTACACATTGACAAAATAAATCAAAGATGCGTTTTAGATTTTTCGGATATAAAGTTTTATTTTTCATTACTAGCAAGCAATTTTTGACGAGCAACTGATAGGGTTTACCCTATCTATCTAAAGGTAGGTACCAAAATAATTAAACTAACTGATCTGGGTTAATATTTAATTTTCTCAGATTAGCAGCCATGCGCTGCGATCGCATTAAAATCCTAAATCTACAGCAATCCGGTGGGCGCAAGCAAACCCAGAAAAAGCTACTGCATTCAATCCCTGACCAGGAAAGGTACTATCCCCGACACAATAAAGTCCTGGAATGGCTGTGCGATTAAAGGGCATCTTCAATAACCCCCGCAGCTTACGCCTGGGAATTGGCCCATAAGTGCCATCCTGACGACCCAAAAAGCGGCGATGGGTGCGGGGTGTACCTACCTCTAGATAATCCAATCCAGCATCTAAGCCAGGAAAAATCTTCTCTAGGCGGTCAATAATTCGCCCAGCCGCCTCTTCTTTCTTCGCCTCGTACTCGCTTGGAGAAAGTTCTTGCCAATCATCAATCCCGTGAGGCGTGAAGGCATGAATGATGTGATATCCACTTGGTGCTAAATCTGAATCAAGCAATGTGGGAATCGAAACAAAAATTGTCCCTTCCACCGCTGTCATATTTTCCCAACCTTCCAGCAAAATATGGTGGCACTCTGTCCCCACTGGTAAAACTGACTCTTTTACCCCTATATGTAAACTCAAGAAGCTGGGAGATTTTTGATAATTCTGTTGCCATTTTTTCTCATTAAGTGGCATTTCTTCTGCTGGTAGTAGTTGCTCAAACGTATCCCAGCGTGTGGCGTTAGAAACTATGCGTTTACCCCGATATACTTTACCATTCGCTAGTTGCACACCTACCGCTTTTCCCTTTTCTGTGAGGATTTTCGTGACTCTAGCTTTGTACTGAATCTTACCCCCAGCTTTCTCTAGACCTTCCACCAGTTTTTGGGCAATTTGTCCTACTCCGCCTTTGGGATAGTTAACTCCGCCATAATGCCTGTCAGAAAAGACCATCCCAGCATTAATCATTGGTGTCATGTCTGACGGAACCACCGACCAGCAATAACATTCCATATCGATAAATTTTAATAGTTTAGGATCTTTGATGTAGCGTCTGGCAAAATCCCCAGCATTTTGGGGCAGATACTTAACTAAACCGAGACACGCCAAGGGATGCTGGAAAAATACCCGCAGTAAATACCGAGGTTCTTCCAAGGACAGTAAATCCATGCTGTTGAGACACTTGAATACTTTTTGGCATTCGTCATAAAAGCGACGAATCCCTTTTTCTTCATGGGGAAAATGAGCAATAAGATTTTGCAAAAATTTTTCATAAACCCGGTCAACCTTCAGGTCTAAACCTTGGGGTAGATGATAGTGAATCTGTACCGGATCTGCGATCGCATCTTGGCTAACATTCACAGCTGCCAAAGCGCGGGTAAGTAAGTTTGTAGTGCCGTTTTGTCCCAGCCCAAAAATCATCGATGCACCAACATCAAATCGATAGCCTTGGCGTTCAAAATAACCAGCGCTACCACCTGGAATCAAATAACGTTCCAGCACCAGCACTTTCGCCCCCTTAGCTGCTAGTTGGGTCGCTGTTACTAATCCGCCAATACCAGACCCAATCACGATTGCGTCATTAGTCATTAGTCATTTGTCCTTTGTCCTTTGTACTGAGCGTATCGCTAAAGCGAAAGCTCCGCTAACGCGTAGCGTCTGTCTGCGACACGCTGCGCGAACGTAGAGAAGTATTTGTCCTTTGTCTAGAGTCAATCAATATTTAATTTAACTAATGACAAATGACCAATGACCAATCAAAAAAAAGAGGGACGAGCCTGCTACTGCTGGCCAATCCCGTCTGCCGATCCTTAAAAGAGAGGAGAACACTGGATAATAATATAGCTTTGATTGAGAATAGATGTCAACTACTAATGAAATAATTTCTCAATAAATTGGAGAGTATTAATTTTAGCTGTCAGCCGGATGCAGGAAAGAGTATTATGGTGTTTCAGTTCTTGTACAATAAAAAGTCGCCTATTTCTGGCTATGACGCTACAATTGCGCGTTTATGTTCCACCCCATCCCCTGATCAAACACTGGCTGGCAGTCGCCCGTGATGCAGGCACGCCTTCAGTATTATTTCGCAGCGCCATGACTGAGTTGGGAAGATGGCTGACTTATGAAGCTGCGCGAGACTGGTTGCCGACCCAAGAAACAGCAGTACAGACTCCTTTGGATACCTGTCCAGCAACTGTGATCGATCCGCAAATACCAGTAGCAGTAGTACCGATTCTGCGAGCTGGACTAGGATTACTCGAAGGAGCGCAGACTTTATTACCTTTAGCATCGGTTTACCATCTTGGCTTGGCGCGAGATGAAGAAACATTGCAACCTCATTGTTATCTAAACAAGTTGCCAGAAAAATTTGACCCCCAAACACGAGTGTTAATTACCGATCCCATGTTGGCAACAGGAGGGTCGATCATGGCTACAATGGCAGAATTAACACAACGGGGTGCCGATCCTTCCCTGACCCGGATTGTTTGCGTAGTGGCGGCTCCACCAGCTTTGCAAAAACTGAGTGAAGCTTATCCAGGTTTAATCATTTACACCGCTACTATTGACGAAAAACTCAACAGTAAGGGGTTTATTGTACCGGGATTAGGAGATGCAGGCGATCGCACATTTGGGACTTAAGCTAGTATGCAGCTAGGGCAGATAAAGATAGCATAACTACTGTAAAAGTTGCAAGGTTTGTTGAAGGCGGTAAAGATATGAGTCAACGAGATGGTTTTGGCAGTGGTTTTTTAGCAGGGGCCTTTGTCGGTGGCGTATTTGGCGGTGTTATCGGCGCACTGATAGCTTCTCGACGCAATCCAGAATTGCTAGCAGACGATGAGGTAGAACTGACGGATAGCCAAGTCGAAGCGAAAAAAATAGCAGCAAAGCGCCGTCAGATGAAAGCCTCAGAGAGTGAGAGCATCGGCATAGAAACAGCTAGGCGATCGCTAGAAGATAAAATTGCCCAGCTAAATGCCACAATTGATGATGTGCGAAAGCAGCTAGGAAATGTAAATGGCGATTCACCCCAAGCCAGCAAGGATCGCACCCTCACTAAAGACTCCTGAAATTAGTTCAGGCGTGGTGAAAATGTCTTGTGTGGCCAGTGGTAAATCTGCAAACTCCATGACATAGACTAAATTAAAATTAGAAAGACAAGACCGCGTTTGACACTTAGTAGGAAACCAAGCCATCTATGAGTTTACTGATTACCACACTAGTTACCTTTGTCACCTTTTATAGCTATTTACTAATTATCCGGGTTTTGTTGACCTGGTTCCCGACAATCAACTGGTATAACCAGCCATTTGCCGCTTTAGCCCAGATCAGCGATCCTTATTTGAATCTATTCCGCTCAATTATTCCCCCATTGGGCGGTATGGATTTTTCTCCGATCTTAGCTTTCTTAGCACTCAACTTAGCTGGCGATCTTCTGAGAACCTTAGCTCGTTTGCCATTCGCGCAAGGATTTTGATTGCTACCCCAATAAAAACTTTTGTAGAGACGCAAATTAAAATTTGCGTCTCTACAATTTTTATTGCGTCTAAAATACTGACTGGAAAACCTCTTTTTGTGCGGAATAACGCACGACTCCTAAATCTCAAATCTAAAATTGGTAAGCTAAAAATCTTTTAGTTTGTATCCGCCAAAAATAAATTTTTTGTGGGGTGGGCATTAGTTATGCAAATTAAATGCGCGACAGCTTGCTTTTACCTACGCACTTGACCACTAAATCCAGCAGCCTTAAACTGCTTCAGCTTCAACGGAGTAGGTTGATTTGCCGGTACAGTAATTCTCAGTTGAAAATCGCTAATCCCTGGCGGCACTTCAGTAATAGAACCTAATCGAGTGCGGTTTTGCATCACTGAGTCATTGTTGGCATCATAGATGCGTCCAAAAATATCTGCGTCGTAGACTGTTTTATTAGTGCCATTTTCTGCTTTGCCAATGACAATAAAACAATTGGCAGCAGCGCTACCACTACTTATAACAGCCCCTTGTGCCAGTTCTGGCGGACAATCTTTATAAGAAACATCAAATAATTTAATCTGTGTCAAAGCTATAGCAGGGGGAGTAATCACCCACGATAGCAAGGCGATGATACAGGAAATAAAAACGACCGTGAGTGACCGCAACCGCATACAAGACCCCGTTACTTAATCCAAAAATATGTAACTTATAACCTCAGCTTACCTGAATTTAACTACAACAGGATTGAAGACTTTAATTTAACCTTTTGTACCCACTGTTATCAGAGGTAGGATTCTTGTGATATCCGCATAGGAGTTATCAAAACTCCCCTACACACTCTAGAAAAAGTAATAATTAGGGAAATAAACCCTCAATTGCGATTAACTTATGACTCCAGATGAGATTGAAGCATCTATGCTCGCAGCCTTTAATGATTGTGATGCAGCAAGCTGTCCTCTCACTGACACGCAGAAACAGATTTTACTGCAAGTGGTCGAGCAAATTCAGGGAAATTCTATCTCTAGGGCATCAGATATTGCTAATCCTTTAGACGAACTTACACCAGAAGAGTTAGAAGCATTTTTACAGTTTGTTAAAGATGAAGAACAGCGCAACCGCACTTGGAAAGTGCAATTACTTAATGACTGGCTGCTAGATAATGACTCTGGAACAGTACAATTTATCCGGGAACGCTATGGTTTGCAGTGGCTCAATCGTGTTGAGTCATGCCATTTTGATAAGTATTCTTATTTTGAGGATGCACTAAAGTTAAGAGTAGGCGATCGCATTGAAGTTTCCAATGCACTATGGGAATGGGTGCAAAAAGATGGGCCTTGTAAGCGCGAATGGTTTCCTTGTATGGTGATTAAGGTCGAGGAAATTAGAGAGCGCGATGATTCCTCTACTAACTGCGTCGTCCGCTTCTTCAACGGTGCTGAGTATGAAATTCAAGGAATCTACGAATGGAATCGCTATAACTGGCGTTGGCCGCAAAAATAGTAAGGTGCTGAGTACTGATTAAATTTAAATGAGCCTTTGAACTTCGTTAATGAGGCTCAGAACTCCATTCATCCACCTTTAATACTCGTTCATCCACCTTTGATACTCGTTCATCCACCTTTGATACTCGTTCATCCACCTTTGAACTGGATTCATCCACCTTTGATACTCGTTCATCCACCTTTGAACTGGATTCATCCACCTTTGAACTGGATTCATCCACCTTTGATACTCGTTCATCCACCTTTGATACTCGTTCATCCACCTTTGATACTCGTTCATCCACCTCAGAACTCCGTTGATGAGTCTTTGATACTCGTGAATGAGTCTTTATGCTCTGAATGCTGCTCTATGTTAATAAATTATTGCTTAAACAACACCCAAGCCAAAAACCTCTCGGTATGATACAACGCTAATTGATTGCTCACACCGTTGAAAACTGCATCAAAAGCGTGTTCTGCCCAAGGAATTTGTAGAAAAACCGCAGTATTATCAGAGTTATGTAAACTTTCGTACATCTGTCTTCCAAATCGAGCTTCTACCAAATGATCACGACTGCCGTAAATTAATAAAGTTGGTGGTAAAGGGTGCGTCAAGTAATTTATTGGTGAAGCAATTTTATACTGATTAGGCAATTCTTCTAATGAACCACCGAGAAATGCTTTTAAAACAGCGCGGGTGTTGATCGGATCGGGAAATGGCGGTGTTTTATATCCTCCAGGTAAGTTAACAGGGCCATAATAGTTGACTACAGCCCGAATGGGTGGTGCATCTGGTTGATAAGCCGCTAACATTGCTAGGTGCGCTCCCGCAGAACGTCCTATAAGTACCATCCGTTCTGGATCGGCTTCATAACTTGCTGCATTTTTGCGAATAAAATTTAAGGCTGTACGCACGTCATCTAACTGAGTTGGAAACTGATATTTCGGTGCGTGTCGATAGTCGATGGCAAATACTGTATATCCCTGATGAGCAATATATTGATTAAACTCAGAATTGGCATGAGGATTACCATATTGCCAAGCTCCGCCATAAATTACTACCACTGCTGGATATTTCCCCACCTGTGGGGGTTGGTAAACTTCCATTTTTAAAGGCACTCCCGCAGGGGAAGCAAAAAGAATATCTTTTTGATAACGGATTTTACCTAATGCAATACCCCGAAAAGAATTCACTAAATCAAAGGGATTGGTTTGCATTTTAGCCCTTACTTGGACTGGAATTTGCTCTAGATAATCCGTTCCCAAACCTTGCTTCATTGCTTTATCCATCTGCATTTGAGTTAGCGGTATATTCACTAGCACCCATGCACAAATTAGCAATCCTATTGAACTGAAAATGGAAGTTAAACGCCGTATTTTATAGCGACGGATGCAGAAAAAAGAAAGCAATAAAGAGAATAAATTTAATAACAATAACCAAGGGCTAACTTCCGGCGCTCCTACCGCTAGGGTGAGTAAAGACAT
The DNA here is from genome assembly GCF_015206985.1 of Nostoc sp. LEGE 12447. Taxonomy (NCBI): domain Bacteria; kingdom Bacillati; phylum Cyanobacteriota; class Cyanophyceae; order Nostocales; family Nostocaceae; genus Nostoc; species Nostoc sp. LEGE 12447. Next base: position 3,360 of record NZ_JADEXT010000003.1, on the reverse strand, counting down.
ATTTGGAGCTGGAAGAAGAATCCAAGAACTAAGAAATAGACTTGTCAAACTTAGTAATAATACAAGCCATGAAAAAACTATTTGGGGTTTGAGAAACATAAATTAGAATGCGGTAATAATGACTGCAAAGCAAATAAATTAGTCCCGGCGAATGGAATATCGCGGCTACACAAACATTCGCCCTTGACGTTACCGTTAGCGCAGCGTCTTTGGCATTAAAAGGCTAGCCCACGAACGTGGGTTATACAACCACTTGTTTTTTATCACCTATCTGTGTGTCTATAAACCTCATGTAAACAAGGTTTATAGACACACTTTAAGAGCGACTTACGCATTTTAAAAAGCTATCACTAAAAGCAATCTAGCTCAGAGGATGTTTTAAAAGTCCTTTCGTCGGTAGCAAAACGTTATCGATCCCCCCAACCCCCCTTAAAAAAGGGGGGCTTTAATTCCAGTTCCCCCCTTTTTAAGGGGGGTTAGGGGGGATCTAAAAGTGTCTAAAGTTACAGTGAAATACTTTTCAAACAACCTCTCAGGGGAATTATTTCTCTATCAACTTAAACCCAAATGCTTTTGCAAAGCTTGGCGCATCACTTCTACAGGTACATTTTCCTGCTGCAACCAAATTTTTAATGCTGCTACCCCTTGCTGAACTAGCATTTCTAAGCCATCGATCGCAATTGCACCTTGTTTTTCAGCTTGCTCTAGAAATTTCGTCGGTTTAGGGATATATATTAAATCGTAAGCGATCGCACCTGTTGGTAAATTCGCTATTTCTTCTCCACTCAAAGGCGACTCATCAACCTTGGGATACATCCCTATGGGGGTTGTGTTTACCAGCAGATTAGCTTGGGGAATTAGCTTTGAAAGTTCCTCCCATTGGTGAACTTGCAAATTTTCACTTATAGGTGAATTGCTCCAACTATCGCGGAATTTTTGTAATCTTTGCACATTCCGCCCAACAACATGAATTTTGGCAAAACCTAGTTGGTGACAACCTGCGACAACTGCCCTGGCTGCGCCACCATTGCCTAAAATCACCGCTACCTTCTGACTCCAATCTTGCTGATAGGTTGTCTGCAAAGGGGCGATAAATCCTTCTATATCCGTGTTTGTCCCCACCCATTGGTTATTTTGGCGACTAACTGTATTCACAGCCCCTATCATTTGAGCAAGAGGGGTAATTTCTGAGAGCAGGGGCATGATTGCCTGTTTGTGCGGGATTGTAACACTAAAGCCGACAACACCAATAGCGGCAAAGCCTGCGATCGCTACTTCTAAATTCTCTGGTGCTATGGGAAAGGGAAGATAAACATAATCTAATCCTAAATTAGCGATCGCAGCATTATGCATTGCTGGCGACAGCGAATGTTCTACCGGATGCCCAATTACCCCTAGCAGTTTAGTTTTACCTGTAATCAATTTGTCATTTGCCATTTGTCAATAAATCAGTAGTGATTTTTCCCTGCTCAATTCTTATAACGCAAGGATTCCAGTCTTTATTATCACTACACATTTACCCAATTCTTACACATCACGGGCTTTGAAAAAATTGTAAATGGCAAGTGCAATAGCTATAAGTAATACTGCATGAATTAAATTTCCAGCAATATGAAGTGCTAATCCTAATGCCCAAAAAGCAACCAGTACAACAACAATACCCCAAAGTATACCTAACATATATTTACTTTTAGTAAGGTGATTTTTATTTGTTCAAATATTTTATCGTCTAACTTGATTTTTCTCCTATTTACCTGAAGATAGATTGGGAAATTTAAATCATCTTTCTTAAGAGGTAATTTGAAAGCATTTATTATTTTTGAATAGCTAGATTTATATTCTTAGACCATATAGGAGCAGCACTTTCAAAAGTCAAAATTACAATCTCCATAAATAATATTAGAGGCTTGTATCTTTTTCTTTTCAGGTCAAGGGTCAAAAGTCAAAAGCTAACCCTCTGCTCTACACTACAATTATTAAAGCTACTTAACAATTCTTTGAATCATGCAGGCAACTACAGCCCCAATTCCTGGTAAATATTGGCAGTGGCGCGGGCACAACGTTTACTATGTGCGTGCGGGAGAGAAGCAAGCGCAACGTCCGCCGTTGCTTTTGGTACATGGATTTGGTGCTTCCACAGACCACTGGCGCAAAAATATCACCGGATTGTGTCAAGATTTTGAAGTATTTGCGATCGATCTTTTGGGATTCGGGCGATCGGCAAAACCAAAATTGCAGTACAGTGGCGACTTGTGGCGCGACCAACTCCATGATTTTATCAGTGAAGTAATTGGTCAAAAAGCAGTATTAGCGGGTAATTCCCTTGGTGGCTACGCTGGCTTGTGTGTTGCAGCACAGCGTCCTGACAGTGCTGCTGGTTTAGTTTTGCTCAATAGCGCCGGGCCTTTTAGCGAAAGGCAGCCTACATCTGAGCCTGAAGCTTTACAATCAGAAATTCAGCCTCCCAAACAATCGGCTAATTTGCAAAAACTTCTTGGTGACGGCACTAAGTGGATTTTTCAACAACCTCTAGCCCAGTTTTTGTTATTTCAGTACGTGCGACAACGTTGGGTAATTCGTCAAACTCTAGAAAAAGTTTATCTTGACAAGAGTGCTATTACAGACCAATTAATAGAAGAAATTTCTCGCCCTGCTTACGATCCTGGTGCGTTGGATGTGTTTGTTTCAGTATTTAGCACTCCTCAAGGGGAAAAAGTTGATGTGCTACTAAAGCAATTAACTTGTCCTCTATTAATGTTGTGGGGAGAAGCTGACCCTTGGATGAATGCTAGAGAACGTTCTCAAAAATTTCGTCAATATTATCCTGAACTCAGGGAACACTTTTTAACAGCCGGTCATTGTCCCCATGATGAAGTACCCGATAGAGTAAATCAACTTTTAGGCGATTGGATTTTATCTATCAACAATTAATAATAACCTCTCACTGTCTTGAACTTTATTAAAGTCTGTCCCTCTCCGATTTGGAGAAAGATAGATTTTGGTTAGTCAAACCAGGGAGAGGTCTTTTTATCTTCGGGAAAGTTTGCAACGAACTGGCTCTCCTTCTTCCTTGTTTAAAACAATCCCTCCGATTCAGCGAATTTACGCAAACGTGGTATACACTGGCGCTGATAAAAACTGCTTAACGTCGGAATTGACAAGGTAAACTCCTCAGATAATTCTTTCCAGCTAACTTCAGGGGGCAGGCGTTTAAGAATTAACACCTGACAATTAACAGTAAACCAAAAAGTTTTTCCCAAAGAGTGATCGCTAATTTAGTTTACGTATTTTAAGGTGCTATATAATACTAAAACTATAAATAATGCTTATAGCATCCTGAAAGATTTCTAAAAATGAAAT